>JBAYUM010000108.1:0-6972 GCA_041675125.1 Candidatus Nanopelagicales bacterium
CGATGGCGATGATGATGGGCCGCACGTCGGTCATGCAGTCCCTCGCACGTCGAAGCCTCGAATGGTGAGAGCAGCGATCAGGCTGTCGGATACCTCAGGGCGCACGGACAGCTCGACCAGCCCGCTTGGTCGTCCGAGCACATGCTCGATGCGCACATCCTCGAGGTTGATCTGCGCCTCGCCTGCTGCCACGAAGAGCCGGGCGAGCTCGCCGGGCTTGTCCTCGACCATGACGGCGACTTCTGCGAAGGCAAGCTCAGGATTGCCATGCTTGCCCGGGATCCGCGAGCGACCCTTGGCACCGGCCTTCAGCGTGGCATCGATGATCTCGTGGTGATCGGGGTCGCCATTGGCAATCTCCTGGAGCGCATGCAGCACCTCCTGCAACTCATCGATCACTCCGGTCAGCACCCCGGACACCGGCCCGGCATTCTGGCTGAGGATGTCGACCCACAAGCTGCTGTCCGAAGCGGCGATGCGTGTCATATCGCGCAGGCCCTGGCCGGCAACGGCGACGAACTGCTCATTGGCGGGCAGCAGCTGGGCGGCAAGAGCGCTGGAGACCACCTGCGGGGCATGGGAGACAAGAGCGACGGCCTGATCGTGCTCGGCAGGGGTCATGAGCACGGGGACCGCACCGCATGTCGTGACGAGCCGGCGGACGTTCTCCTGACGGTCGGCTGCTGCCTGCTCGGTGGCCGTCAGGATCCAGAGGCGATCGTCGAAGAGGTCCTTGCGAGCGCCTGCGGCTCCGGAGACCTCCCGTCCGGCCATCGGATGCCCGCCGACAAGGCGTACCGCGTCGGCGCCCTCGGCGATTGCCTGCTTGAGCACCCCGGCCTTCACCGAGGTCACGTCGGTGATGGTTGCTTGGGGGAATTCCTTGGACGCATCCGCAATGACTGCTGCCGCATAGCGCGGCGGCACGGCCACGACAACGATGCTGGGCTGCTGCAGCGCGTGCTCGGCGCCTGCACCTCGGCGGATCGCGGTGGCCAACTGCTCCGCATCGGCATCGCGCAGGCAGACCTCGACTCCTGCCCGCGTCAGGGCCAGTGCGATCGACGTGCCGATGAGTCCAGCACCGATGACGAGGACGGGTCCAGCCACTGCGATCGGAGCCTGAACGCTCACGACTGCACGTCCGGACGCAGGACCTCGGCCCCGCGCAGGTAGACATGCTTGATCTCGGCGCGAGGCCGGTCGGTGTTCACGTGCAGCATCACGCGCACAGTGCGCTGCAGGGCACCTTCCACGTCGATCTCCTGAGCGCACATGAGCGGCACCTCGCTGAAGCCGAACTGCCGTGCAGCAGCAGCAGGGAAGCCGGAGTGGATATCGGGGGTGCAGGTGAACAGCACGCTGACGATGTCATCGGTCGTGATCTGGTTGCGGTCCAGGATTGCCGTGAGCATCTCACCGACGGCTTCAATCATCTCGCCGGCATCATCTCGCTCGAGGCACACCGCTCCCCTGATCGCACGCATCGGCAAAGCCTACAGACCGACTGCCGTATAGAGCGCATGCAAGTCGGCACCCGTGAGCTCGATGACCTGCCCCGCTCTGAGATTGCCCAGGTGGATGGGTCCGATGCGCGTTCTCACCAGATCGATGACCGGATGGCCGACCTCATCGAGCAGTCGGCGGATGATGCGGTTGCGGCCCTCATGGATCACCAGCTCGAGCATGCAACGGTCCTTGGCCTGCTGAACGATGCGCACCGAGTCGACCTGCATCGGCCCGTCGTCAAGCTCGACTCCGCTCTTCAACCGGCGCAGGGTCTGCTGGCTCACCTGCCCGGTCACCGTTGCGACATAGGTCTTGTCGACGCCATGCGAGGGATGGCCGACCCGATTGGCCAGCTCACCGTCATTGGTCAGCAGCAGCAGGCCTTCGGTGTCGGCATCCAGGCGACCGATATGGAACAGCCGCTCAGGCCGATCCTGCACGAGATCACCGACGCATGCGCGACCCTGCTCATCCTGCATGGTCGTGACCACTCCCCTGGGCTTGTTCAGCACCAGTACGACGTTGTCCGGCGCGGTGGGGATGCGCTGGCCGTCGACGTGCACCACTGCCGTGGCCGGATCGATGCGCATGCCCTGCTCGACGACGGGCTCGCCATTGACGCTGACGCGGCCCTGCTCGATCAGCTGCTCGCAGCGCCGACGGCTGCCGATGCCTGCCTGGGCCAGCACCTTCTGCAGTCGAACCTCGGTCTCACTCATCAGTCACCAAAGGCGACGGAGTCGAGGACGTCCTCGAGGTCAGCAAGATCGGGCAGGTGCTCGGCCAACGGTGGCAGGTCATCCAGGGAGGCGATGCCGAGCCGCTCGAGGAAGGTGGACGTGGTGCGATACAGGATCGCGGCCGACTCAGGCTCGTGACCGGCCTCCTCGATCAGCCCACGTGACACGAGCGTGCGGATCACACCGTCGACGTTCACGCCGCGCACCGCACTCACCCGACCGCGGGTGACCGGCTGGCGATAGGCGATCACTGCGAGCGTCTCGAGGGAGGCCTGGGTCAGTCGTGCCTGCTGTCCGTCGAGCACATAGCGCTCGACCAGCGGGGAGCATGCAGAGCGCGTGTAGTAGCGCCAGCCACCGGCGATCTCGCGCAGCTCGAAGCCGCGCACTGCCTCGTCGTACTCCTGCTTCAGAGCACGCACGGTGACCTCGACTTCAGTGGTCGGCTGTCGGGTGGCCTGCGCGAGGGCGACGACGGACATGGGCTCATCTGCGAGCAGCAGCAGGGCCTCGATGGCCGCCGACAAACTCGGAGCACCGAGTTCTTCCGGCTCCTCGAAGTCGGCGATCTCCTCCTGGACGATCCCCTCCTGCACGGCCTCCTCGGGCGCAATCTCCTCGGGTCCGGTGGTCTCAGGCACGCCCTGCTCCGGCTGGAGGTCCTCGTTCACCACTTCACTCATCGCCGGTCTCCTTCATTGCATCTTCATTCCCTGCAGGCTGTCCTTGGGCATCGACTGCGTCAGGTGCCTGCTCATCGCCTTCGGCCGCGCTGGCGTCGATGTCGCGCTCGACATCGAACTCATCGGTGACCTCGATCTCGGTCTCGTCGTCGCCCGTCCATCGAATGGTGAGGTCACCCAGCGGGGTGATCTGCTCGAAGGCCACGACAGCCTCGCGGTACAGCTCGAGCAGCGCGAGGAAGCGGCCCACGACGAGCAGAGTGGTGTCGCAGTCGGCGATGAGCGCCCTGAAGGTGCTCGTCCGATGGCGGCGCAGTCGATCGACGATGATCATCGCCTGCTCGCGCACGTTGACCCGCTGCACATGCGCGTGCGCGACAGACACCTCTTCGATCGGTTTCGGCGCCAAGGCCTTGGCAGCAAGGGCCGCGAACTGGTCTGGGCCAAGGCCGAGGAGAACCTCGGGCAGCAGGGCGGCGAACTGCGGCTCGAGCCCGACGGTGCGCGGGAAGCTCTTGTTGGCGTGCGCCATGCTCTCGGCGAAGATCGCCGAGACCTCCTTGTAGGCGCGGTACTGCAGCAGGCGCGCGAACAGCAGGTCGCGTGCTTCGAGCAGGGCCAGGTCCTCCTCGTCCTCGACCTCGCCGCTTGGCAGCAGGCGCGCGGCCTTGAGATCGAGCAGGGTGGCGGCGACCACGAGGAAGCTGCTGGTCTCGTCGAGGTCCCAGGCCTTGCCCTGCGCACGGATATAGGAGATGAACTCGTCGGTCACGGTGTGCAGCGCAAGCTCGGTCACTTCCAGCTTGTGCTTGGAGATCAGCGTCAGCAGCAGGTCGAACGGGCCTTCGAAGTCACCGACCCGTACCGAGAAGCTCTCACTTGCACTGCCATTGGACTCTGGCTGGTCGGCGATCGCCAGTTCTTGCGCTGTTTCCATCCCGGTCACCGGGCTAGAACCTCCCGCGCAAGTTGGCGGTAGGACTCAGCGCCAGCGCTGCTTGGGGCAAAGGTCGTGATCGGCTCACCGGCAACGGCAGCGTCCGGGAACTTGATGGTGCGATGGATCGCCGTCTTGAACACCTGGTCGCCGAAGGCCTGCTGAACAGTGGTGAGCACCTCGCGGCTGTGCAGGGTGCGCGGGTCGTACATGGTGGGCAGCACGCCAAGGATGACCAGATCCGGGTTCAGGCGTGCCTTGACCTTGTTGATCGTGTCCTGCAGCAGTGCCACGCCGCGCAGTGCGAAGTACTCGGTCTCCATCGGCACGATCACTCCGGTGCTCGCCGTGAGCGCGTTCAGCGTGAGCAGGCCCAGGGAGGGCTGGCAGTCGATCAGGACGAAGTCGTAGTCGGGCAGCAGCGGCGCCAGGGCACGGCCAAGGGCGTATTCGCGGCCGACCTCGCTGACCAGCTGGAGCTCTGCGGCCGACAGGTCGATGTTGCTCGGGAGCAGGTCGAGGTTCTCGACCTCGGTGGTGAGCACGACATCGCGAACATCGCACTCAGCGTCGGTGAGCACGTTGTAGACCGTGCGATCCATCTCATTGGGGTTCACGCCCAGGGCAACGGACAGCGCGCCCTGCGGATCGAAGTCGACGAGCAGCACCCGGCGGCCATAGCCCGCGATTGCCGCTCCCAGGCTCACCGTCGAGGTGGTCTTGCCCACCCCGCCCTTCTGGTTGACCATGGCGATGACCCGTGCCGGGCCGTGAGTGGTCAGGGGGGCGGGCTCAGGGATCGAGGGCGCGGCTGCCGCAGGGTCTCCCGCTGGCTGCACTTCCGAATCCATGTCCGTCCTCTCCCAATGTCGTGCCCGAACCCCAGAGCCTAACGGCCCTGGCCGCGAGCACGTGGATGACTCGTGGCATAGACCTCTCGGAGCGTGTCGGCAGTCACCGCCGTGTAGATCTGGGTCGTCGTGACGGAGGCATGGCCCAGCAGCTCCTGGACCACCCTGACATCTGCTCCCCCCTGGAGCAGGTGGGTGGCATAGCTGTGGCGCAGGGTGTGCGGGCTGACCTCCACCCCCAGCTGGGCGCGCTCGGCTGCCTGATGGACCACTCCGTAGGCGCTCTGGCGCGACAGGCGGGCACCACGGACGTTGACGAAGGCTGCGGGCGTGCCCCGACCCTTGAGCACGAGCGCCGGTCGGCCTCGAACGAGGAACTCCTCCAGCGCGGTGATGGCGTAGTCGCCGAGCGGCAGAAGCCGCTGCTTGCTGCCCTTGCCGGTGACCACCATCGAGCGATCCACGAGGTTGATGTCATCCAGGTCCAGGCCCACGGCCTCGCTGATGCGCACCCCCGTGCCATACAGCAGCTCGACAAGGGCGCGGTCGCGCAGGCCGCTGGGGGTCTCATTGTCGCCGGCCGCCTTCAGCAGCGAGCTGATCTGGTCATAGGTCAAGGCCTTGGGCAGTCGCTTCGAGATCGAAGGCACGGAGATGCGATGACTCGGGTCGTTCGGCGCTATGCCCTCGTCGAGTGCGAAGCGGTGAAAGCCGCGCACGGCAACGAGCACTCGCGCTGCACTCGAAGCTGCCAGGGGTACTCCGACACTTGGATCGCGCAGATCGGCAGCGAAGTCGGAGATATCCGACTCGGCGATCGCACTTGCAGATGTCAGCTGACGATCCTGGCACCAGGAGTCGTACCGCGCCAGATCACGCCGATAGGCCGCCAGCGTGTTGGCCGCGAGCCCCCGCTCAATCGCCAGGTGATTGAGGTAGCCGGAGATCTCACGATCGAGCAGCACTTAGGCAAGTCCATGCTTGCTGAATCGCGTGGCGACTCGATCAGTGGACAGCAGCGACTCGCGCATCGTCCAGGGTGCGTCCGCGGGACGAAGATGCTGCCAGCCGCAGGCACGCGCAGCCCAGGCGGCAAGAATGCCGGCAACCGCCGTCGGGCCGCTCACGGCGCCCGAGAGCACGAGATCCTTGGCCTCGTCGAGATCAACCCATGCCCGAGGCAGGAATCCCTCCTCCGCCTCGCCCGTGTAGGGACGGCCGCCTGGGATCGGGGTCAGATCCCGGGCCAGGTAGATCCTGATCGCCTCGCTGGACCCTCCCGGCGAATTCAGGAAGTCGACGAGCGTGTGCCAGGTGCGCGCCTCATAGCCCGACTCCTCGGCCAGCTCGCGCTGAGCGGTCATGGCCGGCGGCTCGCCCTGCACATCGAGCAGGCCTGCCGGCGGCTCGAAGATATGCATGCCGACCGGATGGCGGTACTGGCGGATGAGGAGCACGCGATCGTGGTCGTCGATCGCCACAATGCCAACGGCCCCAGGGTGAATGATGATGTTGCGCACGATCGTCTGGCCGCCGAATTCGAGCGTGTCCGTGCGCACGTCCCAGACCTTGCCCTCGAAGCCCACCTCGGACTTCAAGGTCGGCGTCGGCTCGCCGCCATCGGCGACCGCTGCTGTCCACTCCTCGTCAGGACGCTCCGCCATCAGGCATGGATGGCTGAACGCTGCTGCTGGCGCACGAGTGCGGCTGCGGCAAGACCGGCGAAGAGCGGATGCGCCCGCGTGGGACGCGACCGGAACTCCGGATGGGCCTGGGTGGAGACGTAGTACGGATGCACCTCGACCGGAAGCTCGACGAACTCGACAAGGCGCCCATCGGGCGAGGTGCCCGAGAACACCAGGCCGGCCTCCTCCAGCTGCCCTCGGTAGGCGTTGTTGACCTCATAGCGGTGACGGTGGCGCTCGTCGACATACGGCGCCCCATAGGCGCCTGCGACAACCGAGCCCTCCTGGAGCTTTGCCGGGTACAGACCAAGGCGCATGGTGCCGCCCATGTCACGCTCTCCGGAGACCACGTCGCGCTGGTCAGCCATCGTGGCGACAACCGGATGCGGGGTCGACTCGTCGAACTCCAGCGAGTTGGCACCCTCGAGCCCGGCGACATTGCGCGAGTACTCGATCACCATGCACTGCAGGCCAAGGCAAAGGCCCAGGGTCGGGATGCCATGGGTACGCGCGTAGGTCAGTGCACCGAGCTTGCCTTCAATGCCGCGCACACCGAATCCTCCGGGA
>JBAYUM010000109.1:0-6885 GCA_041675125.1 Candidatus Nanopelagicales bacterium
GAGCCAGATCGACGAGCATCAGGTGCTCAGCGCGCTCCTTCTGATCAGCGAGCATCTCATCGGCCAGTTCGGCATCCTCCTCGACCGTCTCACCGCGCTTGCGGGTTCCGGCGATGGGATGCACGACGCAGTGCCCCTGCTGCACCGTGACCAGCGCCTCGGGGGAAGAGCCGACGATCTCGAAGGCAAGGCGATCACTGAGGGCATCGCCGTCGAGCTCGGGGATGCGCACCAGATACATGTACGGGCTCGGATTAGTGGTGCGCAGGATGCGATACACGTCGAGGGCCGGAGCAGGGCATGGAGTCGAGAACCGCTGCGAAAGCACGATCTGGAAGGCATCACCGGCCCTGATGTACTCACGAGCGCGATCGACATCAGCGATGTACTTGGACTGCTCGGTCCAGGAGGTGACCTCGGGAGCGGCATTGGGGTCGAAGGTCGAAGGCACATGCGCATGTCCTGCCGAGAGATCGGCCTGCATGGCATCGAGTCTGCGTACCGCATCAGCCCAGGCCTCGTCGACCCGCTCGCCGGTGGCGTCGTAGTTGATCGCATTGGCGATGAGCAGCACCGAGCCCTCTGCATGATCGAGGACTGCGAGATCAGTGGCGAGCAGGAAGGCCATATCGGGCACGCCGATCTCATCGGGATTGGCGTCCGGCAGCCGTTCCCAGTGGCGCACCATGTCGTATGAGACATACCCGACCATGCCACCGGTCAGCGGTGGCAGTCCGGGCAGCGGATCGCTCTGCAGCAGTGCAACGGTGTCGCGCAGGATCTCGACGGGCGAGCCCTCCCTGGGCACGCCATCGGGCACCCGACCGACCCAGCGCGCCTTGCCGAACTCGTCTGTCAGCATCGCGGCTGCTCGCACCCCGACGAAGGAGTACCGCGACCACTGCTTGCCCTGCTCCGCGGATTCAAGGAGGAAGGTGCCGGCGCGATCACCGCACAGGGACTGGAAGAGCCCCACGGCCGTCAGGCCATCGGCAAGCAGACGGCGCACCACCGGGATGACGCGACGCTCGCGTGCCAGTTCGCGGAAGGCGTCGAGATCTGGCGCCACGACTCCGGTACGCGAGCCCAGAATTGCGGTCACGAGGCAACCTCCACGCTCACTGCGTCGAAGCAGGTGCGAGTGCCGGTGTGGCAGGCCGCCCCGGTCTGCTCGACCTGAAGCAGCAAAGTGTCGCCATCGCAGTCGGCCGCGACGCCGAGCACGCGCTGCCGATTGCCCGAGGTGGCACCCTTGACCCACAGTTCTGCCCGACTGCGCGAGTAGTACGTGGCGTCCCCGGTCTGCAGGGTGAGTTCGAGCGCCTCGCGGTTCATCCACGCCATCATGAGCACCTCGCCGGAGCCGACCTGCTGGGCAATCGCCGGCACCAGCCCATCGGCATTGAAGTGCACAGCCGCGAGGAGTTCTTCACGTGAGGACATGGACCCCATTGTGCCGGTGAGACATGATGGAGCAATGAGCACCTCAACCCTGGTCCATGGCGAGCGAAATAATCTCGCCGATCTCCTGCTTGCCGTGGGCCCCGATGCGCCCACGCTGTGCGAGGGATGGACTGCCCGAGATCTGGCAGCCCATGTGGTGATCCGCGAGGGCAGGCCCGATGCCGCAGTCGGCATCGTCGTTGCCCAACTGGCCAACTGGACGAGCAAGGTGCAGGCCGAGGCGGCAGCACGCCCGTATGACGAGCTGGTGGCAACCCTGCGTCAGGGACCGCCTCGCTGGTCGCCGTTCTCCATCGCAGCAGTCGATGCCGCCGCCAATATCGTCGAGTTCGCCGTGCACGCCGAGGATGTTCGTCGCGCCCAGCCCAACTGGACTCCGCGAGCAGATGATCCAGAGCTCAACGAGGTGCTCTACAAGCGGGCGACCAAGATGGGCCGCGTCGCCCTGCGAGGTGTCTCGCTCGGCGTGGAGATCCAGCGCACTGATGTCCCCGCAGCAGCCTTTGCCATCAAGACGGGCTCACCGATCGTCACCCTCACCGGGTCACCACTTGATCTGGTGATGCGCCTCTACGGTCGCACCGAGGTCAGCGTCCAGGTCACCGGTGCCGCCGATGCCGTGGCCATCTTCAACTCGGCCGACCTGAGCCTGTAGACCCACGCGGCTGCACGGATCAACCAGCGCCATTGCGTCAGCGAACAGGGAAGTCGGCATCGGCCAGGGCCTGCTTGACCTGGTCGATGCGCAATTGGCCGAAGTGGAAGACACTTGCAGCGAGCACGGCGTCAGCACCTGCCACGACAGCCGGCACGAAGTCATCGAGCTTGCCTGCCCCTCCGCTGGCGATGAGCGGCACGGTCACCTCACGCCGCACCATCTCGATGAGCGCAAGGTCATAGCCGTTCTTGGTTCCATCAGCGTCCATCGAGTTCAGCAGGATCTCCCCTGCCCCTCGGCGAGTGCTCTCGATGGCCCAGGCAACAGCATCGATGCCGGTGCTGCGACGACCGCCATGTGTGGTCACCTCGAAGCCGCTCTCAGTGAAGACGCCTTCAGGGCAGCGTCGGGCATCGATGCTCAGCACGACGCACTGTGAGCCGAAGCGCTCCGCCGCATCGCTCAGCAGATCGGGGTCTGCGATCGCCGAGGTATTCAGGCTGACCTTGTCGGCACCTGCACGCAGCAGGCGATCGAAGTCGTTGACCACACGAACGCCGCCGCCAACCGTCAGGGGAATGAAGACCGATTCGGCAGTGCGGCTGACGACGTCGTACATCGTCGAACGGTCTGAGCTGGATGCGGTGATGTCGAGGAAGATGAGCTCATCTGCGCCTTCGGCGTTGTAGCGCGCCGCGAGCTCGACGGGATCGCCTGCATCTCGAAGATCGAGAAAGTTCACGCCCTTGACCACGCGACCTTCGTCAACATCGAGGCATGGAATGACTCGAATGGAAACCGTCACGGCTGTGGAGGCCCCCAGGTGTAGGGATCGAAGCGCGACTGCGCGGCAGCGAGGGCCTCGGGCAGCGAGAAGGCCTGCTCGTACAGTGCACGGCCGATGATTGCTCCCTCGATGCCGTCGGGCACGAGTTCAGCGAGCTTGTGGATGTCCTCGAGATGCGAGATGCCGCCCGAGGCGATGACCGGGCGACGCGTCGCCTTGATGACCTCCTTGAGCAAGTGCAGGTTCGGCCCGTGCATCATGCCGTCCTTGGCCACATCGGTCACGACATAGCGATGGCAGCCGGCCTCATCGAGGCGACCCAGGGTCTCCCACAGATCGCCGCCCTCCTGGGTCCAGCCACGAGCAGCAAGGGTGTGTCCGCGCACATCGAGACCGACGGCGATCTGCTCGCCGTACTCGCGGATGACCTTCTCGGTCCACTCGGGATCCTCCAGGGCCGCGGTGCCGAGGTTGACACGGGTGCAGCCGGTTGCCAGGGCGGCCTTCAATGACTCGTCGTCACGGATGCCGCCGGATAGCTCGACCTTGACGCTCTGCCGCACATCGGCGACCACGTGCTTGAGCAGCGGAGCATTCGAGCCCCGGCCGAAGGCTGCGTCGAGATCGACGAGGTGGATCCACTCGGCGCCCTGATTGACCCAGTCACGAGCGGCATCGATCGGTGAGCCGTAGTCCTTCTCGGTTCCGGCCTTGCCCTGGGTCAGGCGAACGGCCTTGCCCTCGGCGACATCGACAGCGGGCAAGAGTACGAGCGGGGCTTGTGCAGACACAGCGGCAACCTTATTGGACTCGAGCACCGCTCCCCTATGCGGTCGCGCCCATGCGAGTGCTCAATCGTGCTCGGCGAAGACTCAGGTGAGGGACCTGACCCAGTTCTCCAGCAGGTGCAGGCCCGCATCGCCTGACTTCTCCGGGTGGAACTGCGTGGCGCACAGAGGCCCATTCTCGACGGCGGCGACGAAGTCCTCACCGTGATGGCTCCACGTGACATGCGGAGCGGTGCGCCTGGGATCGGCTGCCTCGAAGTCCCAGGTGCGCACGGCATAGGAGTGCACGAAGTAGAAGCGCTCACCCAGCACCCCGTCGAACAGCACGGAATCGTGGGCCACCGCAACGGTGTTCCAGCCCATATGCGGCAGGATCGGTGCCTGCAACTGCTCGACCACGCCGGGCCACTCCCCCAGACCAGGGGTCTGGATGCCGTGTTCGACCCCATGGTCGAACATCACCTGCATGCCCACGCAGATGCCCATCACCGGACGCCCACCAGCAAGGCGGCGGTCGACGAGCATCTCGCCGCGCACCCGGCGAATGCCCTCCATACAGGCGGCATAGGCCCCAACGCCAGGGACCAGCAGGCCATCAGCCTCGAATGCCGCGTCGTAGTCGGCACTGACCGTGACCTGCGCACCCACCCGCTCCAGGGCGCGATGAGCAGAGCGGAGATTGCCGGAACCATAATCAAGGATGTGTACTGATGGCGCGTTCACGATGCGGTGAGAGTCCCCTTCGTCGAAGGGACGCCGACCACTCGCGGATCCGGCGTGACGGCATCCCGTAGGGCACGGGCGACGGCCTTGAACTGCGCCTCAACCATGTGATGCGCATTGCGACCTGACAGCACCCGCACATGCAGGGTGATCTGCGAGGTGGCCACCAGCGACTCCCAGATGTGCCGAGTCAACGAGGTGTCATAGGTTCCGATGAGCTCGACGAGCTCTGGTTCCTCGTGCACGAGGTACGGGCGACCTGACAGATCGACCACGGCCTGCACGAGGGTCTCATCGAGCGGTACCGCTGCATCGCCGAAGCGACGAAGACCGGCGCGATCGCCCAACGCCTCGTTGATCGCCTGGCCCACGGCAAGGGCCGTGTCCTCAACAGTGTGGTGCGCGTCGATGTGCAGATCGCCCTTGGTCTGCACCACGAGGTCGATGAGACCATGCTTGGAGAGCTGCGACAGCATGTGGTCGTAGAACGGAACGCCGGTGTCGATCGTATGCACGCCTGTGCCATCGAGATCGAGCTCGACGAGCACCGAGCTCTCCTTGGTCTTGCGTTCAACGCGTGCGGTCCGGCTCATTGGGCCGCCTCCTGTTCGGTTCCGGACGCTCGCTCGAGCGCCAGCCTGAACCTATCGTTCTCCACCGGAGTGCCGATGCTGACGCGCAGCCAGCCCTGCGGTCCGGTCTGCCGGATGAGCACGCCCTGATCGAGCAGCGACTGCCAGACGACATCGCGATCCTTGAACATGCCGAACAGGATGAAGTTCGCATCGCTGGGGGCGACGGTGAAGCCTTGGCCGACCAGCCAGACGGACAGCGCATCGCGTTCCTCGCGCAGGGTGTCCACCTGCTGCTGCAGCACTTCTGAGTGCTGCAGGGCAGTGATCGCGACTGCCTGTGTCACCGCAGACAGGTGATAGGGCAGGCGAACGATGCGCAGCGCATCGATCAGGCGCACATCTGCAATGGCGTAGCCCACACGCGCGCCGGCCAGGCCGAAGGCCTTGCTCATGGTGCGCGACACGATGAGGTTGGGATAGTCGCCGAGCAGTTCGAGCGCGCTCGGCGTACCGGCATGACGGAACTCGGCATAGGCCTCGTCGACGACCAGCACCGCGTTGTGCGCAAGGGCTGCATCTGCGATCACGATGAGATCGCCGGTGGGCAGTGCCGTGCCGGTTGGATTATTGGGCGAGGTCAGCAGCACGATCGAGGGCCGCTTGTCCTTGATCAGAGCAACAGCGGCGGCGGGATCGATGCCGAAGTCCTGCTTGCGGGGAAACGTGAGATAGCGCGTGAACGTGTCACGCGCATACTCCGGATACATCGAGTACGTCGGATCGAAGCTGATCGCCGTGCGTCCAGGACCGCCGAAGGCCAGGAAGATCTGGTGCATCACCTCATTGGAGCCATTGGCCGGCCACACCTGATCTCCGACCACCTCAACACCCGATTCACGCGCCAGGTAGTTCGCCAGCTCCTCGCGCAGGGCAACCGCCTCACGGTCGGGATAGCGATTGAGCTCAGGGGCGATCTGCGCCACGGCCTGCCCGATCGCGGTGGCCAGCTCAGCGGGCAGCGCAAAGGGATTCTCATTCACATTCAGGCGCACCGGCACATCGAGCTGTGGAGCGCCATAGGGCTGCGAATCCGCCAGATCCTCGCGAATCGGCGGCGTGAATGCGGTCATGACAGCTCGAGATCGGGAAAGCGCTGCTGGATCGCCGCACCGTGACCGGGCAGATCCTCAGCATGCGCAAGGGCGACGACATGGGGAGCGATCTCGCGCAGGGCATTCTCGTCGTACTCGATGACATGGATGCCGCGCAGGAAGGACTGCACGGAAAGGCCCGAAGAGTGCCGGGCCGCTCCGGCCGTCGGCAGTACGTGATTCGAGCCCGCGGCATAGTCGCCGAGCGTGACCGGCGCCCAGGCCCCGATGAAGATGGCACCGGCATTGCGCACGCGCATCGCCCACTCGCGCGCATCGACGGTCTGGATCTCGAGGTGCTCGGCGGCGTATCGGTCGACCAGCATGAGACCGGCCTCCAGATCATCGACGAGCACGACAGCGCTCTGCTTGCCGGCAAGTGCCTGGGTGATGCGCTCGCTGTGCTTGTTCAGCGGAACCTGACGTGCGACTTCGGCCTGCACCGCGTCTGCCAGCGCGACCGAGGGCGTCACCAGCACCGCGGCAGCCATGGTGTCGTGCTCGGCCTGGCTGATGAGATCGGCGGCCAGGTGCACCGGGTTCGCCGAGTCGTCGGCAAGGATCGCCACCTCGGTGGGACCTGCCTCGCTGTCGATGCCGATCACCCCCTGCAGGGCGCGCTTGGCGGCCGTGACATAGATATTGCCCGGGCCAGTGACCAGGTCGACGGGCTCGCAGCGCTGACCGTCGGGCAGCTCGACGCCGAAGGCGAGCATTGCCACCGCCTGCGCACCGCCGA
>JBAYUM010000110.1:0-6814 GCA_041675125.1 Candidatus Nanopelagicales bacterium
CAGGCCGGTTCCATTGAGGGTGCTTGCCAGGACTAGTACCTGCGAGGCGATGTTGGCATTGAGCACGGCGGTCTTCGAGCCGTAGACGCTCCAGCCGTTCTCATCGCGAGCCACAGTCGTGGTGCCTGCACCGTCAAGAAGTGCCAGGGTCATGATCGAACTGCCATCGGCAAGGCCGGGAAGGTACTTTGCTGAAGCCTCCGCGTCATCCGCGAGCTGGATGGCGATAGGCGCAAGGACGCCTGAACTCAGCAGGGGCACGACAGCAAGTGCTCGCGATGCCTCCTCCAGTGCAACAGCCATCTCGGCCATTCCCATGCCCTGCCCACCGAACTGCTCGGGAATGAGGAGGCCGGCGATGCCAAGGTCAGTAGCAAGTCCTCGCCAGGCAGTCTCGTCAATGCCTGTGCCGGTCGCGATGACTTCACGCACTCGGGACTCGGGTGACGTGTTGGCAAGGAAGTCGCGGACACTCGCCCGAAATTCTGCTCGCTCTGCCGCGGTTGTCGTTGAGTTATTCACAATGGATTCCTTCTCTGAAGTTCAATTAGTCGCGTGGCAGACCGAGGACGCGGTCACCAATGATGTTCTTGACGATGTCGGAGGTGCCCGCCGCAATCGTTGCTGAGCGAGCAGTCAGGTAACCCTGTGTCACTTCCGAGTTCTCGCCAGTGACACCGGACACTCCAGAGAGTTCCATGATCGTCGTATCAACACGCTGACTGAGTTCACTCCACACCATCTTGATGACTGACTGCTCCGAGCCAGGCGTTCCTCCCGAGGCAATCTTGGCAAGCATCGCGCGACCCATCATTCCAAGAACACGACTCTCGACATAGTGCTCGGCAAGCTCATCGGCGATGACTGGCGAAACACCCTCATCGCGCTTGGTGACTTCCTCGACAAGTGAGCGGATACGTGCTTCGAGACGCCCGGCAAACACTGCAACACCAGCGCGCTCATGACCGAGGGTGGTCATGGTGACACCCCAGCCGTCATGCAGGGGGCCGATCAGGTTCGCAAGGGGAACCCGCGCATCCGTGAAGAACACTTCGGCGAATTCCGCGCCGCCGTTGATCTGCTTGATCGGACGCACTTCTACGCCAGGGGTGTTCATCGGCACGATGATCGCCGAGATGCCCTTGTGCTTCGGGGCATCGGGATCTGTGCGGGCGAGCAACTGCATGTGACTGGCGTGCATGCCATTCGACGTCCACACTTTCTGGCCATTGATGACGAACTCGTCACCATCAATCACTGCGCGCGTGCGAAGCGAGGCCAGGTCGGACCCGGCGCCGGGCTCGCTGAAGCCCTGGCACCACACCTCGTCGGTATTGCCGATGCGAGCGACATGCTTGCGCTGCTCCTCGTTGCCGAACTTCATCAGCGTCGGGGCCACGTTCTTGAGGCCGATCATTCCCGGGATCTGAGGCGCACCGTAGGACGCAACGACGTCTTCGATCGCCAGTACCTCAAGGGTGCCGAGCCCACGACCACCGAACTCCACCGGCCAGCTCGCAGTCGCCCACTTGCCGTCGGCCATGCGGCGCTGCCAGTCGCACTTGGCCTCCCACGTGTCCTGATCAGGCCATTGCGCCTGCCAGGCCGGCAGTGCCTCGTTGAGCCAAACGCGCAGTTCGCCCTCTAGTTCTTCCATGGTGGACCTCACTCTCAACTCAACAGATTCAGCATCGGCTTGGCGGAACGGAGAAATCTCATGGCATCGTTGAGATGCGTGCACCCGAGTTCACCGCGCAGGTGGGCACGAACACCCTCATCGATCCTGTCGACCGGGCGGCCGTCCAGCAGCGAGACATGCTCGGCTGCCAACGGGCAGTCACCCATGGGAAGGCTACGCGGTTGCGCCTTCGCCCCGGCAAGCAGGCCCGAGGCATCGAGTCGACCCAGGACGACATACTCGTGGAGTCCGCGATCGTCGTCCGAGCCGGCGAAGCGGGAGTCACGGAACCACATGCGTAGCTCAGTCCCGCCACCTTGGACGGGACGGACATCAAGCAGTCGACGACGCTGCATGCTCCCGGGCGACGCGGACTCCTCCTGGTGCCAGTCACCCTCGTCGGTCACGAGCTGCTCCATGCTCGGAGCCCACGGAAGATCGCCCAGGATGCTCACCTCGCTCGCGTTGGCCGCGACCCCGCCGGCCATCCAGCCCGCACAGGTGCCGATCTGCGGCGAGCCCGCCAGGAAGCCCAATGGCTGAGGGCCCGCAGTGATGCGTCCATAGCCGGCCACATGGCGGATGCCTGACATGTCGTCGAGCAGTGCGCCGGCAAGCGAGTCATCGGCGACGGGATCGTCGAACTTGGCCAGGATGGAGCGCCAGCCGGCACCGATGTTGCGGCCGACGACCAGGTCAGTGAGATTGCGCGGGCCGGATGCGTCGGTGACGGTCATCGTCTTGACCTTGCCGATCGGGTCCATGTTCGCTACGAGACGCGCCGCCTGCTCCAGCTGGATCGAGCGGTCCGGGCCGATCACGATGTCGCGGGCGATGCCCACCACGTGGTAGCCACCGTCCCAGCCATTGATCGGGGCAGCCGTGATCGTCACCGTGCGACGCACCGAATCAGGCTCGCGCGTCCACAGGGCATCCAGAGGATCCGTGATGCCGCGCTCGAGCGGTACTCCGCCAGGCTGTGCCACGTGTTCCCCATCCAGGATCAATCATTCGCAAATCTGCCCGGTCAGGCGCAGAATGAGGTCAAAGTAGCAGTTTTGCACCCTCTAGACCGTGGGATTGGTCGAGCTCGCAGCTGCTGACCGGGCATACCGCGGAAGCACGAATCCGACCAGGATCGTCAGGCCGATGACCGAGCACACCGCGCCCACCCCGAAGACCGAGCGGTAGCCACCCACTGCGGCAGCAAGGCCGACGACAAGTCCGCCGAGTCCCTGAGCGATGTCGAAGAACATGGTGAAGGTCGAGATCGCCGAAGGTCGGGTTCGATCGTCAACGTCACTCAGGACCAGGGCCATCAAGCCGGGGTATTGCAGCGCGATGCCGATGGCCAGGGGCACGATCGCCAGGTAGATGCCCTGCCACGACGGAGTGACCGCCATCAGCGTGAGACCGATCACGATCGAGACGGTCGCAGCGATGCCCGCCTTGCGGGGCCCGATGCGATCCGGGATCCGGCGGCCGAACAACCGCACTGAGAGGACGACTGCGGAGTAGAAGAAGAACATCCACTGGACCTGGCTGGTGCCCAGGGTTGGTGCGTACAACGGCAGGAAGGCGTTCATGCCGACCATCCCGACGATGCCGAGTGCCAGGACGGTTCCGGGAAGCAGCGCTGGGAGGTAGAACGTCGGGGGTTTCCCAGCCCCGTCGAGCCCAGCGAGATCGCCCATCTTGATATCCGACTTGCGCAGGGTCACCACGGGCAGCGCCCCCACGAAGGCGATGACCCCAGCGGTCAGGAAGGCCGCCTCATAGCCCGCACCGTTGTAGATCAACTGGCCGACAACAGGCCCGATCGCCAGACCAATATAGGGAGCGACTGAGAACACGCTGGTTGCCTCAGCCCTGCGCCAGTCGCTGACCCAGGCCATGACCGACGACAGCATCGCCACCATCATCGCGGCCTGCGCACCGCCGAGCACCAGCCGCAGGCCGATGAGCGCAATCACATTCGGTGACAGTGGCATCAAGGCGATGCTCAGCGCACCGAAGGCAGCAGCCCAGACGATGATTGGCACTGAGCCGTAGCGCACGATCCGAGGATTGATCCACGGACGTACCAGGATCGCCGACAGTGCCTGAACGGCAACGACCAATCCGATCTCGACGCTCGAACCGCCGAGTTCGCTATGAACGAACACCGGGAGGATCGGCAGCGTCATGCCGACTCCGACGAAGAAGGTGAATGCCGCCACGAGCACCAGGAAGAACTTCGGCGTTACAAGCGGCTCAACAGCTTGCGCGTCGTTCGAACGCGTGCGAATGCGCACAGTCATACTCCAGCGATCAGAGGGTAATGGTCTGGTCTTTCAAGTCACGCTGCGAAGCCTCATAGCGCGGGATGACGATAGCCAACAGGATCATGAGGCCGATGAAGGCGCACACTGCGGAGGCGCCGAACACCGATCGGTAGCCTCCGATAGCTGCAACCACGCCAACGAAGAGCCCACCGAATCCCTGCGACAGGTCGAAGAACAGGGTGAAGGTCGAGATCGCCACTGGACGATCCCGCTCCGAGATTCCATCGAGTGTCAGTTTCAACAGGCCCGGATACTGCAGGGCCTGACCGATGGCGAACGGCACGATCGCGAGGTATGCCCACCACCCGACCATGGCAGCAGCCAGGCCGGCCATGCCGATGATGAGGGCTGTCGTCGAGTAGATGCCCGTTCTCTTCGGACCGAGCCGATCGGGAATCCGACCACCGGCGGTGCGCATCAGCAGCACAACTGCGGCCAGGACCAGGAAGGCGATCTGCACTTCAAGGCCGGGAACCTCGGGCGCGAACAGAGGCATGAAGGCGCCGAATGACAGCATGCCCACGATGCCCAATGCGATCACGACCCCGGGCATCACCGCTGGCTTGTAGAAGCGCTTGAGCTCGGGTAGCTCCTCGCCCTCAGCGGGTTCTTCGATCGGAATCGACTTGTAGAACAGCAGGGGAAGCACACCCAGGAGCGCGACGACCCCCGCGGCGAGGAATGAGGTGACGTACCCGAACGCGTGGAAAATGGCCACGCCGATGATCGGTCCGACGCCCATGCTCAGATAGGGCGCAACGGAGAACAGGCTGATGGCCTCGCCCGAGCGCATCGGCGAGACCAGCGAGGTCACTGCGGTCAGACAGCCGATGAACAGCGCCGCCATTCCTGCGCCGAAGATCAACCGCAGCAGGATCAGCACTGCAATATTGGGAGCGAATCCACTGAGGCCGAATGACACCGCGCTGGCAAGGATCGCTCCGATGATGATCGGCTTGACTCCCCAGATGTTGAATTTGGGGGTCAGCCAGGGCCGCACGGCTATTGCCGAGATCGCCTGGACTGCGACGACTATGCCGACGGCCACGTCGCCGCCGCCGAGCCCGTTCTTCACGAAGAGCGGCAGCACAGGCGTGATGAGGCCGTTTGCCAGGAATACCCCGAAGGCAGATCCCAGGAGAATGAGGAATCTGCTGGTCAGCAGGCGCTCACTTTGCAGTTCTGTCACGTCTTCACCTAGGCGATTGCTCCTGCGCTGCGCAATGCGGCGATCTTCGCAGCATCCATGCCGGCGACCTCGCGCAATACCTCATCCGTGTGCTGGCCGAAGTCCGGCGCAGGATTGCATGGACCGGAGTCCTCATTGAACATCACGGGAGGCATCACGATCGGCTGAATCTCCTTGGCATCCGGGACCATGCGAATCATGCGGTTCGCCTGCACCTGTGGATCCTCGTACATCTCCTCGACCGTCTGCACAGGTGCCCAAACACCCTTGGATGGCAGCAGAATCCGCTTCCAGTCAGCCAGCGGCTTGGTGGCGAAGGTCTCATCCAGGGTGTGCATCAGATCGAGGGTGTTCGCCGCACGTTCAACATTGGTGGTGAAGCGCGGATCCTCGAGGAGCTCCTGGCGACCCATCAAATTGCAGAGGTCAACGAATTCATCCTGGTGATCACCCAAGAACGCGAACAGGATGTACCGATCATCAGATGTTCGGTAGTACGCACCCGTCCAATGACCCATGTCGCGCGGAATGAACTTGCCGAGCATGCCACGGTCAGGGCCAAGTCCCGCGCCGATGATCGCAGGCGCGTTGAACCAGGCCGCAGTGCCCATGAGGGACGAGTCGACGACGACAGCTTCTCCCGTGCGCTCTCGCGTGAACAGCGCAGCGCAAATGCCGCCTGCAAAGACCAGACCTGACATCCCGTCGCCATGTCCGACCATTCCCGGCGGAGTTGTCGTTTGCGTGACATTCATGGCTGCTGACGCCAGTGACCCGCGCGACCACCACGAAGCACCGTCATAGCCACCACGGTGGCTCTCTGGGCCAAGGGGGCCCGCTCCTGTGCCCTTTGCATAGATGATGTTCGGGTTGATCGCCCGCAACTGATCGACATCGAATCCCAATTTCTGGCGCGTCTTTGGCAAGAAGCTCGTCAGGAAGACATCGGACTCGCGCACGAGCGCATAAAGTGCTTCGCGGCCTTCATCGCTTGCAAGATCCAGGGCTATTGAGCGCTTTCCGCGGTTGTAGTGCTTGAAGAACCAATGTGCGCCACTCGGCTCGAGCGAGCCACCCGCGAAGAGGCGCATAGGGTCGGGAGACCGGGGGTTCTCGATATGGATGACGTCGGCTCCCCATTCAGCGAGTACGGCGCCAGCTGATGGACAGAACGCCCACATCGTCAGGTCGAGAACTCGAATACCGTCAAGCATCTTCATGGCCGAACCCGCTCTCATTGATGATCTGGCGAACTTCGCCTCTGCACTTGCGCCTGCCGAACGTTCTCTTGGCAACCTATGGACAGGAAGTGCAATCGTCAACCGATTTAGAAAATCAGCGAAAAGACTGAAGCCCAGGTGCATTGCACCTGGGCTTCAGTCGCGATCTGGAACCTATGCGGCGCTCTCGCCACTGAGGAATCCACGGACGATTCCATCGGCATTGCTGTCTGCAGGGCCATTCCACACCTCGTGGCCGTGCACCATGAGCATTGCGCGATCAGCGAAGGACAGGGCGCGATCGATGTACTGCTCGATGAGCACGATCGTGACATTGTTCTTCTCGCGCGCTTGACCGAGTGCCGTATAGATATCGGCAATGATGAGTGGTGCCAGGCCAAGG
>JBAYUM010000111.1:0-6808 GCA_041675125.1 Candidatus Nanopelagicales bacterium
AACCGAGGCCTGCTCCGGTAGTACCTGCCCGAAACCGCATAGGGAAGAATGGCAACTGTGACGACACCATTCGCCGGTCGGGGCGCCATCGACCTCGGGGCGCTTGCCGCAGCCCGACAGCAGCAGGAGCAAGCAGTAGCGGCACTGGCCAATGCGCCAGCGGGCGTGGTGATCGACGTCGACGATGAGACCTTCCCCACTGCGGTGCTGGACCAGTCGAACTCCGTCCCCGTCGTCCTGGACCTCTGGGCGACCTGGTGCGGACCGTGCAAGCAGTTGTCGCCGATTCTGGAGAGGCTGGCTGCCGAGGCGGGTGGCAGGTGGATCCTGGCCAAGATCGATGTGGATGCCTCACCGCGCGTTGCGCAGGCCTTCCAGGTGCAGTCGATTCCATCGGTCTTCGCGGTCATCAAGGGTCAACCGGTCCAGATGTTCCAAGGAGCTCAGCCGGAGGCCCAGATCCGCCTGATCCTTGACGAGGTGATGAAGCTCGCTGCCCAGCAAGGCGTGACCGGCACGGTCGGCGCGCCTTCGACAGGTGCAGCCGAGGAATCAAGCGAGCCGCCCGTGGATCCGCGATTCGTAGCGGCCTTCGATGCGATTGAGGCCGGCGACTGGGTGGGCGCCGAGCAGGCCTACCGACTGCTGCTGGAAGCAGCGCCAAATGACACCGATGCCCAGGCAGGGCTTGCGATGGTGGGCCTGTACCGACGAACTGAGTCGGCGATCCTCGACGATCAGGCCGCTGTCAGTGATGTCGATGCGCAGCTGGACCTGGCTGATGCCCAGGCGCTGAGCCTTGACTGGTCGGGCGCCTTCAATCGCCTGATCGCGACGGTCAAGGCCACAGTGGGCGATGATCGCAATCGCACCCGCGCGCGACTTCTCGAGCTGTTCCTGATCGCAGGCGACGACCCCGCAGTGCAGCCGGCTCGCACTGCTCTGGCCAGTGCGCTCTTCTGAGCCCTGTGCTGCGCACTACTCGCGTGCGCGAGTGAAGGTCAGGTAGACGGCAGCAAGCGGGGGAACCACGATGTCGGCACTCGCCGGCTTCCCGTTCCAGCTCTGGGGATTGGCCATCACCTGACCGAGATTGCCCATGCCTGAGCCACCGTATTCGCGCGCGTCCGTGTTCAGTGCCTCCTGCCACGGGCCGGCGAAGGGCAAGGCAATGCGGTAGTGCTCATGCGGTACAGGCGACATGTTGACGATCACGGCAACGCAACTGCCCGACTCATCCCAGCGAAGCCAGCTGAAGACATTGGCGGCTGCGTCATTGGCGTTGAGCCACTCGAAGCCTGTGGGACTGTCATCGAGCTGCCACAGGGCGGGAGTGGACTGGTACACGCGATTGAGGTCGCTCACTGCCGCGAGAACCCCGGAATGCTCGGCGAACTCCAGCAGCCACCATTCCAGGCCCTTCCCGCTGTTCCACTCATGCGATTGGGCGAACTCCGACCCCATGAACAGGAGCTTCCTGCCTGGATGGGCCCACATGAATCCGAGATAGGCGCGCAGATTGGCCAGTTGCTGCCAGCGGTCACCGGGCATCTTTGCGATCAGCGAGCCCTTGCCATGCACCACTTCGTCGTGGGAGATGGGCAGGATGAAGCGCTCGCTGTAGGCATAGACCATCGAGAAGGTCATCTCATTGTGGTGATACTGGCGATGGATCGGCTCGTGACTGACATAGTCGAGCGAGTCATGCATCCAGCCCATGTTCCACTTGAAGCCGAACCCCAGTCCGCCGTTGAATGTCGGCTGGGTGACACCGGGCCAGGCCGTGGACTCCTCGGCGATGGTCATGATGCCGGGAACTCGCTTGTATACCGTCGCGTTCATCTCCTGCAGGAACGAGACGGCCTCGAGATTCTCGCGACCGCCGAAAACATTCGGGGTCCACTGTCCGTGCTCCCGTGAGTAGTCCAGATAGAGCATCGATGCGACGCCGTCGACTCGAAGGCCGTCGACGTGATACTCCTCGAGCCAGTAGACAGCGTTGGCGACCAGGAAATTGCGCACTTCTGTACGGCCGTAATTGAAGATGTAGGAGCCCCAGTCGGGATGCTCGCCGCGGCTGGGTTCCGGATGCTCGTACAGTGCGCTCCCGTCGAAGCGCATCAACGCCCAGGAGTCAGTGGCGAAGTGGGCGGGCACCCAATCCACGATGACCCCGATGCCGGCTTGATGCAGGGAGTCGATCAGGAACCGCAGGTCATCAGGTGAGCCGAATCGTGCAGACGGTGCGAAGTACGAGGTGACGTGATAGCCCCAGGAGGGCGAATACGGATGCTCGGCGAGTGGCATGAACTCGACGTGCGTAAAGCCTGCAGCCTTGACGTAGTCCGTGAGTTCAGATGCCAGTGCGCGGTAGTCCAGATGCGGGCGCCAGGAGCCCAGATGCACCTCGTAGATGCTCAATGGCTTGCGATGTGGGTCGTCGGCAGCACGCTGATCGAGCCAGGACTGATCGGCCCAGGCGTATGTCGACGTGAACACGCGCGAACCCGTGGCCGGAGGGACCTCTGTCGCATAGGCCATCGGATCGGCCTTGTCCCGCCAGACGCCGTCCTGACCGAGGATCTGGAACTTGTAGGTCACTCCATCGCCGACATTGGGGACGAACAGCTCCCAGATGCCCGTTGATCCCAAGGAGCGCATGGGATGCGCAGTGCCATCCCAGAAATTGAAGTCGGCTGTGATACGCACGCCTTGGGCGCTCGGTGCCCACACGGCAAAGGAGACTCCGCTCACCTCGCCCAGGGGAGTTGCATACCTGCGCACATGGGAACCCAGGACCTGCCAGAGCTGCTCGTGACGGCCTTCGCCGATGAGGTGAAGGTCGATCTCGCCGAGGGTCGGCAGGAAGCGATAGGGATCATCTCCAGGGATCACCTGCCCCGCATAGGTGGCGTCAACCGAGTACGTGGGCACCTGGTCGCCAGGGATCAGTGCGTACCAGATGCCGCGATGCTCATGCGTCATGGGAACGCGGAACTCAGGGGTGACGATCGTGACTGCCTCGGCCAGCGGCCTGAGCACCCGAATGGTGACGCTCGCAGCGCCGACATGAGGGCCCAGGATGCTGTGCGGATCATGGTGCCAACCGTCAATGATGCGATCGAGGTCATGCGTGTCAACCGCAACTCGAGCTGCGTGACTAGTTGTCACCGATGTCCCCCCTAGACACGTGAATCACATGGGCGACCTGCTCCCATGGAGCCAGCCGCACGAAGGCATTGTCTCCCCAAGTCCAAGACTGCTCGTTCATCAGGTCATGCGCAATGAACTGCTCATCCCATTGCAGCCCCAGGACGGACATGTTCAGGTGCACGATGCCCTGCTGCTCGTTATAGGGATCCGTTGTGCACACGACAAGGATGCAATCGCCTTGGTCAGCTTTGGAGAAGACGATGATGTTGGGGTTGTCGCACGAGTGGAAGTGCAGTGAACGCAGGTCCTGCAATGCAGGATGCTCTGCTCGGATTGCATTGAGCCGAGTGAGCAGCGGCGCAAGGGTCAGGCCCTGAGCCTGGGCCGCGTGCCAATCGCGAGGCCGGTACTGGAACTTCTCCGTGTCGAGGTACTCCTCGCTTCCCGGCCTCAGCGAAATATGCTCGAACAGCTCGAAGCCGCTGTAGACCCCGTAGGTCGGTGAGAGCGTTGCGGCGAGGGTTGCCCTGATGGCAAAGGCATGCGGCCCACCGTTCTGCAGGTACGCCGTCAGGATGTCGGGTGTGTTGGTGAAGAGGTTGGGACGCATCGAGGTTGCCAGCGGGCCGGCAAGTTCGCGCAGGTAGTCCTCGATCTCACCGCGGTTGTTTCGCCAGGTGAAGTAGGTATAGCTCTGCTGGAAGCCGACCTGCGCGAGTGCGCGCATCATCGGTGGCCCGGTGAACGCCTCAGCGAGGAAGATCACGTCAGGGTCCGCGTCATTGATCGATGCGATGAGGCGTTCCCAGACCCATACGGGCTTGGTGTGCGGATTGTCCACGCGGAAGATGCGCACTCCGCGATCAACCCAGAAGCGCACGATGCGCTCAACCTCTCGGTAGAGGCCCTCAGGATCGTTGTCGAAGTTCAGCGGATAGATGTCCTGGTACTTCTTCGGCGGGTTCTCCGCATAGGCGATCGTGCCGTCGGCACGCGTGGTGAACCACTCAGGATGTGCGCTGACCCATGGATGATCAGGTGCGGCTTGCAGTGCCAGGTCGAGGGCGATCTCCATGCCGAGCTCGTCGATACGCGCGACGAAGGCGTCAAAGTCGTGCAGATCACCGAGATCCGGGTGCACGGCATCGTGTCCGCCCGTGCTGGAACCGATGGCCCATGGTGATCCTGGGTCCCCAGGCTGCGGCGCAAGAGTGTTGTTCGGTCCCTTGCGGTTGACCTCGCCCACTGGGTGGACGGGAGGGATATAGACGACGTCGAAGCCCATGTCCGCAATGGCAGGAAGGCGGTCCATCGCGGTTGCGAAGGTTCCTGACTGCTGGAGTTCAAGGTCAGCGCCCTCACTTCGGGGGAACATCTCGTACCAGGCGCCCACGAGTGCGCGACGGCGCTGTACGCGCATGAGCCAGGGTCCGCTGGTCGTCACGAGCTCGCGCAGTGGCTGCTCCTTCATGACGGTGGTGACTGCCGGCTCCAGGCCTGCTGCCAGGCGAGCCTGGGAGGGCAGGTCGGCGCGCATGGTCGAGATGGCCTGGGCCAGTGGTGCGCGGTGGCCGGGGTCAAGGCTCAGGCTCGCACGCTCCAGGATCCGGGCACCCTCCTCGAACTCGAGCTCGACATCGATGCCGGCCGGGATCTTGATCTCGGCGCGCTGGCGCCAACTGCTCCACGGGTCGCCCCATGCCTCGATATCGAAGGACCACAGGCCGACCGAGTCAGGACGGACATGCGCGCTCCAGGTGTCCAGCCCGTCATGCGTGGACTCCATGCGCACCCGCGAGTGCTCGGTGCCATCCGGGCGCCTCAGCACGGCATGAACGCCCAGCGCATCGTGGCCTTCTCGAAAACTCGTGCAGCGGACCTCGATGGACTCGCCGACGGCAGCTGCGCAGGGACGCCGCCCACCCAGGACGGTGGGCGAGACATCGGTGATGGGGAAGCGGCCGGAGAGCTCGGATGCAACCGTGGTCGTCGGCGGCAGCCAAGGGGCGCTGGCAGGGGTGGCTTGCGCGTCGGTTCGGCGACTGCCGAGGGTGGCCATGACCAAAACCGTACCGGCGAATGGCGATCGATCGCGCCGGGGATGCGGCCATCCCCGTCATTGTCGACCCGGAACCCAGTTGTTGCGTGAAATTCACATGACTGTCACCTGGCAGGGAATGTAAGCGTTATCATATCGGCTAGGGTTGCGTTCGTGAGAGCCATACGCCGATTCACCGTCCGCACCGTCCTGCCGCAGCGCCTGAGCGCGCTGGATGAACTCGCGCACAACCTGCGCTGGTCATGGGACCCGGAGACGCGAGACCTGTTCCGGGCAATCGATCCGGCGCTGTGGGTCGATGTCGAGGAGGATCCGGTACGGCTGCTGGGCGAGGTGTCCGCTGAGCGCCTCGTGGCCCTCGCAGCCGATGACGGCTTCGTGTCCTGGATCGGCCAGCGGGTCGACGCACTGCGCAACTACCTGGACAGCGATCACTGGTATCAGTCGCTGGGTGACCAGGCGGCCAAGGGCATCGCGTACTTCTCACCTGAATTCGGTGTCACTGCGGCGCTTCCGCAGTACTCGGGCGGACTTGGGATCCTTGCCGGCGATCACCTGAAGACTGCCAGCGATCTGGGTGTGCCCATCATCGGCCTGGGACTGTTCTACCGCGCCGGGTACTTCAGACAGTCGCTGTCACGCGATGGCTGGCAGCTCGAGCACTATCCCGTGTGCGATCCCGACGGCAGCCCGGTCACCTTGCTGCGCGAGGCCGATGGCTCGCCAGCGAAGCTCGCTGTCGGCCTGAACGGCGGACGCTCGATCATCGCGCACATCTGGGTCGCTCAAGTCGGCCGAGTACCACTGCTGCTGCTGGATTCCGATGTCGAGGAGAATGCCCCGGCCGAGCGCGAGGTCACCGACCGGCTCTACGGCGGAGGCGGGGAGCACCGGCTGCTGCAGGAGATGCTGCTCGGCATCGGCGGCGTTCGTGCCCTTCGGGCGTACTGCCGGATCACCGGTGCGCCTGCTCCTGAGGTCTTCCATACGAACGAGGGCCACGCAGGCTTCCTCGGGCTGGAGCGCATTCGCGAACTCGTGCAGTCCGAAGTGAGCCTGTCGTATGAGGAGGCGTTCGAGGCAGTGCGTGCAGGCACCGTCTTCACGACGCATACTCCCGTTCCCGCAGGCATCGACCGCTTTCCACGCGATCTTGTCGCCCGTACCTTCGGTGGCGATAACGCCGCGGCAGGGGTGCCCGTCGAGCGAATCCTGGCGCTGGGTGCAGAGGACTACCCGGGTGGTGACCCGAGCGTGTTCAACATGGCCGTGATGGGCCTCCGCCTGGCCCAGCGCGCCAACGGGGTCTCCAAGCTGCACGGCCACGTGAGCCGGGACATGTTCGGCGGTCTCTGGCCGGCCTTCGACACCGACGACCGGCCGATCGGCTCGATCACCAACGGCGTGCACGCCCCGACCTGGGTGGCCCGCGAGGTGTTCGAGATGGCCGCCCGGCACGGCGTGAACCCCTACCCCGGTCCGAAGGCGGACCGGGCCGAGGTGGTGGCCGGCGTCGCCGACAAGATCCCGGGCGAGGAGATCTGGAGCGTCAAGCGGGTCCTGCGCGAGCGCCTGGTGGCCGACGCCCGCAAGCGG
>JBAYUM010000112.1:0-6808 GCA_041675125.1 Candidatus Nanopelagicales bacterium
CATGCACCAGGCGCCGGCGACCTGCATATCGTCGATTCGCTGGTGGGGCATGACGGATTCCTGGTGGAGGACGAGCAAGTGGCCAGATATGTCGACGTGGCGCTGGGGCGCATCCGGTCATTGGCGTAGTTGTCCACAGGCCTGATCGAGGGCCTGTCGCTGGAGTGATCCTCTTCCTAGCGTTGGCACATGCGCTGGTGTGTCCGAGGAATGCTCCTTGTCCTGCTCCTGTTGTGCTGCGGGTGGACCGCAAGCAGCCAGGTCGCTGCCGTCGATGTCGGAAGCGACGATGCAAACGACCAGTTCGTCGGCTCCGGGAGCTCTGGGAGCAGCCACGCCGGCGGGTCTGGCGGGTCCGGCTCCGCACATGCCTGCCGGGACTGCCTGTGGATGCTGGCCGATCCGTGCTCCTCGGAGTTCAACTCCATCGGCTGCGGCACGGTCACCGAGGGGTGCCCTTCGGGCCAGGAGCAGCGGCGCCAGTGGTACTCGACCGACGGCGGGTTCACCTGGGCCGATCGAGGCCTGACCTGCGTGGGCGGTCAAGGGGCCGGATCCGTGGATGCAGGCAGCCAGGCCCTGCAGGATGTCTTTGCCAGGACCGTGCCGCCTGCGCATATCCAGGTGCAGCCCGAGAAGGGGGTGCTGCCCCAGGTGCCGACGATCTTCAGCTCTGGCCAGCCGGACGACCTTGAGCCGTCTGCCCATCAGGTCGCCGGCAGCAGGGTGGTCCTGAGGCCCAGGGCCTCCTGGCATTGGGATTTCGGCGATGGGGCGGTGCTCGACACGTCAGTCGCCGCAAGCCGCTATCCGGATCTGCGGGTGTCGCATGTCTATCGGCGATCGGGTCGTTTCACCGTGCGACTCACCATTACCTGGACGGCCAGCTACACGGTCGATGGCCAGGGTCCGTACGGGGTCGACGGTGTCGTGACCCAGGGGGCTGCGAAAATCATCCAAGTCGGACAGGGCCGGGCGGTGCTGCTGCCTTCTGGCTGAAGATGTGGCACAATCAATGGACCACGGCCCGTACAAGTCTGCAAAGGCTTGACACGGGCTCTTGTCGTGGACATCGGTTGAAGAAAGGCGCTTAGCTGAACATGGCGACCGCAACGAAGAACACCACCACAAAGAAGACTGCCGCACCAGCCAAGGCCGAGCCGGCCAAGAAGACCGCGGCTGCGGCGAAGAAGGCCGCACCCCCTGCTGCCAAGGCTGAACCGGCCAAGAAGACGGCTCCCGTGACCAAGAAGGCGGTTCCGGCTGCCGCCAAGGCCGAGCCGGCCAAGAAGACCGCGGCTGCGGCGAAGAAGGCTGCACCAGCCAAGCCTGCGACCGCCAAGAAGGCGGTGCCGGCAAAGGCAGCGACCGCCAAGAAGGCGCCCAAGATCGGCGTAGGCGTCGACGAGGACGAGATCCTGGTCGAGGTCATTGCGACTGAGGCTGGCCTGGTCGATGTCAATGCCGAGGACGTGGATCCTGCTGACCTTGAAGTCGTCGCCGAGCTCGAGGTCGAGCTGGAGGCTGAGATCGCCGAGGACATCGCGGAGGTCGTTGGCGACGGCGATGAGGAGCCCGTCACCGAGCCCAAGGCTGAGGGCGAGGAAGCCGGCTTCACCATCTCTGATGTCGATGACACCGACGAGCCTGTCCAGACGGTCACCGTTGCAGGGGCCACTGCAGACCCGGTCAAGGACTACCTCAAGCAGATCGGCAAGGTGCCACTGCTCAACGCCGAGATGGAAGTCGAGCTCGCCAAGCGCATCGAGGCTGGCCTGTTCGCCGAGGAGAAGCTCGCCGAGTCCAAGAAGATGGACAAGAAGCTTCAAGGTGACCTGCTGTGGATCGCCGAGGACGGTCGCCGGGCCAAGAACCACCTGCTCGAGGCCAACCTTCGTCTCGTGGTCTCACTGGCCAAGCGCTACACCGGTCGCGGCATGCTCTTCCTGGACCTGATCCAGGAGGGCAATCTGGGCTTGATCCGCGCTGTGGAGAAGTTCGACTACACCAAGGGCTACAAGTTCTCGACCTACGCCACCTGGTGGATCCGGCAGGCCATCACGCGTGCCATGGCAGATCAGGCTCGCACTATCCGCATTCCCGTGCACATGGTCGAGGTCATCAACAAGCTCGCTCGTGTCCAGCGCCAGATGCTGCAGGATCTTGGTCGCGAGCCCACTCCAGAAGAGCTTGCCAAGGAACTCGACATGACACCTGAGAAGGTCGTCGAGGTGCAGAAGTACGGCCGTGAGCCGATCTCCCTGCACACCCCGCTCGGTGAAGAGGGCGACAGCGAGTTCGGCGACCTCATCGAGGATTCGGAGGCCATCGTGCCCTCGGATGCCGTCTCATTCACCTTGCTCCAGGAGCAGCTTGAGTCCGTGCTGGACACCCTCTCCGATCGTGAGGCCGGCGTCGTGCGGATGCGCTTTGGCCTCACTGATGGGCAGCCCAAGACCCTCGACGAGATCGGCAAGGTCTACGGCGTGACGCGCGAGCGCATCCGGCAGATAGAGAGCAAGACGATGTCGAAGCTGCGCCATCCATCGCGTTCGCAGGTGCTGCGCGACTATCTCGACTAGTCATCGCGACCAGGCAAAGCGAAGGGCCCCGATAAACCTCGGGGCCCTTCGTATGTCGTGATGAAGGATTCAGTCAGCGACGACTGCCGGCTTCGCCTCGAGTCGGTGGGTCTCGTCGACAACCTCGATGGCCTGGGGACGCAACGCATCCTCATGGCGATTCCAGTGGTGGCTGCAGAAGAGCAGATCCGACCCGCCTGGGAGCACCACGCGAACGTAGGCCTGGGCATTGCATCGATCGCAACGATCGGTTGCGGCGAGTGCGGGTGCTGTCATCGTGGCGTTCACGGTTAACCCTCCAACTCTTGTGCGGCATTACTGCCTTGCAATGTGGATAACAGTCTTACACCCTTTTGATATTCCCGCGATGCCACGCCGGTGAGGTTCACCTAAAGCGAAACCGAATCGTTATCGATTCACGAGTGAGCAGTCCTTCAACCGTGGCGTCGCGGAAAGTTGCCTCGGCGCAGATAGGTTGTCGGCGTGCCTTCGAACTACTCCGCCAAGGATCTTGCAGTGCTCGAGGGGCTCGAGGCCGTGCGCAAGCGTCCCGGTATGTATATCGGGTCCAACGACGGACGCGGCCTGATGCACTGCCTCTGGGAGATCGTCGACAACGCGGTCGATGAGGCGCTTGCCGGTCATTGCACGGTGATCGACATCACGTTGCATCCCGATGGCTCGGCCGAGGTGCATGACAACGGTCGAGGCATTCCGGTCGATATCGAGCCCAAGACCAGGCTCAGCGGAGTTGAGGTCGTCATGACCAAGCTGCACGCAGGTGGCAAGTTCGGCGGGGGCTCCTATGCGGCGTCCGGCGGTCTCCATGGAGTTGGTGCCTCGGTGGTCAACGCGCTGTCCTCGCGCCTGGATGTCGAGGTGGATCGCATCGGCAAGGTGCATCACGTGTCCTTCCGACGCGGGGTCACGGGGGTCTTCGACGGCGAGGGCCCGGATGTCGACTTCACCAAGAAGTCGGGCCTGGCTGTCGTCGGCAAGGCGCCACGCGCACGCACCGGTACGAGAGTGCGCTGGTGGGCCGATCGCCAGGTCTTCACCAAGGATGCGGACTACGACCGCAACGCCCTTCGCGATCGAGCGATGCAGTCAACGTTCCTGGTCCCTGGGCTCACCATCGAGATCCACGATCGCCGAGATGCCGGTGACATCTATGAAGAGCGCTTCCAGCACAAGGGCGGCATCAGCGAGTACGTGGACTCGCTGAGCACGGGCGAGGAGGTCTCGCCGATCGTCCGACTTCATGGCCTGGGTCACTTCACTGAGACGGTGCCTGTTCTGGACGACAAGGGCCATATGTCGCCGCAGGAGGTCGAGCGCGAGCTCACCGTTGATATCGCCATGCGCTGGGACACCGGGTATGACTCCCTGCTTCGCTCATTCGTCAACGTCATCGCCACGCCCAAGGGCGGGACGCACGTCAATGGCTTCGAGCGGGCGATGGTCAAGGTCGTCAACGACCAGCTGCGCTCGCAGAAGATCCTGCGCGCCGGTGAGGACAACGTCACCAAGGATGACATCTTCGAGGGCCTGACCGCAGTGGTGGCCGTACGCCTGTCCGAGCCCCAGTTCGAGGGCCAGACCAAGGAGATCCTGGGCACGCCGGCGGCATCGCGCATCGTCGGCAATGTGGTCACCAAGGAGCTCACGAAGTGGATCGTCACTCCGCCGCGAGGAGAGAAGGCCGCCACCAAGAGCGTGCTGGAGAAGGCGGCCAATGCCATGCGTGCCCGCGTCTCGGCACGTGCCCATCGCGACACCCAGCGCCGCAAGACCGCACTGGAATCCTCGGCGCTGCCGGCCAAGCTCGTCGATTGCAGGTCCGATGACGTCGCGCACAGCGAGCTGTTCATCGTCGAGGGCGACAGTGCGCTCGGCACTGCCAAGACCGCGCGCAACTCCGACTTCCAGGCCCTGCTCCCCATTCGCGGCAAGATCCTCAATGTCCAGAAGTCGTCCCTGTCCGACATGCTGAAGAACACCGAGTGCGCAGCGATCATCCAGGTGATCGGGGCGGGTTCCGGACGCAGTTTCGACCTGGACCAGGCACGTTACGGAAAGATCATCCTGATGTCTGACGCCGACGTCGACGGAGCGCATATTCGCTGTCTCCTGCTCACGCTGATGCACTCGTACCTTCGCCCGATGCTCGAGGCCGGACGTGTCTTCGCGGCGGTGCCACCCTTGCACCGGCTCGAGATCGTCAACGCAGGCAGCAAGGCCAATGAGGTCATCTACACCTATTCCGATGCCGAGATGCGTTCGGTGCTGGCTGATGCCGAGAAGAAGGGCAAGAGGATCAAGGATCCGGTGCAGCGCTACAAGGGTCTCGGAGAGATGGATGCCAGCCAGCTGCGTGAGACCACGATGGATCCGGCGCACCGCACACTGCGACGCATCACGATGAACGACGCGGCAGCGGCTATCGAGGTGTTCGACCTGCTGATGGGCAATGACGTCGCCCCACGCAAGGAGTTCATCGTCAACGGAGCTGCCGGGCTTGATCGCGACCGCATCGACGCCTAGCGGGCAGATGGATAGGTTTCACTCATGCCGATCTACGACGCCGACCACCTCGAGTCATTTCCCTATGACGCCTTCGCCGATGTCCTCGAGGGCAATGAGGAGTACTCGAGGACCTTCGCCGACTCTGGACTGACCGGCCAGGCAGTCAAGGGCCTCGCGGTCATCACCTGCATGGACTCTCGCATCGATCCACTGCACGCGCTGGGCATGCACGCCGGCGATGTGAAGCTGCTGCGCAATGCCGGCGCGCGCGTGACCGACGACGTGCTGCGCACCCTGATCCTGGCCACCCACCTGCTGGGGGTCAATCGTGTGCTGGTCATGCCGCACACCGACTGCCGGATGGCGAGCGCGACTGAGGAGCAGATACACGCCGCGATCGAGCAGGGATCAGGCATGAACACGCGCAGCTTCGAATTCCGCACTGTCGATGATCAGGAGTCGGCCCTCATCACCGACGTCGTGCGCATTCGGGCACACCCGCTGCTGCCCGAGGATCTGGTGGTAGGCGGCGCCATCTACGACGTGCACACCGGGCTGCTGCGGCCGATGTCAGCCTGATCAGCCCTTGGCCTGGAGCGTGTTGTACGACTCTCCGCCGATGCCCCAGTCATCGCCGGTGACCTCGATCAGGGCAATGCGGATGCGATTGGGATCCCCACCGAGGACCTCGGCTGCTGCGGCGTTGAGCTTGCGCATGAGTTCCTGCTTCTGCTCGGCCGTGCGGCCCTCGAGCATGGTCACCTGAATAAAGGGCATGGGTTCTCCAGATTCGATCGAAGCCGGCACGCTATCGGATGCCCTGCTGTTTCACATCATGAGTACAGACTGACTACGGTTATGTGTCTTGCATCGGACTGAGAGGCAGAGGTAGCAGTGGGTCGTCGTTTGCGGGTTGCCGTGGTGGGGTCAGGACCCTCGGGGATGTATGCGGCAGCCGAGCTGCTCGACTCCGACCGGGCCACAGTGGATGTGCTCGATCGACTGCCGATCCCATTCGGCCTGGTGCGCTACGGCGTGGCACCCGATCACTTCAGCATTCGTTCCGTGCGCGACAACCTGGATCGCATCTTCGACCGCGATGGCGTGCGATTCCTCGGCAATGTGAATGTCGGGGTCGACATCCAGATCAGTGAGCTGCTGGAGTTCTACGACGCTGTCGTGCTCACCTATGGTGCCTCATCGGATCGGCATCTTGGCATTCCGGGCGAGCAGCTGCAGGGCTGCGTCGGGGCGACGGACTTCGTGGCCTGGTACTGCGGTCATCCGGATGCCGACCGCGCCTTCTTCGAGTCGTGGCTTCCGACAGTGCAGCAGGCAGTCGTGGTCGGCCTCGGCAATGTCGCTGTGGACGTCGCCCGCGTGCTGGCGAAGTCGCCTGAGGAACTGCGTGCGACGGACATGCCGCCGCATGTGCTCAAGACGCTCGCCACCACCTCGATCACTGATATCCACATCGTCGGGCGTCGTGGGCCGGCCCAGGCCACGTGGACGACGAAGGAACTGCGCGAGCTCGGGGAGCTCGAGGACTGCGCCGTGTCCGTGAATCCCCACGGTCTGGATCACGACGCTGCCTGGGCGACCAGCGAACGGGCCGTTGCGCGCAACGTCGATGCGGTGCGCGGCTGGATGGAGCGGCCCGAGGCAGTCGGACGCAAGCTGCATCTTCACTTCTTCACGCG
>JBAYUM010000113.1:0-6696 GCA_041675125.1 Candidatus Nanopelagicales bacterium
ATCCATGTCGATCGTGACTGCGCGAGGAGTCTCCGGCGGCACCGGACGATCGATCGTCATCGTGTCCTCGAGCACCCAGGTGTCCTTGGACCCGCCACCCTGGCTGGAGTTCACCACCAGGCTGCCCTCGGGAAGCGCCACGCGGCTCAGGCCTCCGGGGAGCACGTAGACGTTCTTGCCGTCATTGACGGCGAAGGGTCGAAGATCGACGTGCCTGGACCTGATCACGCCGTCCTCGACAACGGTGGGGTAGGTGGAGAAGCGCACTACCGGCTGGGCGATCCACGCGCGTGGATCCAGCTTGACTGCGGCAATGGCGCCGATCAGTTCCTTCTCGGTTGCAGTGGGCCCCATGACGAGCCCGTAGCCGCCAGATCCGTCTGCGGGCTTGACGACCATCCGTTCGATGTTGTTGATGACATGCTCGCGCTGATCTGGATCGCTCAGGTCATAGGTGTCGACATTGGGCAGGATCGGCTCCTGACCGAGGTAGTAGCGGATGAGCGCCGGCACATAGGGGTAGATCGCCTTGTCATCGGCCACGCCATTGCCGATCGCATTGGCGATGCCCACTCGTCCGGCACGGGCCACATTGATGAGGCCAGGGACACCCAGCACGCTGTCAGGTCGCAGGTGGACAGGATCGAGGAAGTCATCGTCGATGCGTCGGTAGATCACGTCGACCACCCGAGGACCCGATGTGGTCCGCATCCAGACCCGACCCTCGCGGCAGTAGAGATCGCGACCCTCGACGAGCTCGATGCCCATGTGGCGGGCGAGGAAGGCATGCTCATAGTGGGCTGAGTTGTGCACGCCAGGTGTCAGCACCACGACTGTTGGGTCATCGACTCCTTCGGGTGCGGACGCCCGGAGTGCGTCGAGCAGTCGCTCGGGATACTCCGAGATGGAACGCACCCGGTGCTTGGCGAACACCTCGGGAAGCACGTGGGCAAGGGTGCGCCGATTCTCGATGACATACGAGACGCCCGACGGGTTGCGGAGGTTGTCCTCAAGAACGCGGAAGATGCCGTCCTCGTCGCGGATGAGGTCGATCCCTGAAACGTGAATACGAACATTGTTCGCCGGCTTGACCCCCCAGGCCTGACGGTGGAAGTGCGTGGAACTGGTGACCAGGGTGCGAGGGATCACGCGGTCGCTGAGCACCTGCATGTCTCCGTACACATCCGCGAGGAACATCTCGAGGGCCTGCAGTCGCTGGATGACTCCTGCCTCGACGCTCAACCACTCGGCGGGCGTGATGATCCGTGGCACCAGGTCCATGGGCAGTGGGCGCTCGCGCTCGCCGAGGGTGAAGGTGATGCCATGCCGGTCGAGATACGAATCGCGCTGGCGGGCACGCTCGGCAAGTCCCTGCGGCCCGAGTTCCTCGAGTGTTGCGAAGAGGGCACGATGCGTTGCACGCGGACGCCCGTCATCGAGCATCTCGTCGTACGGGGCGGGAACTGTTGCCACCGACATCACACACCTCCCATTGATCACGCTTCATAGCCGGGCGCGCCCGCTATGACGAACACGCTAGGGAAGAGGTGTTTCGCCGAGGTTGTGGCGCAATTCAGGAATGTTTCGGCCTGGGCGCGCCCGTGAGGCAGATTGTTTCGTTAGCGTGAACCCGTGATGCTCTCGATGTTCGTGCTGTGGCTCGTGGTGTTCGCGGGGATCGTGCGCAGGTGGAGGTGGACGCCAGCACTCGTCGTGGTCACCCTGGTCTGGACCGCCGTGCTGCTGAAATCGCATATGACCGACCCCATCCCGCTCAATTTCTAGTCGGTCGACTCAAAGGGCATCCATGCATCTCTCCGTTGAACGCCAACTCAATCTGGCACGCCTCATCAACATCGCAGCCCTCCTGGGGCTGATCGGAGTACTGGCCGGCTCGCTTCACCTGCAGTTCGGGGTGGGTGAGCAGCCGTGCCCGCTGTGCCTCGTGCAGCGCTCGGGAATGGTCGGCCTGGCCGTGGGCCCGATGATGAACCTGCTGTGGGGCTTGAGGGCACGCCACTATGCGCTGAGCATCCTGGCGGCCTCGGTCGGAGCCGCCGGCAGTGTCCGCCAGATCTTCCTGCACATCTCCAGCCCGACAGATCCAGGCTATGGCCCCGATTTCTTCGGTCTGCACCTGTACACCTGGGCCTTCGTGACCTTCGCCGTTGGCGTGATCGGCTGCGCAGCCCTGCTGATGTGGGAGACCCCATTGACCTGCGGCGACACCGGATTGCGACGAACTCCGGGTGCGTTCCGCATTGCGGCGTACACGGTGATCACCTGGGTGATTCTCGACGCGCTGCTCATTGCCGTCTCGGTGATTCCCGAGTGCGGGGTGGGCATGTGCCCGGATGATCCGGCGAATATCAGCGGGGTCGGTGATCTCGGGGGCTGGCTGCTCATTGCAGGGATCGGCCTGCTCTCGCTGGTGACCGGCGTGGTCATCGACCGCCGCCAGTCAACGCGTATCCCGTAGCGAGCGCCACGTCCTATCCTCATGACGTGGATCACGAGCCGTCTGAGTATCGCGATGCCATGCGTTTGGCCATGGAAGAGGCGCTCAAGGGACCTCTGACCGCAGACCTGCCCATCGGGGCGATCGTGCTCGACGCGGATGCTCAGGTGATCGCACAGGCGGCGAATCAGCGCGAAGCCCTTCAGGATCCGACAGCCCACGCCGAGGTGCTCGCCCTGCGTGCTGCAGCCGAGGTGCTCGGTGACTGGCATCTGACTGGCTGCACCCTGGTCGTCACTCTCGAACCTTGCCCCATGTGTGCAGGTGCCGCAGTGCTGTCGCGCATCGACCGCATCGTGTTCGGGGCCTGGAATGAGGAGTACGGCGCCTGCGGGTCGCATTGGGATCTGCCGCGTGATCGCCGGATGAATCACCGTCCGGAGGTTGTGGCTGGAGTCCTCGCGGACGAGTGTGGCAATCTTGTGCGCGAATTCATGACGAGGCAACGATCGCGGGAGAGCGAATGAGCGGTATGCGCGAGGGCGCAGTGCGTATAGCACCGCGTCGATATCGTCGACGCCGTCCGAAATGGCAGTTGCCTGTTGCGATTGTCGTGGTCGTGCTCGTCGTGATGTTCCTGATCTTCGGCATCGTCAAGATGTTCAGCGGCAGCAGTGAGCCGGCCGCATCCGAGTCCACTCCCAATCCGCTGCCATGCGCGACGGTGATGGTGTCACCGGCTGAGTCGCTTCCAGCGCCCGAGCAGGTGCGACTCAACATCTACAACGCGACCCAGACGCCCGGTCTTGCTGGTTCAACCGCGCAGGTGATGGGTGCCCGTGGATTCACTGTCAAGGAGGTCGGCAACGCCGCAGGCAATCGCCAGGTTGCAGGAGTTGCCGAGATCCTCTACGGACCAAAGGGGAAGGCTGCAGCGCAGTTGCTCGAGTACTACTTCCCGGGAGCAGACCTGATCCCCGATGGACGCAGCAAGCGTGTGGTTGATGTGATCCTCGGCCATCAGTTCACCGCGGTCGTGGATGATGCGGCGGTTGCTGCCAAGAAGGCCTCGCCTACGCCGAGTCCCTCGGGTGTGGGCTGCAGTGCCACCCCAGTAGCGGTTCCGTCGAACTAGCCCCGGGAAGTAGCCGCAAAGAGCTCTCCACCGAAGAAGTCGTCTGGCCCCTGCAGGCCGGTGGCCACCGGCCTGCAGGGAAGCAGCGGGGTGAGTGCCTACTTGACGCTGAAGTCGGTCTCGGTCTCCGTCTTGCCGCCTTCGACGATCAGCAGCCAGGTTCCGGCAACGTCCATGTCCAGGTAGAGATCGGCTTCCTTGGTCGGCTGGATCTCCGTCTCGCCTGCAACGGATCCATCAGGTCGCTTGACCTCGAATACTCGTGCCGAGTCAGCCGTGTTCTTCACAGCGAATTCAATGCGCTCACCGGTCGTTGCGGACTGGCCTTCGACTCCGGTCAAGGAGTCCTTCGCATTGATGGACAGGGAGATCTCGCGCGCCGGGATCGAGGTCGATGCTGGCGCGGTGCCGGCATCGCCGGTCACCTCAAGCGATGCGCGGATTCCGTCGCCGGTCTGCCCTGGCTTGCAGGCAACCTGGTAGTCGCCTGCAGCAAGGTCGGCGCTCATGTCGCGCGAGACGCCGGGGCCGATGTTCTCCACTTCGGAGACAACCGTGGTGAACTCATCACCGCTCTTGCCGTACACGTAGACCTCAGTGATCTCATTGCCGGTGTTCGTGACCTCGAAGCTGACTGGTCCTGAAGGGATCGAGGCCTGATCGATGATGCAGTCGGTGTCGGAGGCCGTGACGACGATCGTCGTTGCAGTTGCCGTAGGCGCCGAGTTCGAGTCGTCAGTTGATGAGCTGCAGGCTGCAAGGAACAGGGTTGGCGCGAGGGCCGCGACTGCGAGTGTTGACTTGAACGTTGTTGACATGGTGCCTCCGAATTTGATGGATGGTCGATTGCGGGCAGGGGTGACCTGAAGAACGGTTGGACTCGCGAAGTGGGTCAGCTGCCGCTGACTGACGTGTTGACGACGGGCTGTGCGGCTGCCGCGTCGGTCTTGACCCGTGGCTTGCGGAAGAAGAGGTACATCACTGGGATGAGGTAGGCCAGCCAGCCGATGAACTCCAGCCAGGACGGTGCCGCAGAGATGTTGAAGATGCCCTTGATCAGGGTGCCGTACCAGCTGCCGGGTGGGATTGCGCCGGTTGCGTCATAGGCGACATTGTCGAGGCCGGGAAGGATCCCGGCCTCCTGCAGGTCGTGGATCGCGTAGGCGAACACCCCCGCAGCAACGACCACCAGCGCTGCACCCGTGATGGTGAAGAACTTCGCGAGGTTGATGCGCAATGCACCTCGATAGAACAGGTAGCCGAGCACTATGGCAGAGGCCAGGCCCAGGGTTGCGCCAGCGACTGGTGCGGTTCCGGAGCCGGTGGACTGCACGGCAGCCCAGATGAACAAGGAGGTCTCAAGACCTTCACGGGCGACGGCGATGAACGCAACGACTGCAATGGCGAGCGGACCCATCCCGAAGGCACTGTCGAGGCGACCGTGCAGCTCGCCCTTGATGTTGCGGGCGGTGCGCTTCATCCAGAAGATCATCCACGTGACGAAGCCGACCGCGATGATGCTCATGAAGCCGCCGAAGGCCTCCTGGGCCTTGAAGGACATCGTCGACGAGGTGAAGGTCAGCGCTGCTCCGAAGGCCAGGCTCAGGCCGATGGCCAGGCCAACGCCGATCCACACGGGCAGGATCGCGGAGCGACGCTCGGTCTTGACCAGGTAGGCGATCAAGATGCTGACGACGAGCGCAGCCTCGATGCCTTCCCGCAGGCCGATGAGGTAATTGGCGAACATGGAGCCTCCCTTAGTGGAAGAAAGGTAAGGCTTACCTAACTAGTTTGGCAAGTCCTCGCGAGGAATTCGTCAAGATACGGCACCCGTCGGGCCCATGCCGCGTTATCCAGCGGTGAATTCGGCCGTATCTGCGTGGACCTTCGGCCCTACGCATCGGCCAGCGGTGATTACTAGGCTCAAGACATGGGCCATCGACGCTGGATCACAGGGCTAGCCGCGGTGCTCGCGGTGGGTGCCACGACCATGCTGAGCCTGGGCGAGGGTGCCGCCTCAGCGGCGAGCCAGGCGCGCATGGTCGCAGTGACTCTGCGCGTGCATGTGCCGGCAACCACCCCACCTGGCACGAAAATCTATTTGGAGACCTTCGCCCAGCCGGGCCTGCGCTCCGTGGGCATGATGCCGATGCGCGCCTCCGGGAATGGGACGTTCACGATCACGCTGCAGAAGCCGGCAGGGTCACTGCTGTACCGGTACGTCCGCAATGCCTGGGGCTTCGTCTCGGCTGAGCAGTTCACGCCTGACGCCGAGCGGGGCCATCGCACGCTGACGATCACTGGAGCAGGCCGGAGTTCAGACGACAGGGTCGACGCCTGGCGCTGGATCGCCAGGTCCGGGTCGAGCGCCGCCGTTCCCTCGGCGGCCAGTACCACTGCGTTCGCCCCACGTGACGCAGGGCAGCAGTTCCAGAAGGGAGCGGAGTTCGTCGACTTCTGGTGGTCGAACTTCCGTGCACTGCTGGGCTCGACCAACGCGGCGATGAAGCAGGACAACGTGCAGTGGGTCGAGATCGCCCCGGCCTGGGACTACGCCAAGACCGATCCGCCCCTGATCACGAACAAGGGCTTCAACAACATGTACTCCGATGCCGAGTTGCTGGCACACATCAGGTCGAGCCAGTCCGCCGGCCTCAAGGTGTTCCTGCAGCCACAGCTGTGCTGCACCGATCTCTCGAAGGTGAATCGCACCGCGCAATGGTGGAATGCCTGGTTCGCCCAGTACGAGGACTACTCGATCCACTTCGCCGATCTCGCGACCAAGGCCGGTGTCACGCAGCTGGCCATCGGTGGTGACTGGACTGCGATCGACCTGAAGCCGGCGGGCTATGCGCAGCGACTCGAGTCGATCTACGCGAAGGTCCGGCAGCATTACAAGGGCCGACTCGGGCGGATGGTGTTCATCGGTGGCACCGGCGGGGTCGCCAATGAACCCTGGCCGCCGGTTTCGGATATGCCGGGACTGGGCTCATTCGACTTCTTCGCCGCGAGTTGGTGGGTGGGATTGAGTCCCAACGCCACGGCTACGCAGGCTGAGTTGAACCAGTCGGCCCTGTCGATCATGCGCGCAACCGTCGGCTCG
>JBAYUM010000114.1:0-6655 GCA_041675125.1 Candidatus Nanopelagicales bacterium
AGCAGCAGGTGATCGCTCGTCGCCCCGATGCGCTGGGCACGGATGGCGATCTGCTCAACCGACTCCTCACCCGAGATGTAGAGCACGGGACGCCGGAGCCGCTTGGCCAAGGCGTCAGCGACGGCAAGGACAAGCGTGCTCTTGCCTGACCCGGGGGCGCCACTGAGTAGGCACATCTGCCCGGCAACCAGGCCACCTCCGAGCACCCGGTCGAATTCGCCGATCCCGGTCACGATGCGCGGCACCGGGTCGGCCTGGGTGATGGACGAGACCGGACGGGCAGGACGGGCGGGAGCGACACCGGTGAGTGCGCTCCTCATTCCTGGACTGGCAGCGAGTGGCGCTTCGAGGTCCATCGTGCCGAAGGCCCCGCACTTGGGGCACCGGCCAGCCCATTTCACCGTCGAGGCATCGCAGGCGGTGCATCGGTAGCTGGTGGTCGGTCTGGCCATAGCGATGACCGTACTGGTTCGGGCTGACGGACTACTTCGGATCTGCGGGATGCCGGGCGATGCTCAGGCCGGTCGTCTCGCGCAGTTGTTCCACGGTGCGGCAGGCCTCGGCGACGAGTTCATAGCCTGCTGCGCCGATCAGGGCGATGAGCTCGTTCCTCGAGCTGATGTAGACCGGCTCATTGGCGATGTGCGCCTCCGTGTTGTTGCTGCAGTACCAGTCGAGGTCATGCCCGCCTGGGCCCCAGGCGCCGCGATCGAACTCGCTGATGACGACCACGGTCCTCTCGGTCTCATCCGGATATTCGATGTTCTCGTATGAGCGGCGGATCGGGACCTGCCAGCACACCTCGGGCTTGGTCTCGATGAACGAGATGCCCTCCCGCTCGGCGAGGTGATGCAGGGCGCAGCCGTAGCCGCCCTCGAAATCGGGGTCGTTGTGGAAGATGCAGGCCTTGCGGACGACGCGGGTCTTCCAGGCGCCGTCCTCCTTGACCATCCAGCCCTTCTTCGTGCCGGTCCGGTGGTTCTGCCAGGTGGTCGCGTCGAGCCTGTTGACCCACTTCTCCGTGCGCTTGCGATCATCCTTGTCGGAGAAGTGCGCGCCGAGCGTGCAGCAGCCTGCCTCAGGAGAGTCCTTGTAGATGCCCGGGCAGCCGCGTCCGAAGATGCAGGTCCAGCGCGAGGTCAGCCAGGTGAGGTCAGCGCGAATGCGCTGCTCAGGGTCATTGGGATCAGCGCACTCGAACCACTGTCGCGGAAAGTCCAACGGCACCTCAGGCATGCGGCACAGCCTATGGGCACGCCGTGCATGCGTTTGTCATAGGCGACTACCCCAAGGCCAGCGGATTTGGGTACCGTCAGCACGTGCGCATGGGAGTTCTCGACATCGGTTCGAACACGGTTCATCTGCTGCTTGTCGACGCGCATTACGGAGCAGCTCCCATTCCCGCGTCGAAGCTGAAGATCCCACTGCGACTCGCGGAGCATCTGACATCCGATGGCGAGGTCAACGACGAGGCGGTCGACACGCTCATCGAATTCATTCGCAAGGCGCAGATCCTGTCCGAGGATCTTGGCGTCAGCGAGCTCATGGCCTTTGCCACCAGTGCCATTCGGGATGCCAGCAACGGCGAGGCCGTGCTGCGCCGGCTGGTCGCTGAGACCGGCCTGGCCATCGAAGTGCTGTCCGGTGAGGATGAGGCACGCATGACCTTCCTGGCGGTGCGCCGCTGGTTCGGGTGGTCCGCCGGCCGCCTGCTCGTGATGGACATCGGCGGTGGATCGTTGGAACTGGCCTCAGGAGTCGACGAGGAGCCTGACGTCGCGGTCTCGCTCCCGCTGGGAGCCGGTCGCCTCACGCGAGCCTTCGTCACCAGTGACCCGCCCAGGCCCGATGAGCTCCGCCAGCTGCGCAAGCATGTCCGTGCCTCGATCGCGAGCGTCGTCGGACGCATGCGCCGCGAGGGAGAGCCGCGCATCGCGGTCGCCTCGTCCAAGACCCTCAAGCAGCTTGCCCGCATCGCCGGAGCGCCGTCGTCCAGTGAGGGCCTCTATGTCCGCCGCACGCTCACCCTTCCGGCCGTCCAGCAGCTCGTGCGGGATCTCGCGACCATCCCAGCGGTCGACCGCGCACTCATCCCCGGAGTCTCCGAAGGCCGGGCCGAGCAGTTGCTGGCCGGAGCAGTCGTGGCCGAAGGCGCAATGGAACTGCTGGGAATCGATGAACTGGTCATCTGCCCTTGGGCGCTGCGCGAAGGCGTGATCCTGCATCGGATGGATGGCCTGCCGGCATGATCGAAGTGCAGCAGGGGCTGACTTCCCAGGAGGTCGCCGAGCGCATCGCTGCGGGCCAGGTCAATCACGCACCGTCTGCGACCAGTCGCAGCCTCGGTGACATCATCCGGGCCAACACCCTCACCTGGTTCAACTTCGTGATCGGCTCGATGTGGGTCGTCATGCTCGTCGTCGCGCCGATCCAGGACTCCCTGTTCGGGTTCGCCATCGTGGCCAATACGGCGATCGGCATCATCCAGGAGTACCGCGCAGCAAGGGTGCTCGAGCGATTGTCCGTGCTGGGCAAGGCGCGCCCGGTCGTGCGGCGCGATGGCGTCGACACTGCCATCGATGCCAATGAGATCGTGCTCGGCGACTGCATCGTGCTGGCGACCGGCGATCAGCTGGTCGTCGATGGCCTGATCCTCGAGTCCCAGGGCCTTGAGATCGACGAGAGCCTGCTCACGGGCGAGGCCGATCCGGTCGACAAGGCTGAGCAGGACGAGGCGATGTCGGGCTCATTCGTCGTCGCGGGTGGCGGACTGATGCAGGCCACCCGCATCGGTCGTGATTCCTTTGCAGCGGGCCTGACAGAGCAGGCGAAGAAGTTCCATCTGACCAACTCCGAGTTGCGCGATGCCATCAGCGGGTTCATCCGCGTGGTGTCGTTCCTGCTGCTGCCGATCGGTGCGCTGCTGCTGTATTCGCAGGTCGTGCGCGCAGACGCCGCATGGCCGGATGCCATCCGCGGGACGATCGCCGGCATGGTCACCATGGTCCCTGAGGGCCTGGTGCTGCTGACGAGCATCGCCATGGCGGTGTCGGTCATCCGGCTGGCCGCCAGGAAGGTCCTGGTCCAGGACATGCCGGCTGTCGAAGTGCTTGCACGCGTGGACACGATCTGCGTCGACAAGACCGGCACGCTCACTGAGCCTGGCATGCACGTGCGAGATCTCGTGATCATCACGGGGGAGCCTCAACTGGCAGAGCAGGTACTGGGTGCACTGGCAGGCGTGGAGTCATCGCCGAATCCCACGCTGCAGGCAGTCGCAGAGGCCTATGGCAATCCAGGCTGGTCCATCATGTCGAGTGTTCCGTTCTCGAGCGCACGCAAGTGGTCAGGGGCCAGTTTCCAGGGCCAGGGCACCTGGGTCATCGGTGCTCCGGAGATGCTGCTCGATGCCGGTGATCCTGCACTCGCGAGAGCCGAGGAGCTGGGCGCTGACGGCTCACGCGTGCTGGCAGTCGGCTCGAGCGCAGGCACCTTGAACGGCGACGCTCCGCTGGCAGGCGTGGTCGCCCATGCGCTTGTGCTCATCGACCAGCGGCTGCGTGCCGACGCAGCGCAGACCGTGGCCTACTTCCTGGAGCAGGGCGTGCAGGTCAAGGTCATCTCGGGTGACAACGCGGTGACCGTCGGTGCGATTGCGGCCCTGGCGGGTGTGCCTGGAGCGGAGTCGCCCGTTGATGCACGCACCCTGCCCACAGATGCCAAGGAGTTCGGCGACGTCGTTGCCAGCGCCTCGGTCTTCGGCCGGGTGACCCCCACTCAGAAGCAGGCGATGGTCGATGCGCTGCATGCGCGAGGGGCAACCATCGCCATGACCGGTGATGGCGTGAATGACGTGCTTGCCCTGAAGTCTGCAGATCTGGGCATCTCCATGGGCTCGGGTTCCGCGGCCACCCGAGCTGTTGCGCAGCTCGTGCTGCTCGACAACAAGTGGTCGGTCATGCCAGGTGTGGTCACCGAAGGCAGGCGGGTGCTCGGCAATATCGAGCGAGTCTCGGACGTCTTCCTGACGAAGTCGTTCTACGCCGTGCTGATCTCGGTAGCCACTGGCCTCTTCGCAGTCGAATTCCCGTTCCTGCCCCGGCATCTGACCCTCATAGGTGCGCTCACCATCGGCATTCCTGGCTTCTTCCTGGCGCTGATGCCGAACACGGAGCGCTTCCGTCCCGGGTTCTTCAAGCGCGTACTCCTGTTCACCGCTCCGGCAGGTGCCATCTGCGCAACCGCTGCGTTCACGAGCTACGACGCGGCCCTGCGCGTCGGTGAGCCGGTCAGCAGTGCGCAGTCGGCTGCGACCGTCACGCTGTTCATCGTGGCGATCGCAGTGCTGGTGCAGAGCGCTCGACCCCTCAATCTCCTCCGGCTGTCGATTGTCGGAGCCATGGTCCTGGCCTTCCTCGGCGTGCTCTTCATCCCGATGCTGTCGAAGTTCTTCGCCCTGTCATTGGCACCTGAGAGATATTCAGTGGTAGCCATCGGGGTCGGCGTCGCGGGAGCAGTCGCCGTTGCCATCGCAACCAGGATCACGGATCGTTGGAGACGTGCGTGACCGCCACGGCCGTCGTCGGGCTGTCGACGTCATCGGCGTTTCCCGAGAGCACCGAGGCGGCCTTCGCGATCGCCGCTGAACTTGGATACGACGGCGTCGAGGTCATGGTTGGTGCCGATGCTGCGAGCCAGGACTCCTATGCGCTCAACGAGTTGATGCAGCAGTACCAAGTTCCTGTCCTCTCGATACATTCGCCGTGCCTGCTGGTGACACAGCGCGTCTGGGGCACGGATCCCTGGGGCAAGCTGCGACGGGCGCAGCAAACGGCTGAGAGCCTGGGAGCTCGCACCGTGGTGGTGCATCCGCCATTTCGATGGCAGCGCAACTACGCCCAGGAGTTCGTCGACGGCCTTGCTCGCATGGAGGACGAGACCGACATCGTCTTCGCTGTCGAGAACATGTTCCCGTGGCGCGCGATGTCCCAGGAGCTGAGGGCGTATGCCCCTGGCTGGGATGTGCGCGACGAGGACTACGCGCACACCACTGTCGATCTCTCGCACACCTCGGTCTCAAGGACTGATGGGCTCGGCCTCGTCAAGGATCTGGGCCAACGGGTCGCGCACCTGCATCTTGCCGATGGCAAGGGCACTGCGCGCGATGAGCACCTGGTTCCCGGACGCGGATCGCAGCCGGTGGCACAGGTGCTGACGCACCTGGCAGCGAGCGGATTCACCGGCAGCATCATCGTCGAGGTGAGCACGCGATCCGCGGCCACGCGCGAGGCCAGGGTCGCTGATCTGGCGGAAGCGCTGGCCTTTGCTCGCAACCACAGCGCACCCGTGGCAGGCTAGGGAGGAAAACCACCTCGCGCATCATCGATTGAAAGGGTGCTGATGACCCGTATTGCCGTTCTCGGTGGCGGAGTCATGGGCGAGGCGCTCATCACCGGACTGCTCCAGCTCGATCCCAGGCCCAGCATCGTTGTCGTCGAGAAGAGCCCGGAACGGGCGCAGGCCCTTATCGCCAAGCACGGAGTGACCGTCGACGACGGGCGGGCAGCTGTAGCAGATGCAGATGTCATCTTCGCTGCAGTGAAACCGAATGACATGCGAGCAGTCCTGGGCCAGATCGCCGATGCCGTGCCTGCTGGGGCAACGCTGATCTCCATTGCAGCGGGGATCACTACGCGCGTGATCTCTGGCATCGTGCCCCAGGCGGCGGTGGTGCGCGCCATGCCGAACACTCCGGCGAGGATCCAGCGCGGGGTTGTCGCAGTGAGCGCGGGTGAGTCCTGCTCGCCGGAGAGGTTCGAGGCCGCAGCCGAGCTGCTCAAGGCGGTCGGCACCGTCATCGAGATCCCTGAGAGCCTGCAGGATGCCATCACCGCCACATCAGGCAGCGGACCTGCCTATGTGTTCTACCTGGCCGAGGCCATGATGCGCGGTGCGCAGGAGCTCGGACTCAGCGCTGCCGAGGCACGTACGGCAGTGATCGAGACGATTGCAGGATCGGCCCGGCTCATGCAGGAGTCCACCGAGCATCCGCAGGCCCTGCGCGCCCAGGTCACATCGGCCAAGGGCACGACCGCTGCTGCTGTCGCCGTCTTCGATGAACGCGCAGTTGCCGACTCGATCGTCGTGGCGATGACAGCTGCGCGCGATCGCAGCCAGGAGCTGTCCCAGTCATGAGCGGGCGCGTCGGAGTTGTCTGGGATGACGCGCTCGTCGGCTATGACTTCGGCCCCGGACACCCGATGGCTCCCGTGCGCCTTCAGCTGGCCATGCGACTCTCTGCGGAGTTCGGCCTGTTCAGGCATGCCAACGTTCAAGTGCTCACTCCTGTCGTTTCGGCGACGCGCGATGAGCTCGAACGAGTGCACACTGCCGAATACGTCACCGCAGTGATCGCAGCCTCAGGTGACTGCACCCTCGTCGATGCTCCACACGGGCTGGGGTCCGAGGATGTGCCTGTCTTCTTGAACATGCATGTTGAATCGGCACGGGTCGCGGGAGCGACCCTGGCTGGGGCGAAGGCCATTCACGCAGGCGAGCACGACCATGTCGTCAGCCTCGCCGGCGGTCTTCATCACGCGATGCCCGGTGCGGCCGAAGGCTTCTGCGTCTACAACGACATCGGCGTGAGCATTCA
>JBAYUM010000115.1:0-6651 GCA_041675125.1 Candidatus Nanopelagicales bacterium
CATGTCGAAGTACCACCATTCGAAGGTATGTGCCTCGTCATCCTTCGCGCGGTACCCGTCCTCCCAGACTGCTACTTCATGCGGGTCCAGACCCAGGCGAGCCAATGACGCAGTCGTCGCTGCATCCATCTGGGCGCGAATCTGTGGAGTGTTAGGGATGTTGTGTGCAGTCATGGTCGACCTCCTGCCCTCATTCTGCCCGATCATCGAGGATCCCGCGATCAGGGCGGATCCAGGCATGAACGTTCGTTCACTGCATCGCCCTGTATCGCGATAGATAACGCTTTGATGTCGGCCTGATTGCGAATCAATAACGAAACGTCTTCCACTGTTTTCCTTTGCGATCAAGCGACTTACCTTGAATGCATTGAAAGAGACTCCGCAGTTCCTGCGAGGAATCTCGAGATAGAAACCGCGACTTGCGTCAACTCGCATGTCCTCTATCAAGGATGGAAACATGTCAAACAGAACGAAGATCAATCGCCGATCAGCAGCAGTTGTCGGCACTCTGGGAACTGCCATGCTGCTCGCGACGTTCGCAAATGCTGCGAATGCCGCAACTGCCGCTGCTCCGAAGGCCCCGACGAAGCCGGTCGTTGCCTGCGCACCGGTGGATGGCATTACGCCAACCTCGATCACCATTGGGTTCATCTCGCCGAAGACTGGTCCGGCTGCTGCGAACTTCGCGGGTGCCGAGCAGGCTGCGCGCCTGCGCATCGACCAGGAGAACGCCAAGGGCGGCATCTTCGGTCGCAAGATCAAGCTGATCGGCTATGACGACCAGGCCAATGGCAGTGTCCAGACCGGCGTCGCCAATCAGGCGGTCCAGCAGGACAAGGTGTTCGGCATCGTGCTGGCTTCTGCGGCTGACTCGATGATGCCTTTCCTGAAGGCGAACAACGTGCCGGTCACGGGCTTCAACGTGCTTGCGCTGGCCACCGACCGCAACACCTTCGGCATTTCCGGACCTACCGTCCAGGGGGTTGTCAGCACTGCACCGCTTGAGCGCTTGAAGCAGGCCGGTGTCACCAAGGCTGCGTTCATCGCTCACAGTACGCCTGGTGCTGTGAACTCGATCAAGTCGATTGCGGCAGCGGTGGGCGCCAGTGGGACGGGAATCACCAACGGCATCACGATCCTGGATGAGGCTCAGGGCACGCATGACGCGACGTCTACTGCATTGCGCCTGAAGAATGCTGGTGTCGATGGCTCGTATGAGTCGATGTTCGTCGATGGTGGCATCTCGATTGCTCAGGCGTTGGCCCAGCAGGGCGTCAAGCTCAAGGCCAACTACCTGGTCGGCCTGTCGGATCCGTCCGTCATCGCCAAGGCAGCTGGTCCGCTTGAAGGCATGATCGGTTCGACCTATGGCACCACGCCTGCCGGTGTTCCTGGCAAGCCAGGGGTGCGCACCTTCGTCAACGGCATGAAGGCCGCAGGATTGAACCCCTACACCGCGATCGCACCAGTTGGCTACGCGGCAACTGACCTGATGATCACCGGATTGAAGAAGGCCGGCAAGTGCCCGACGCGCGACTCGTTCATCAACAACCTGCGCAAGGTCAAGAACTTCACGGCCAACGGGATGCTCCCAGTGTCCACGTCGTTCGCACCCGGTGTCACTCCTCTTGGCAGCCCTTCCAAGTGCACCTGGTTCCTGACGGTCAAGAATGGTGTCCCCGTTCCTGACAAGGCAGTGACCTGCGGCAAGTTGGTCGACACGACGACGAACAGGGTCGTCGGCTAGTCGAGCTCCAGGGAGGCCAGTGGCGGGTGTCGCGAGACTCCCGCCACTGGCCTGTTCGCGGTAGCCCATTCGTAACGGGAACGAAATATGTCCCTGACACCTTGAGGACATGGTCAAGATGCATCCGGGGGCAGGACCAAAGGAGCCTCAGGTCGTCGTTCTCTTTGGCGCAACGGGGGATCTGGCCCGAAGAAAGCTCATTCCCGGCCTGTTCCACCTGGCGAACTCCGGGCTCGTTCCTGGCCTGCGCATCGTTGGCGTCTCGCTTGACAACCTCGGCGCTGAAGAGTTTCGCGAGATCGCGGATCGGGCCCTGAGTGATTTCTACAAGCGCAAGTTCACCGAAGAGGAGCGCAGCGCATTCTGTGCGAATCTGGATTACGTCTCGACGAGCGAAGGCCCAGCCGCGCTTGCCGCTGCTGTTCGCCGCGCTGAAGAACAGCTTGAAGGCCCGGTATTCCGACTCCACTATCTCTCGGTACCGCCGAAGTCCGCGCTCTCCGCAGTATCGCTCCTGGCGGAAGCCAATCTCATCGAGAGCTCGCGAGTCATCATGGAGAAGCCATTTGGTGTCGATCTGCCGACTTCACGATCCCTCAATGCTCATCTTCATGAGATTCTCGAGGAGGAGCAGATCTTCCGGATCGACCACTTCCTCGGGAAGGAGCCAGCGCTCAACATCCTTGCCTTTCGATTCGCCAATGGCCTGTTCGAGCCGATCTGGAACCGCAACTTCATCGACCACATCCAGATCGATGTGCCGGAGACTCTTGGGCTCGACCAGCGGGCCGAGTTCTATGAGCAGACTGGCGCCTTCCGCGACATGATCGTCACCCACCTGTTCCAGATCCTTGCCTTCATCGCCATGGAGCCGCCGACGCAGCTCTCACCCGCAGCGATCACCGAGGAGAAGAACAAGGTATTCAGGAGCATGATGCCGATCGAGTCGACGGATGTCGTGCGTGGTCAATATCTCGGCTATCGAGAGATCGAAGGCATCGGTGACGAGTCGGATACCGAGACCTTCATGGCCCTTCGCTGCACCATCGACAACTGGCGCTGGGCAGGAGTTCCGTTCTTCCTGCGCACGGGCAAGCGCATGGCAGAAGGGCAGCGCATCGTCTCCATCGCCTTCCATGAGCCACCCAGAAGCATGTTCCCGCCGGGTTCCGGAGTCGGATCGCACGGTCCGGATCACCTCACCTTCGATCTCGCAGACTCAGCCAAGATGTCACTGTCGTTCTACGGCAAGCGCCCTGGCCCGGGCATGCGTCTGGACAAGCAGAGTCTCCAGTTCGCCATGCATGACACTGGATTTCAAGGTGATCTGTTCGAGGCGTACGAGCGATTGATCCTTGATGCCATGCGTGGCGATCGCACCTTGTTCACTACGGCTGACGGCATCGAACGGCTTTGGGAGATATCCCAGCCGCTCATGGAGGCTCCGCCACCAGTGCGCTCATATGCAGCAGGAACCTGGGGACCCAATGCGATCCACCAGCTCATCGCGCCGAGAGCCTGGCGACTGCCATTCGAGCGAGCCTGGAGAGATCCGAACTCCGAGGGAAGCTAGCCACAGAGGCATGAACCTGCAGTGGTGGAGGGATGCGATCCGGTGAGCGCCTCGAAGTAGAGTCCACTCGTGCTGGGAGACGATGTCCGCAATGTTCTGGCCGAGCTGCTGCTGGGGCCCGGACGTGCCGACCCGAGTGCATTGGCAATCCGGGTGCCCAATGAGCGCGATTGGACCTATGCAGAGTTGGAGGCTGCGTCTGCGCGCATTGCCAATGCTCTTGTCGAACGTGGAGTGACACCGGGAGATCGGGTAGCGGTGCAGCTGCCGAAGTCAGTTGAGTCGATTGCCCTGCACCTGGCCTGCATTCGCGCCGGCGCGATCTACCTTCCGCTGAATTCGGCGTACACCGCTACTGAGCTGGTGTCCCTCATCGACGATGCAGAGCCGGTGCTGCTGCTGCGCAACGAGGAGATCGACCACCCTGTACAGAGACTCAGCGTCGTTGAGCTCATGGAGAGATCCAGCGGGGCTCCGGAAGTCTTCACCGACGCCCTACGCGGCAGCGATGATCCGGCGAGCATCCTCTACACGAGCGGCACTACTGGCAGGCCCAAGGGGGCCGTGCTGAGTCACGGGAATCTCGCAGCGAGTGCAAGCACGCTGGTGGAGAACTGGGGCTTCACGAAGGACGATGTCCTGCTGCACATCCTGCCGCTGTTTCACACGCACGGACTCTTCGTCGCCGTTCACACGGTGCTTGCCAGCGGGGCAGCGATGATCCTGCACGAGAGCTTCGATCCGAAAAGCGTCGTAGCCGATCTGCCAGGCTCATCTGTGTTGATGGGCGTGCCCACCCATTACGTGCGTCTGCTTGCTGAGCCGACCTTCACCAAGGAGGTGTGCGCCAATATCCGATTGTTCACCTCTGGCTCAGCGCCCATGCTCGTTGCCACCCATCGCGAATTCACCGAGCGCACAGGCCAGGTGATCCTCGAGCGCTACGGGATGACCGAGACCTGCATGCTCACGTCGAATCCGTTGCTGGGGGTTCGGAAGCCGGGCACGGTCGGCCCGCCGCTGCCAGGAGTGGAACTGCGCATTGTCGAAACAGACCCGGGAGGCATTCAGGTCCGAGGAGCGAATGTCTTCGCTGGCTACTGGAAGCGGCCAGAGCTTCGAGCCACGGAATTCACCGAGGATGGCTGGTTCAGGACAGGCGACCTCGGGACGATCGATGCCGACGGCTATGTCGAGATCGTCGGTCGATCCAAGGACCTGATCATCACGGGCGGGCTCAATGTCTACCCCAAGGAGATCGAAGTGCTGCTCGATTCCCTGCCAGGTGTCAGCGAGTCTGCGGTGATCGGGGTTCCTGATGCGGATTTCGGCGAAGCGGTCGTGGCAGTCGTTGTCGCTGACGGATCAGTGACCGACCTCGATGGTGAGGCGATCCGCGTGCAGGCACGGGAGCACCTTGCGGGATTCAAGGTACCGAAGCGGGTTCACCTGGTCGGGCAACTGCCCAGAAATGCCATGGGCAAGGTCGAGAAAGCCAAGCTGCGCGCCGAATTCAGTGACTAGGCGGCGTCCGATCGTGGGCGCCTCCATTCGCTTCGGCAGGTTCAATCCTCGGGCGGCTGCCGGGTACCGCGGACTGCTCTGCGTGCGTACATGTCAGCGTCGGCGAGACGCAGCAATTCATTGAAGGTGCTCGTCTTCGGATCGACCGTTGCCGCGCCAGTGCTGACAGCAGCACGCCAGAGCTCTTCGGGAATGCCGCTGGTGGCGAGTTGCTTGCCGATTCGCATGCTGAATGCGTCGGGATCCCAATAGTTACTTAGTCCAAGGATGAGGAATTCGTCGCCTCCCCACCGACAGGCAAGGTCGTCAGCTCGCACCACGGCATGAATCGCGACTGCTGTGGCGCTGATGACTCTGTCGCCCTCGTGATGCCCATAGACGTCATTGACGCGTTTCAAGCCATCGATGTCCACGAACAGGGCGGAGACGAAGGAGTGCTGACGTGCACCTAGGGCGAAGAGCTGCACGATGCGCGCCTCCACACCACGACGGTTGAGCATTCCCGTCAGCGGATCCTCGGTCGCAAGCGATTCCTGGAGAGCAAGAGCGCGTGCGAGGTCGTCCACCCCATGCAGGCGTGCCCACAGCAGTACGGTGCTGATGAAGAACGCCGCGAATGAGGCGACGATCCAGTCGCTTGTGGCGTGCGAGTGCAGATGCAATGAGACGAGGACGCAGCCGACGGCCATCGGGATCGCGGCAACTCCTGCAACGACGAAGTCGAGCGCGATGGGCCCGTAGGCGGCGATAGTGAACAGTGAATAGACGAGTCCGGTGGACGACCAATTCACGTATTCCTGGATCTGCAGTGACCCCACGAGGATGACGGCCAGCGCCGCCCCGATCCAGGGCACCGCGGACGCAGGCAATTGCGGCCGAAGAAAGAGCGGGACGCTCAACGCGAGCATCGCCGTCGCGATGAAGACCGGGATGTTCTGCGTCGGGCTGGAGTCTGGGCCGATAAACGAGTTGGCCAATCCGAGAATCAGGGCGATGCACGACACCGAAGCTGCGACCCAGGGTGCTTCGTTCTTGGCTGTCTGGCGGCGGAAGGCCTTGAATTCGCTGGTGCTGACGGCAGCCGTCAGCGTGAGTTTGCGAGTGCCATCTCGTCGGGTCTCACCGTTCTGAGACCCGAACAGCAGTGATCTCATAGCTGCTGAGAATAGGCCGCGTGATGCAGGATGTCTTCCCGGCATCCTTGAGCGAAGAATTGGTCGATACGCAACTGCCAGGGCCGGGGTAGGCACAAGAATGGCCCCATGCGACTCCTGAGTGCTTCCCGACCTTCCCTCCTGACCGGATTGATCGCCCTAACAGTTCTGCTGGTTGCCTGCTCCTCGTCCACTGCACCGCAGAAGGCATTGGATGCCGCGCCTGCTGTTGCACGGGGCGCAGGTGCCACGTGGGCTCCGGGACCGAAGAGCATTAACGGCCTCTCGGTGCTGGCCTCGCCGGTGTCGACCGGCAACGGAGTTCAGGTGGGCCTGCACACGGAATCCGGGGACGTGACATTCTGGACAGGTGTGAACCTGGGCTCGACTACACCGGGGCATAGTCCCGGCGAGCTCGCTATGTCGCGGGCCGACTTCGATCGCTGGCTTGGTGAGATGGGTGATCTCGGTGTCCATTTCCTGCGGATCTACACGCTGCTTCCACCGAGTTTCTATGCGGCCTTGCTGGCATACAACACCGCACATGCAGACATCCCGATCTACTTGGTCCAAGGCGTCTACCTTCCGGATGAGTCCTATGTCTCGACTGGAGACCTCTTTGACGCCAAGCCCACTGCCGCGTTCACCCAGGA
>JBAYUM010000116.1:0-6546 GCA_041675125.1 Candidatus Nanopelagicales bacterium
AAGACCCTGACCAAGAAGATCAAGAGCGCAGTCACGGACTCCGAGCGGGAGATCCGCTTCGATCCGGTGAACAAGGCCGGAGTCTCGAATCTGCTGACGATCCAGCAAGCGTTGACTGACAAGTCAGTCGAACGCCTTGTGGAGGACTACGAGGGCCGCGGCTACGGAGATCTCAAGGCCGATACTGCCGAGATCGTGGTCGACTTCATCAGGCCGATTCGCGATGTCGTCGGCGAACTGATGTCCGACACAGCTGAACTGCAGCGGCTGATGGCCATGGGTGCACACAAGGCGCGCTCGACTGCGCGGCACACCTTGGCCGATGTCTACGACGCGATTGGCTTTGTCACCCTGCCCGGTGAGTAGCCTTTGGCCTGAATCATGGAGAGCGAGGGCATGCGCATGACCCATGTTCTGGTGGCAACCCCCTCGTATCAACACATGGTCTCGGGCGCCTACCTCCACTCGCTCATGCAGTACTCGCATGCACCGGAGATGCCGAAGTTCAGCTACGACATCGTCTCGGGCGACAGCCTTGTCACCCGAGCGAGAAACATGCTCTTCACCCGCTATGTCCAGGCGCGTGAGGTCAGCGGCTACACGCACATCTTCTGGCAGGACGATGACATTGCGATCGAGGGTCCAGGACTGGGGCACATCGTCAGCCTGGATCTTGATGTAGTCGCGATCGCCTACCCACTCAAGACCGATGAGCGCATCTGGGGAATTCCCTGTGTTGTGCTGGGTGTCTACGAGCAGGTGGATCGGTATCTATACAAGGCGAAATTCGCTGGTACAGGCGCTCTACTGATGTCCAATCGAGCAGTATCGGCAGTGGTCGACCACTGCGAGGCGCACGGCCTTTTCTATTTCACAGAAGAAGGCGGCGACAAGATCTACGACGTGTTCCAGGTTGGCGCCCGCGATGGGATGTACTACTCCGAGGATTGGCATCTGTGCCGGCTCCTGCGCGAGCTCGGCTTCGAGATACATGTCGACAGTTCGTCATCCTGCGCGCACTTCGCTGGGGTTCGAGGACATGTGCGACCTGCCTTGGAGATCGACCCACGAGCGATCCGGCGCACCGACCTGACTCCGCTGCCGGTCGAGGCGCGGGATACGTATTGGACACCGAATGATGTCGGAGCCGCCTACGCCGATCAGCCGTACTAGTTGCTGCGCATCAGTGATGCTTGGCTGCTCAGCGATAGCGGCGTCGCTTGTTCCGATTGGCATTGAAGGCCAGCAGCAGCAGTGCGATGACGACCAGTGCGATGACGGCCAGCCAGAACGACGGCGCCTGCGCCTGCGGTGAGGGCACCTTGATGGCGGCCTGGTTGATGGCCTGCTGGGCGATCGGGTCCACGCTCGGTGCCGCATTGACCTCAGGGCTGGCATCGACGGAGAGATCTGCCTGCGCAACCGGAACCGCAGTCAGCGGCGCCGTCTGGCTCACGACGGGCAGTGGGCTCAGCGGTGCAACGAGGGTTCCGACCGGCGTGAGCTGGGTGAGGTTCTTGAAGCCCCAGGTGAGCGCATCCTCGGCGGCGACCTTGGAGGACTCCTTGATGCCCATGCCGACGAAGATCAGCGTGTGCCCCTTGCGGGTCGCCGCCCCCACGAAGGTGCGACCGGCGTTGGTGGTGAAGCCGGTCTTGACGCCGATGGCCCCGCGAAAGCCGCTGGTGAGCATCTGGTTGAGGTTGTAGATCGGGTGCTGTCCGCCGCCCTTGGACGGGAACATGTACTTCCTGGTGCTGACGATGGTCGAGAAGTCCGAGCGGGCCAGCCCGGCCCGGGCGATGAGTGCCAGGTCATAGGCGCTGGAGGTCTGGCCGGGGGCATCCAGTCCATTGGGGCTCAGGGCGTGGGTGTCATTGGCCTGCAGCTGCTGGGCAACCGCATTCATCGCAGCCACGGTCGCCTTGACGCCACCGGCGGCCTGGGCGAGCGCGATCGCCGCGTCATTGCCGCTGGGCAGCATCATCCCGTAGAACAGGTTCTCGATCGTGTACTGCTGGCCGGCCGCCAGGCCTGCCTTGGCGCCGTAGATATTGGCAGCCTTGGGCGTGGCGGTGACCGTGCCGTCCAGGGCCAGCCGGGGGAGCAGGGCCAGGCTGGTCAGGGTCTTCAGCGTGCTGGCCGGGGGCCTTGGCTTGTGGGCGCGCCTGGCGGCGAGCACCTGGCCGGTGGTCGCATCAGCGATGATCCAGGTGCGGGCCCAGATGGTGGGCAGCGGCTGGGCTGTGGGGCCGGCATTGACCTGGATTCCCGGCAGGCCCAGTTGGTCGCCTCCGACCACTGCGGCACTTGCCGTCGGCAGGGCTGCGAAGGTGAGGCAGGCGGCGATGCCTGCAACCAGAAGCTTGCGCATGATCGATCCATCGTAATAGGACCAATGCCTTGTGATGAAGTTCGCAGCCGTTCACCTCGTGGACGTGTTGCGGTAGCCCTATGATTCAGCGCACGGCTTTCCTCCCTGGGTTTTTCGAAAGGTCTCGACTGTGAGCAGTTCACTCGATATTCCGCCTGCGAGCGGTGCCGCAACTCGAACGAAGGCGAAAATCGGGGTGAGGACCCTGCGTACGGATCGCTGGTGGATCCAGCCGCTCATCACCGTCATCGTCCTGCTGAGCTTCATCGCGTACTCGACCTGGCGCGCGTTCATGAACAGCTACTACTTCGCCGAGCCGCTGATCTCGCCGTTCTACTCGCCCTGCCTGGCGACGAGCTGCGTCGAGGGATCGAGCAGCTTCACCCCGTTCGGCTCCTGGTGGATTCTGTCGCCAGCGCTGCTGATCCTGGTGTTTCCCCTGGGCTTCCGTCTCACCTGCTACTACTACCGTAAGGCGTACTTCCGCTCCTTCTGGCAGTCGCCGCCGGCCTGCGCAGTCTCCGAGCCGCACAAGAAGTACACGGGCGAGACCCGCTTCCCGCTGATCATCAACAACAGCCACCGCTGGTTCTTCTACGCCGGCCTGGTCTTCAACGTCATCCTCAGCTACGACGCGGTCATCGCATTCCGCAACGCCGATGGTGCCTGGGGGCACATGAGCGTGGGCACCCTGGTGCTGATCGCCAATGCCACCTTCCTGTGGCTCTACTCGCTGTCCTGCCACTCCTGCCGCCATGCCATGGGCGGTCGCCTGAAGCACTTCTCCAAGCACCCGGTTCGCTACAAGGCCTGGACATTCATCTCCAAGTTGAATGTGCACCATCCCCGATTCGCATGGATCTCCCTGTTCGGGGTCGCCCTGGCTGACTTCTACGTCTACCTCGTGGCCTCCGGCAACATCACGAACTTCTACTTCTTCTAAGCCAGCGAAGGACATTCACACTCATGGAAGAAATCGAGCGCTATAAGTTCGACGTTGTCGTCATCGGTGCAGGTGGCGCAGGTCTGCGCGCTGCTGTCGAGGCTCGTGCGCAGGGCAAGTCTGCCGCGATCCTGAGCAAGTCGTTGTTCGGCAAGGCCCACACGGTCATGGCCGAGGGCGGCATCGCCGCCTCGATGGGCAATGTCAACGACCGCGACAACTGGATGGTGCACTTCGGTGACACCATGCGTGGCGGCAAGTTCCTGAACCACTACCGCATGGCAGAGCTGCATGCCAAGGAGGCGCCCGAGCGAGTCTGGGAGCTCGAGGCCTGGGGTGCGCTGTTCGACCGCACCAAGGACGGCAAGATCAGCCAGCGCAACTTCGGCGGTCACGAGTACCCGCGCCTGGCCCACGTCGGCGACCGCACCGGCCTGGAGATGATCCGCACCCTGCAGCAGCGCATCGTCGCCCTGCAGCAGCAGGACAAGAAGGCCACGGGCGACTACGAATCGGGCCTCAAGGTCTTCGCAGAGTGCTCCGTCACCAAGATCTTCATGACGGGCGAGGGCGATGACCGTCGCGTCTGCGGTGTGCTGGCCTACTGGCGCCCGAGCGGCAAGTTCGTGCTGTTCGAGTCGGAGGCCGTGATCCTGGCAACCGGCGGCATCGGCAAGTCCTTCAAGGTCACCAGCAACTCATGGGAGTACACCGGCGACGGACATGCCATGGCCCTGGAGAGCGGTGGCTCACTGGTCAACATGGAGTTCCTGCAGTTCCATCCCACGGGCATGGTCTGGCCGCCTTCGGTCAAGGGCATCCTGGTCACCGAGTCGGTTCGTGGCGACGGTGGCGTGCTGACCAACTCCGAGGGCCGTCGATTCATGTTCGACTACATCCCCGCGGTGTTCAAGGAGAAGTACGCAACGACTGAGGAAGAGGCAGATCGCTGGTACACCGACCCTGACAACAACAAGCGTCCGCCGGAGCTGCTGCCCCGCGATGAGGTTGCGCGCGCCATCAACTCCGAGGTCAAGGCCGGTCGGGGATCGCCACATGGTGGTGTCTTCCTCGACGTGTCCAAGCGGCTTCCTGCCGATGTCATCAAGGCCAAGCTGCCTTCGATGTGGCACCAGTTCAAGGAGCTCGCCGACGTCGACATCACCCTCGAGCCGATGGAGGTCGGCCCGACCTGCCATTACGTCATGGGCGGCGTCGAGGTCGATCCCGACACCCAGGCTGCAGTCGGCGTCGCCGGCCTGTACGCCGCAGGCGAGGTCGGTGGCGGCCTGCACGGCTCCAACCGCCTCGGCGGCAACTCGCTCTCCGACCTGCTGGTCTTCGGCCGTCGTGCCGGCCTGTATGCGGCCGAGTACGTCGATGACGCCAAGAGTGCCGGCAAGCTGGCCTCGGTCAGCGAGTCCGATCTGCAGGCAGCGATCGACTGGGCACTCGCGCCGTTCACCAACGTCGATGGTGAGAGCCCGTATGCGATCCAGTTCGACCTGCAGGACACGATGAACGCCCTGGTGGGCATCATCCGCACGGCCGATGAGGTCCGCGAGGCCCTCACCAAGATCGAGGCGCTCAAGGTGCGCATGGGCAACATGAAGGTTGTCGGTGGCCGTGAGTACAACCCGGGCTGGCACCTCGCCCTCGACCTGCCCAAGCAGCTGCTGGTCTCCCAGTGCGTTGCCCTCGCAGCGCTGACTCGCGAGGAGTCCCGTGGCGGTCACACGCGCGATGACTTCCCGGAGATGAGCAGCGAATGGCGCAAGTTCAATCTCATCGAGCGAATGAACGGTGACTCCGTTGAGATCGTCAAGCAGTCATTGCCGTTGATGACTGCAGAGCTGGCAACGCTGTTCGACACGAGCGAGCTCAGCAAGTACATGACTCAAGAAGAGATCGACTCACTAGTGCAAAGGACGCCATAACTATGGGTTACAAGGCGAAATTCAAGATCTGGCGTGGCGACAACGGTGATGGCGAGCTCATCGACTACGCCGTGGAGGTCAACGAAGGCGAAGTGGTGCTCGACGTTCTTCATCGTGTGCAGGCAGAGCAGGCAAATGACCTGGCGATCCGCTGGAACTGCAAGGCCGGCAAGTGCGGCTCCTGCAGTGCCGAGGTCAACGGCAAGCCACGCCTGATGTGCATGACCCGCATGAACACCTTCGAGGAGGACCAGACCATCACGGTCACGCCACTGCGCGCCTTCCCCGTGATCCGCGACCTCGTCACCGACGTCTCGTTCAACTACGAGAAGGCGCGCGAGGTCCCGTCGTTCCAGCCACCTGTCGGCCTCAAGCCAGGTGAGTTCCGCATGGAGCAGGACGATGTCCAGCGCAGCCAGGAGTTCCGCAAGTGCATCGAGTGCTTCCTGTGCCAGAACACCTGCCACGCCGTTCGTGACCATGAGGAGAACAAGCAGTACTTCGCGGGCCCACGTGTGCTGATGCGAGTCGCAGAGCTCGACATGCACCCGCTCGACACCCTCGACCGCAAGCAGATGGCGCAGGACGATCTCGGTCTTGGCTACTGCAACATCACCAAGTGCTGCACCGAGGTGTGCCCAGAGCACATTCACATCACCGACAACGCGTTGATTCCGTTGAAGGAACGCGTTGCCGATGTGAAGTACGACCCGATCCGTTGGCTCGGCAGCAAGATCGGCGTTCGCAAGAGCGACAACGACTGATTGCTCGTCCCTCAGGGTGATTGCGCTTACATGTCCAGTCCGCGCATCGTCACTCTGAGGGAATGAGTAGTCTTCACACCTGTGACTGCTTCCTCAGACGGCCTCGTGCTGGCCGCAGAATTCGATGAACCCACTCGCGAGGCCTGGCTTGTCGAGGTCGACAAGGCGATCAAGGGCGGTGACTTCGATCGGATCCTGGTGAGCACCACCCTCGATGGCATTCGCATCGAGCCGCTGTACACCGCTGCAGACATCGCGGTCGAGCACGATGAATCAGGGTTCCCCGGTTTTGCGCCACTGACCCGCGGCGGGCAGCTGGCCCCACGCGTCGACGGTGCCTGGGATGTTCGCGCGACGATCGCGCACCCCGATCCCGCAATTGCCAACGCGCAGGCGCTCACCGAGCTTCGCAATGGAGCCACCAGCCTCGAACTCCATCTCGATCTCACCGGTGACGGCGCCGGTATCAGCGTGCGCTCCGTGGCCGATCTGGCTCGGGTGCTCGACGGCGTGCTGCTCGACCTTGCT
>JBAYUM010000117.1:0-6541 GCA_041675125.1 Candidatus Nanopelagicales bacterium
ATCTAGAGTCCGCCGGGATCGGGAAACGAGGGAGCCTCATGGTTGCGAAGAAGATCGCGGCAAAGGCGCCGGCCAGGAAAGCCGCGCCAGCGAAGAAGGCAGCGCCGGTGAAGAAGGCTGCTGCCCCCGTCAAGAAGAGCGTGCCAGCGAAGAAGCCCGTGCCGGCCAAGAAGGTCGCCGCACCCGTGAAGAAGGCGCCGGCCAGGAAAGTCGCGCCAGTGAAGAAGGCTGCTGCCCCCGTCAAGGCAGTTCCGGTGAAGGCCGTCCCCGTCGCACCCGCGGCCCGGCCAGTGACTGCCCCGGCGAAGAAGGCAGGGCCGGTGAAGAAGGCTGCCCCCAAGCGTCAGCTGGCTCCCGATGGCAAGCCGATGGTGCGTGAGGACGAGTCGCCCTGGACGCCCGCTGAGCTCAAGGGCGTGCGTGCTGCGCTGCTGCTGGACATCAAGCGTCTCGAGGACGAGCTCGAGAACGCTGAGGCAGGTCTGGCAGATCTCATTCGCGATTCAGGCGAGGGCGCAGGCGATGACCAGGCGGATGCCGGCAGCAAGACCTTCGAGCGTGAGCATGAGATGTCGCTGGCCAACAATGCCCGCGAGATGCTGTTGCAGGTGACCCATGCGATTCATCGCCTCGATGACGGCAGCTATGGTGCCTGCGAGTCCTGCGGCAAGCCCATCGGCAAGTACCGGCTGCAGGCGTTCCCCAGGGCCACACTGTGCCTGGCCTGCAAGCAGGTCGAGGAGCGGCAAGCCCTGTAACAACTAGAGTGCTCAGGTGAGCACCCGACGTTCGTTGCGCCCTATCGTCGTGCTCATCGCAGTGAGCGTCGGCGTTGTCGTGCTCGATCAGCTCACCAAGGCGTGGGCCATCTCGACCCTGCGCCCGCGCATGCTCGCCGGCGGTGAGGGCTCCATGGAGATCCTCGGCTCGCTGCTGCGATTCACCTACACGCAGAACACCGGAGCTGCCTTCAGCATGGGCACCGGCTACACCTGGATCTTCAGCGTCATCGCGGTCCTGGTCGCCTTCTTCATCATCCGATCAGCCCGCGAGCTCAGCAGCATCGCCTGGGCCATCGCCTTCGGTGGGCTGCTCGGTGGGCTGCTCGGCAACCTGATCGACCGGCTCACGCGCGAGCCGAGCCCAGGGCTTGGCTTCGTGGTCGATTGGATTCAATTGCCGAACTTCCCGGTATTCAACGTCGCCGACATGAGCATCACCTGCTCTGCAGTGCTCATGGTCGTTCTGGCCCTGCGCGGGGTCGACTACAAGGGAACGGTGGCCGCATGACCGAGCGCATGCTGCCGGTTCCCGACGGACTCGTGGGCGAGCGGGTCGATGTTGCATTGACCCGGCTCCTGGGGCTGTCGCGCACCAAGGCCGCAGCCCTCGTCGATGCCGGCTTCGTGCTGCAGGACGGGCATCCGATGTCCAAGAGCGATCGCCTGCTTGCCGGCTCGATCCTGCAAGTCGACCCGGATGCCCTTGAGCCCAAGCCGGTGATCGACGAGATCCCGCAGCTTGTTCCTGGCATGCGCATCCTCTATGACGATGACGACTGCGTGATCGTGGACAAGCCCGTAGGGGTGGCCGCCCATGCCAGCCCGGGATGGACGGGGACGACAGTGGTGGGCGGCCTGGCTGCCGCCGGTTACCGCATCTCGACCTCTGGGGCGCCAGAGCGCAAGGGCATCGTGCATCGGCTCGATGTCGGCACCTCTGGAGTGATGGTGGTCGCCAAGAGCGAACGGGCCTATACGAGCCTGAAGCGCCAGTTCAAGGAGCGGACGGTCGACAAGATCTACCACGCCGTGGTGCAGGGCCAGCTCGATCCGCTGCGCGGCACCATCGACGCGCCCATCGATCGTCATCCCTCGCATGACTACCGCTTCGCCGTGGTGCAGGGCGGCAAGCCGAGCATCACCCATTACGAGACCCTCGAGGCGTTCACCCATGGTTCCCTGGTCGAGGTGCACCTGGAGACGGGTCGCACCCATCAGATTCGCGTGCACATGTCGGCGATGCGGCACCCCTGCGTCGGCGACCTGACCTATGGTGCCGATCCCACCCTGGCCAAGAAGGTGGGCCTGGAGCGGCAGTGGCTGCACGCGGTCTCCCTGGGCTTCGAGCACCCCTCATCGGGCGATCGCGTGGTCGTCACGAGTGAGTATCCAGACGATCTGAAGACCGCTCTTGCGCGCCTTCGAGACGGCGCCTGAGGGCAAAGTTAAGGTGGGTCAATGACACCGGAGGAGCAGTTCGTCCACCTCCATGTCCATACCGAGTACTCGATGCTCGACGGGGCCGCCCGCCTCGATGACCTGCTCGGTGAGGCCGTGAAACTGGGCATGCCAGCGATCGCGATGACCGACCACGGCAATCTCTATGGCGCCTATGAGTTCTACAGCAAGGCCAGGAAGCACGGGATCAAGCCGATCATCGGGCTTGAGGGCTACTACGCGCCACAAGGGCGCTTCGAGCGTCGTCAGTTCGACTTCGGCGGCGGTTTCGACGAGGGCACTCCCGAGGACCCGACCGCGGGTCGAGGCAAGCAGAGCTACACGCATATGACCCTGTGGGCCGAGAACACCGCAGGAATGCACAACCTGTTCCGGGTCTCATCCCTGGCCAGCCTCGAGGGGTACTACCACAAGCCGCGCTTCGATCGCGATCTGCTCGAGCGCTACGGCAAGGGGCTCATCGGCACCACGGGCTGTCCAAGCGGCGAGGTCAATCGCTGGCTGCAGGCCGGGCAGTACGACAAGGCCTTGGCAGCAGCAGCCGACTACCGCGACATCCTGGGCGCAGGCAACTACTTCTGCGAGGTGATGGATCACGGACTGCAGATCGAGACCAAGTTCCGTCACGACCTGATGAAGATCGCCAAGACCCTTGAGCTTCCGCTCATCGCCACGAATGACCTGCACTATGTGCGGGCCACTGATGCCGACACTCACGATGTGCTGCTGTGCATCGGCACGCGAACGACGATGGACGACCCGAAGCGCTTCCGCTTCGATGCTCGTGATTTCTACCTGAAGTCAGCGCAGGAGATGCGCAAGGTCTGGCATGAACTGCCGGAAGCGGTGTCCAACACCCTGCTGATCGCCGAACGCTGCGACGTGACCTTCACCGAAGGCGCCAATCTCATGCCGCAGTTCCCGGTCCCCGAAGGGGAGTCGGAGGAGTCATGGCTGGTCAAGGAAGTCGAGCTCGGACTGCACAAGCGCTACAAGGGCGAGATCCCTGATGATGTGCGCAGGCAGGCCGAGTACGAGGTCGGCGTCATCATGCAGATGGGCTTCCCTGGGTACTTCCTGGTGGTTGCCGACCTGGTGAAGTACGCCAAGGACAACGGCATTCGGGTTGGCCCGGGTCGTGGCTCCGCTGCTGGCGCGATGATCGCGTACGCGCTGGGCATCACGGATCTCGATCCGTTGAAGCACGGACTGCTGTTCGAGCGATTCCTCAACCCTGAGCGCATCTCGATGCCTGACATCGACATCGACTTCGACGAACGTCGGCGCGCCGACATGATCCGCTACGCCACTGCGCGCTATGGCGAGACGCACGTGGCGCAGATCATCACCTACGGCTCGATCAAGGCCAAGGCCGCGATCAAGGACAGTGCGCGCGTGCTGGGCTTTCCCTATGCCGTTGGCGACCGCATCACCAAGGCGATGCCACCAGCGGTGATGGGCAAGGACATCTCCATCGCCGGGATGTTCGATCCCAAGAATGATCGCTATTCGGAGGCAGCGGAGTTCCGCGCACTCGTCGAGTCCGATGTCGACGCAGCACGCGTCGTCGAGACGGCCAAGGGACTCGAGGGCCTGAAGCGGCAGCCTGGCGTGCATGCAGCCGGTGTGATCCTGTGCCGCGAACCGCTGCTCGATGTCGTGCCACTGTGGCGACGTGAGCAGGATGGCTCCATCATCACGCAGTTCGACATGGGTGCCTGCGAGTCACTCGGCCTGCTCAAGATGGACTTCCTGGGACTGCGCAACCTGACGGTGCTCGATGACTGCCTGGGCAACATCCTGGCCAATCGCGGCGAGACGGTGGTGCTCGAAGACCTGGCACTCGAAGACGGTCCGACCTATGAACTGCTGTCGCGCGGCGACACCCTCGGAGTGTTCCAGCTCGACGGCGGCCCGATGCGTGCGCTGCTGCGATCGATGCAGCCCGACAACTTCGAGGACATCTCCGCAGTGCTCGCGCTGTATCGCCCCGGTCCGATGGGTGCCAATGCGCACAATGACTACGCCGACCGCAAGAACGGTCGCAAGCCCGTGGTGCCGATCCATCCAGAGCTCGAAGAGCCACTGTCCGAGATCCTCGGCGACACCTACGGCCTGATCGTCTATCAGGAGCAGGTCATGGCGATCGCGCAGAAGCTCGCCGGCTACTCGCTTGGCAAGGCCGATCTGCTGCGCCGCGCGATGGGCAAGAAGAAGAAGGAGATCCTCGAAGAGGAGTTCGTGCCCTTCAGCGAGGGCATGCGGGCCAATGGCTTCGGCGAGGTGGCCATCAATCGGCTGTGGGACATCCTGGTGCCGTTCTCCGACTATGCGTTCAACAAGGCGCACACTGCAGGCTACGGACTGGTGTCGTTCTGGACCGCGTACCTCAAGGCCAACTTCCCTGCCGAGTACATGGCGGCGCTGCTCACCAGCGTCAAGGATGACAAGGACCGTTCGGCGGTCTACTTGAACGAGTGCCGACGCATGGGCATCAAGGTGCTCCCGCCGGATGTCAATGACTCGGACTTCGACTTCACGCCGCGCGGTACCGACATCCGCTTCGGTCTCTCGGCGATCCGAAATGTCGGCGGCAACGTCGTCGACTCGATCATCGCGACCCGACGCAGGGTCGGTCGTTTCGCGAACTTCCATGACTTCATCGCCCAGGTCGACGCGACAGTGTGCAATAAGCGAGTGATCGAATCGCTGATCAAGGCCGGAGCCTTCGATTCCTTGGGTCACACACGTCGGAGCCTGGTCGAGGTGCACGAGCAGGTGGTCGACTCAGCCGTCGATATCAAGCGCGCCGAGGCCATCGGACAGTTCGACCTGTTCGGCGGCCTGGATGCATCAAGTGAGAACACCCTCATCGAAGAACCCGATTACTCAATAGGTGAGTGGGAGAAGCGAGTGCTGCTTGCGCATGAGCGCGACATGCTCGGCCTGTACGTCAGCGATCACCCGCTGCATGGAACCGAACGCGTCCTCGCGCAGCTCACCGATCGCAGCATCGCGTCATTGCTGCTCGATGAGCGTGCCGATGGAGTGGTGGTCACTATCGGGGGCCTGGTCACCACCGTGCAGCGCAAGACGACCAAGCAGGGTTCCTCCTGGGCGATCGTCACCGTCGAGGACCTCGAAGGCCAACTCGAAGTCATGGTGTTCCCGCAGGCCTACCAGAACGTCAGCACCCTGCTCGTGGAGGACACCGTCATCATCGTTCGGGCGCGCATCGATCGCAGTGACGACGATGGCCTGCGAGCCGTCGCCATGGAGATCACCGCTCCCGACATCAGCGAGGCAGATGCCGGTCCGGTGCGCTTGAGCATGCAGGCGCAACGATGCATCCCGCCATTGGTCGAGCGGTTGAAGGAGGTCCTGGCCGTGCACCCAGGAACGACAGAGGTGCACCTGCACCTCACGGGTGGCGCGCGCACGACCGTTCTGCGCCTTGATGACAGGCTTCGCGTGACTCCCAGTCCCGCGCTCTATGGCGATCTCAAGGCCCTGCTCGGCCCGAACTGCCTCAGTTGATGTCGACCACGCGCAAGATCTCTGCTGTCGTGGGCATGGGCCTGGTGTTCGGCTCAGTGGTGGGTCTTGGGCTGGGCGTGCTGTGGTGGCGGCTTGCCCCGCGCGTCGAGATCGCCGGCGATTTCCAGAGCAAGGGCTTCCTGGCCTCCGACGTCGCCTTCGCGGCCTTGGCCTTCGTCGCAGGAATCCTGATCACCATCGGACTGGCCCGCATGCGTCGCGAGCACCTGCTGCAGGTCCTGATGGCTGCACTCCTGAGCAGTGCCGTGGGCACCTTCGCCATGTGGTGGGTGGGTCACACGCTCGGCTCGGTCGAGATCGACGGGCTCTCGGGCACGCTCAACCAGCAGGACAAGGCGCCCCTGGTGCTGCATATGCCGGCAGTGCTGCTGGTGTGGCCGATCGCTGCTGCATTGGTCGTCACCGTGCTCGCTCTCGAGGACTGGCTGAGCGGCCTCAGAAGGCGATAGCCGTTTGCGCGTAAACTCAACCCGTGATCCGGCTCATTGACCTTCGTGGCACGACCGTCGATCCGCGCACGACGTTGCCGCGGGCTGTCATGGACGTCGCCGATGCCACCGAGCACATCCGCCCGATCCTCAATGATGTGCGCGATCAGGGTGCTGCCGCTGTGGCGGCCTGGTCGGCCAGGCTCGACGGCATCACCCCACCGAGCCTGCGCGTGCCCCTAGAGCGCCTCACCCAGGCCGAGGCCGAGCTCGATCCCCAGGTCCGCGCCGCCTTGCTCGAGGCGATCAGGCGCG
>JBAYUM010000118.1:0-6509 GCA_041675125.1 Candidatus Nanopelagicales bacterium
CTGCACGGGTTGGCGCGACGGTCAGTTCCCGCTGCCTAGCACTAGGCATCGTTGCCTCGATGACTGAGGTGGTATCGGACCTGGAGTGCTACGGCAGCGCCCTCTCCGACTGCTGCTGCAAGCTGCTTGGTCGATCCGGCGCGGATATCCCCGGCGGCGAACACCCCCGGCACGGACGTCGACAACGTGCGGTCCGTGACGATGAACCCCCGCTCATCGAGGTCAATTGCGCCTTCGAGCCACTTGGTGTTCGGTTGCATGCCGATGAAGACGAATGCCGCATCCGCGCGGGGGAGATATTCGATGCCGTCAGATCCTCGGAGAAGAATGGCAGCGAGCTTTCCTTTCGGCTGGGCGTCGAACCTCAGGACGGTCGTCTGCGTGAGCAAGGACATGTTCGGATGATCAGCGACCTTGGCCTGCAGGATCCGCGATCCTGACCTTGCATCGGAGCGATCGATCACCGTGACATGGTTGGCGAACTTGGTGAGGAATAGCCCTTCCTCAAGTCCGGAGTTGCCCGCGCCAAGGACCACGACTTCGCCGGCACCCCGGTAGAACGGCCCGTCGCATGTCGCACAGAAGTGCACCCCTGCGCCGATGAGGTCAGCCTCCCCCGGTGCATCCGTGCGTCGATAGGTAGAACCCATCGCCAGGATCACGGCACCTGCGTGCAGTTCCTGCCCGGTCGACAGCGTGATCACCGATGCTCCCTCAGCCGTGGTCAGACCGACAACGGACACAGCCGTGAGCGTTTCCACGCCGTAGCGCCTGGCCTGCTGGGCGAACCGGTCTGCAAGGTCAGCGCCACCGATGCCGTCGGGAAATCCTGGATAGTTGTCCAGCCGCTCGGTCACGCCCGCCTGGCCGCCCAGGGCCGAGCGCTCGACCACGAGAGTCCGCAGGTCCTCGCGGGCGGCGTAGATCGCGGCCGTGAGTCCAGTGGGCCCACCCCCGATGATGACCACGTCATAGATCGCCAGCACGGCAGCCCGCGCCAGTCCGAGTTTCTCGGCCAGCGTCTCGTCACTGGGTTCAGTCAGGTGACTGCCGTCGGCGAACACAATTGTGGGGATGATCTGCTTGCCATCGTTGAGTCGCAGGACCTCCTGCAGTTGCTCAGGGTTCGCCTCGAGGTCGACATAGGTGTACGGGATTCTCTGATCTGCCAGGAATGCCTTGCTGCGTCTGCAGTCGGGGCACCACGCAGCACCGTAGAGGGTGATCTCAGGCTCATTCATAGGTGGGCAACCCGACGCGGACTGCAGTTCATTCCCACGTAGGGTCGCAGCTCACCTGTTGGTGATCGAAGCCTTTCGGCGAAGCAGTGACCATGCCAGCTGTCCGACGATGATGACGGCGCCGAGGCGTATGGCAACGTCGGCGACGTTGAATGACGCGGGGTAGCCGGGGATCGTGATCCAGTCGATGACACCCGTTGCCTGCCGGGGAGCGAGCCTGTTCAGTCCATTTCCTGCAGCTCCACCGAGTATGAGGCCCAATGCCAGGAATTGCGCAGGGGTGCGCGCCCACTTCCAGGCTGCGATCGCCACGGCACACAACGCCGCAGTGCTGGCGATCAGAGCCAGAGCCGGTTGCTCGGCGAGCAGACCGAAGGACACGCCGGGATTGACGTGTGCGCCACCTCGACTCAAGGCGCTGGCCTTCGTCACCTCGTCGATAACCACGGCGGCCAGCGCCACCGCCGTCATGACCAATCGGCCATTCCTGAGTCCGCGCCCGCTGAGCACGAGCGGCGTGGTCGGGTGGAGTTTCACGTCAACGACCGGTACCCGACGAAGATACGCACCACGGCGCTGGCGAGCACGATTGCAGCCCAGGCCCACGCAATCGCGCCAGCGTCGCTGGGCATCAGGCACCACAGGCTATGGACCATGATCGTCTCGGTGCCCTCGGCAATCCCACTGAGGAACGACAGCGAGCGCCCGTCATCGATCTGCCGACCCGACCGCTCCGCAATGGACGAGAACGCGAGAAATGCCGATCCATTCACGTAGTAGCCCAGCAGGACGAACAGGAAGGGTACGAGCGACTGGCCCGAGCCGATGCCCACACCGATGACGAACGAGCCGTACACGATGAAGTCAGCGGTGATGTCGAGGAAGCCCCCAGATGCAGGGGGTGACGTTCCGCCAGAACGCCTACGCGCCAAGGCTCCGTCCATGCCGTCTGCCACTCTCGATGCCAGCCACAACGCGAGGGCGATCCACCACCGGGCGTTCGCGGCGCTGATGGCTGCTGCGATGCCCAGTGCAAGCCCGGCGAGCGTGAGCCCGTCCGGCGTGATCCACTGACGATCAAGGGAGGTCGCCATGCGGTCGACGGGCATTTTCAGCACCCTGCGCACTGCAATGTCGAGCATCAGGACGCGCAATCGCGCGTCGGTGCAGGCTCGACCACTCTGCGACGAAGGGCAACGGCGATACCTGCGAACGACAGCAGTGCGAAGGCGGAAGCCGCGGCAATGAACTCCCAGGATCCCGGCTCGCGCCCGTAGGCGCCCAGCGCAACATAGGCAGCCGTGCCAGGCAGGATGCCAATGAGGGTGCCCAGCGTGTAGGCACGCGCGCTGATGGAGGTCAGGCCCGCCGTGTAGTTGATCACGGTGAACGGAATGATCGGGATCAGGCGTACGAGCATGATCGCGGCGACACCGAACCGGACGATCAGGGCATCGAGGCGAGCCAGATGCCTGCCGGCCATCTGCTGGACTGCATCCCGGCCCAGGAGGCGCCCGATGGCTAAGGCGAGCAGTGCGCCGGTCATGGCTGCAGCGATCACGATCGCGACTGCAGGCCAGAATCCATAGACCAGTCCGGCCGATGCGCTGAGCACGCCCTTGGGCAGGACGAGCAGCGTGCTCACCGCATACACGACCATGAACATCACGACTCCACCGCTGCCAAGGGCCTGGATCTGCGCGCGAACTGCGTCCAGGTCGGGTACGCCGAAGCGCACAGTGATGAGCAGCCCTGCGATCAGCAGCGCTACGAGCAGCGCGAAGCGCGCCCAGACTCCCAACCCCGATCCGTCCACAGGCCTCATTTCGATCGATCGATGTCAAGGGAAGGCTTTGGGGGCTTCGATGTGTTCCCGAATCGACGACATTCATCAACCGGGGAGGAAAACGTGCCCACTTCTCACGTGCCGCAGGCTCGCCTTCGGACGGGGCAGAGCCTGACGGCGATCGCGATCGGTGCCTTCACGGTGCTGGCGACGTCCATGCCCGGCGCGTCGGCAGCGCCCGCCCCGAATGCACAGGCCGAAGCCTGGACGAGCATCGAGCAGGCCGCCCGGGGGCAGACCGTGTCGCTGTGGATGTGGGGCGGTGACCCGCAGGGCAACGACTACGTCGATGGCGTGCTGGCCCCTGCGGCGAGCAGGCTGGTCGTGACGCTCAAGCGTGTGCCGATCGCCGACACCAAGGATGCGCTGAACCGCGTCCTTGCTGAGCACCAGGCCGGGCGCACCGACGGCTCGGTCGATCTGGTCTGGGTCAACGGCGACAACTTTCGCACCGGGCTCCAGGCTGGTATCTGGAAGTGCGATTGGGCTGGCAAGTTGCCGAATATGGCCTACACGGCTCCCGCCGACCCCCTGCTGGCTAGCGATTTCGGCACGCCAGTGGGCGGTTGCGAGGCTCCCTGGCACAAGGCGCAGTTCACCTTCGTCTACAACTCCGCCCGCGTCACGCGGCCGCCGACCTCGATGCCCGCACTCATGTCATGGATCACGACCCACCCAGGTCGGTTCACCTACCCAGCACCACCGGACTTCACGGGGTCGGTCTTCGTCCGCGAGGTGCTCTATGCCACATCCGGCGGATATGCCAAGGTGCCAGCACAGTTCACCCCATCGGCATACGACCGACTCACGGCAGTGCTCTGGAAGAAGCTGGTCGACCTGAAGCCCGCGCTCTGGCGCCACGGCCAGACGTATCCCAAGGACTCAACTCAGCTCGATCAGCTATTCGCTGGTGGGCAGGTGGACTTCACGATGACCTACGGCCCGGCGACGCTGACCTCGCTCGTGGCCAAGGGCACCTTCCCCAGATCCACCAAGGTGCTCACGCTGGATGAGGGGACTGTCGGCAATGCCAGCTTCTTGGCTATCCCGACCACATCCGGTAGCGCCGCTGGAGCGCAAGTGGTCGCGAACCTGGCCTTGTCGCCACAGCAGCAGGCGATCAAGGCCGACCCCCGCACGTGGGGACAGTTCACCGTGCTCGATGTGAAGCGTCTGCCCAAGGCACAGGCTCGTGCCTTCGCATCACTGCCGAAGTCCCCGGTAGTGCCTGACTACGGAGTGCTGTCACGCCACGCGAATCCTGAACTCGCTGCCGCATGGGTCCCAAGGCTTGATGAGGGCTGGCGGCGCAGCGTGCTGGCAGATTCCGGATGAGACGCGCAGCCCTGCTGATCCTGCCTGCGGCCATTCCCACGGTGCTAGTTCTCAGCACGGCTGTGACCATGGGAACCGTGCAGAGCCTCGGCTTGTGGCCGGTGGCGGGCACGGCAGATGCGAGCCTTGCCGCGTACCGCGCGGTTGCCGATAGCGGTGAGCTCTGGTCGGCAGTGGCCATCAGCATTGTCATCGCTGTCGCAGCCACGGCACTTGCCGTAATCGTCGGATTCACGACAGCTCTCGCGGTGATGGCGACCGGGCGTCGGGCTCGAGTACTCAAGGGATTGGCGATCAGCACCATCCCCGTGCCCCACGTGATCGGTGCCGCAGCGATCGGGTTGCTGCTCACCGACTCGGGGTGGCTGGCACGTCTGTTCGGCTCGACCTCGGATACGTGGCCACAGTTCGTCGGCGGCCCCTGGTGGGCAGCAGTCATCCTTGAATACGCCTGGAAGGAATCGGCGTTCATCGCACTGGTGGTCATGGCAACGCTGGCGCGTGACGCGGCTGAACTGTCTGAGACTGCAGCGGTGCTCGGCGCAGGTGCCGTTGCCCGGGTGCGCCATATCAGCGCGCCACTGGCCACTCCTGCCTTGATCATCGCTGGGACGCTCTCTCTCATCTACGCACTTGGGTCCTTCGAGGTGCCCTGGCTGCTCGGGCGCGCCTACCCTGAGCCATTGCCAGTACTGGCGTATCGGCTGTTCACCTCAACCGACCTTGAGGTGCGTCCGCAGGCCCTGGCGGTGTCCATGGTGACCGTGGCCATCGCACTGACATTCGGGATGGCTGCCCTGGCCCTCCTGCGGCGCCGAACGGTCGCCGCGTGAAGCCGCGCACGGCCATCGGCAGGACGGTCGTCTTGTCACTGCAACTGCTGCTGTCGACCTGGTACGTCCTGCCGATGATTCCGCTCGTCCTTTGGGCGATGGCCCGCACATGGCCTGCGCCCCTGATGCTGCCCAGTCAGTGGGGTCCGGCAGGCATCGCCGAGGCACTTCACGACGACGCCACCTCGGCGTTCGCCGCATCCGTCCTGCTGGCCACGCTCACCGCGATCCTGGCCACACCAGCCGGTGCCATGGCCGCATTCGCGCTGACCTTCGGACCCCTGCGCGGCCATCGAGCGCTCTCGGCGCTCCTGCTCGCGCCGGCTTTCGTTCCACCATTCGTCATCGTGATGGGCATCAATGTCACGCTGTTGCGTTTGCGCATACCCTCGATGGTGGGCATCGCCCTGGCGCTGATGGTCACAGCCATTCCCTACACGACATTCGTGATGCGCTCAGCGCTCGCAGGCTATGACATGCGAATCGAGGACGAGGCTCGCACCCTCGGGGCCAGCCCAGGCGCCCTGGTGGCTCGCATCCGAATCCCGCTGCTCGCACCAGCCATCGCGACTTCAGCCTTCCTCGCCTTCCTGGTCGGGTGGAGCGACTACATCGTCACACTCCTCATCGGAGGAGGGCAGATCGTGAGCATCCAGATACGCATCGCGGCAGCCGCCTCAGGCACCGGCAACGAGGCAGTGGTCGCTGCCCTCTCGATCGCGGCAGCGGCTCCCCCACTGCTCCTGCTGCTCGCACTCAGTCGATTCTCCCGCACACCGAAGCGTCGGGAATCGCCTGCCTCACAGATGGCGCAAGAAGCACGCCGCACTGCGACCGGAGCCCTGACATGACAGCATCGCTGCGTCTTGAGCACTTGATCCGCACCTACCCGGGAGCACCGGTGCCAGCGGTGAGCGGGATTGACCTGACCGTTGACCCCGGACACGCGGTCGCACTGCTGGGACCCTCGGGATCAGGGAAGACGACCGTACTGCGTCTCATCGCAGGACTCGATGCTCCCGACCACGGCGATATCCGCATCAACGAGACCAGCGTCCTGGACACGCCACCGGAACGTCGGGACATCGCCATGGTCTCGCAACGACCGCTGCTGTTCCCACACATGTCCGTGCTTGAGAACGTCGCCTTCGCACCGCGCATGGCTGGAGTGGGCAAGCGGCAGTCCCGTGACACAGCCTCACGTGTCCTTGAGCTCGTTCACCTGTCTGGATTCGGCAAGCGCCGTCCCAGTGA
>JBAYUM010000119.1:0-6492 GCA_041675125.1 Candidatus Nanopelagicales bacterium
ACGCGGTGACGAGTCGTTCATCGCGCAGCCGATGGGCCAGATCTGGCTTTGGGCCTCGATGGCCAATCGCTTGCAGGCTGACTACCCCGACTACTGGCAGAACTTCTGGACCGAGCCCGGGCACGTCGGCCACGACCGGCCTGACCTGGTCGACGACGACCTGATCATGCTCGACGCGACGGTCAAGCGCGTGCTGTATGCGAAGGATCTCCTCGAGGACGAGACCCTGCAGACGAAGGAACTGGCGCAGACCCGCTCGCTGGCTGCGCTGTTCGCCGGTATGAACAACATGTGGAAGATCCCGCTTGCCGTGCAACTCGTCGATGCGCCGGATGGCTATCTGACCGGCGCTTGCATCGAACTGACAGGGGGAGCGGCGGCCGGCCGTCGTCTCTATGCATTGAACGGTGCCGGAGATGTGCTGATGGCCGACAGTGATGGCGAGGCTGCCAATGAGCGCTTCCGTGGCGTCGAGCCCGGCGACCCCGTCCGCATCGACAACCGCGCGTTCCTCGCCTATTGCTACTACTACCGGCACCATGTGCCATCGGAGCCGGAGTACCAGTTTCTTACTGTCGACGGCCAACCGATCTACCGGCAGTACGAGCTGCCTGACATGTCCCCGTTCATGGGCGTGAAGCACACCGGCCGCATTGAGGGCAAGCTGCTGTGGGTGCACCACACGCACGACTCCTCGCTGTGGCCTCCCCAGGGGCTGGGTTTCAAGGCGAACATCGAGCGGGAGTATGGCGAGCAGGTAGCCCGTACGAAGTTCCGGCTGCGCTGGACTGACAATGCCGAGCACGTGCCACCGTCGATGGCCGCTCCCAGCGCTGTGCGTGCGAACAACACGTGGCTGATCGACTACCAGCCCATCATCGAGCAGTCCCTCGTGGACTTGGCGCGATGGGTGGAGGACGGCGTGGAGCCCGCTGATACGGCGTACGAGTATCGCGATGGCGCCATCGTCCTTCCTTCGGACGCCGTTGAACGCCGGGGGATCCAGCCGGTGGTCAGCGTTACCGTGAACGGCTTGGACATCGCTCATGTGAGCGCTGGCGAGGCGGTCACCTGCACGGTAGACGCACAGACGCCGCCGGACTCAGGGACCATCATCAGCATTCAATGGGACTTCGACGGTTCAGGAAAGTTCACGCAGAGTGAGAAGGTCGATGGGACTCAGGCGGCCGTGCAGCAGTCCACGCTCCACCAGTTCGACCGACCCGGAACCTATTTCGTCAGCGCGCTGGTGGAGTCCCATCGCGAAGGTGACGTGAGTGCTGCCTCTCGACGTATTCCCAACGTGGCTGCAGCCCGGGTCGTCGTCAGTTGAACCGAATCGGACGACGCCGTTGATGTGGTTGTGAGCATTGCGAGCAGTGATGTTCGCATTCGCCAATGTCCATGGCTTCCGGCTACGGCAGGAAGGGCGATGGGGGTCCTTGGATTCCAAGGACCCCCATCGGATCTCGCGCTCAGTCTGTTGGGCTGAGATCCGCCTCGACTTCGAGCACGATCTGGACCTTCTCGCCGAGGGCAACGCCGCCTCCTGGCACGGGGCCGTTGTAGCTGACGCCGAAGTCGGTGCGATTGATCTCGGTGGTGGCGGAGAAGCCCGCCTTCGTGCCCCCTTGCTGAGTGGAGGCGAATTCAGGCGTGTCGACTTTCAGGGAGACGGGCTTGGTGACTCCACGGATGGTCAGGTCACCATCGATGTAGAACTGGTCGCCCGCATGGCGAATGCCTGTTGACGTGAAGGTCAGCTGCGGGTGGTTCTCGGCATCGAAGAAGTCTGCCGAGCGAATGTGGTCATCGCGCATGGTGTTGCCGGTATTGATCGACGTGGCCTCGATCGTGACACTCACTGAGGACTCGAAGGGATTCTCTGCCGTGATGATCTGGCCGGAGAACGTGGTGAAGTGGCCGCGCACCTTGCTCACCATCATGTGCTTGATGACAAAGCCCACATGCGTGTGAACAGGGTCGATGGTCCATGTCCCGGCGACATAGCCGGGTACTTGGGTATCGGTTGGTGTCGTCATTGACTGCTCCTAATGAATGTCGCGAGGAGGTGAGATCTCCGCCCCGCCCGAATGATGCAGGTCAAGATGGTACAATATTCAACTGTCTAGATTCCAACTATCCGAGACCAGAGGAAATCAGTTACGGTGCGGGGCTGACTTCTTGGACTAATGTCGCGGCATGGATGAGGCTGCAGTCGGCTGCCCGGCAGTGGGGGAGGACCTCACCTGGCTCTTCCACCGCAGCGCCCATCGCCTCCGGGTGGCACTGGACCTGGTCTCGCGTGCCAACGGATTAACCGATGCACGGGACTGGATCGTGCTCACGGCGTTGATCAATCGTCCGGGAAGGACCCAACTGGCCCTCGGCCAGGATCTTGGCCTCGACAAGACGACGCTGACCGCTCTCCTGGATCGTCTCGAGCATACGAAACTCGTCGTTCGCCAACAGGTGCCAGCAGATCGTCGCGCACGCATGCCCGAGATCACGACCGAAGGAGTGGCGGTGCAAGCGCGAGTCTCCCGCGGGCGCGATGATGCCGAAGCACAGTTGCTGGCTCACTTCACCAGCGAGGAACGGCACACGTTGAGAGACCTCGTCAGCCGTCTGGCGGATGGTGCTTGCGACGAGGGAGTAGCGGACGAAACCTGCCTGGAGTAATTCGCGGGGGTCCTGCAATCAGATTTGCGCCCTTTGTCCGCAAGATGCGTAACGAATCCATAACGAAGAACCTTCAGCTCTGTGAATTAGGTCATCTGCTCTGCTGTCATGACTGCGTTAGAGCCGTCTTCGCATTGGGCGATGGACGAGTTTGGTAGGAGGCTTTGAATGCACGCAAATAATCGCGCACGACGACGCTCGCTCGCCGTTGCCACAGGAGCCAGCGCTTCGCTGCTGCTTGCCATGATTGCAACAAGCGCTGGGGCGGCTCCGACGACCCCGCCAGGCCTTGTGAAGAACAACGCATCCTGCCCGGCGACTCCGGGTGTGACGCCGACGACCATCAACCTTGGCTGGATCGGACCGAAGACCGGTCCTGCTGCGGCGAACTATCTCGGCTCTTCCGAGGCTGCACAACTGCGGATCGACCAGGAGAACGCCAAGGGCGGTGTCAATGGACGCAAGCTGCTGTACAAGGTCTACGACGACGGCTCGAATGCCGCCACGCAGATCTCCCAGGTGCAGAAGGCCATCCAGTCGGACAACGTCTTCGGCCTCACCGCTCAGACGAACACCACTGCGATGTATGCGACCCTGAAGGACAATGGCATTCCCGTCACCGGCTTCTCGAACCCGGCCTTCGGCACCGACCGCAACGCCTTCGGTGACAACGGTGCGACCACCTCGTCGAACCCGGCACTTGCCGGCACGGGCGTGCTCGAGAAGTTGAAGCAGATGGGCGTCACCAAGATCGCCAACATCAACCACGTGAGCACGGGTGCCTCGGCCTCGGGCAATGCCACCGCAGCGCTCATCCCGTATGTGGGTGGCATCACCCAGGTGCTGCGCATCGCAGATGAGCCGCAGGGCACGCACGATGCAACGTCAACTGCGCTGCGGATCAAGAACGCCGGCGCCGATGGTGCGATCATCGTCGGCTTCATCGACGGTGGCATCTCGATCATGCAGGCGCTGAAGCAGCAGGGCGTCAACCTCAAGGGTGTCAGCATCGTGGGCCTTTCAGACCCTGCGTCGCTGAAGAGTGCCAATGGCGCACTCGATGGCGCCCTGGGCACGAACTACGGCACCGTGCCGGTGGGCGTGAACAACCGCGCGGTCAAGACCTTCGCAGCAGGCATGAAGGCTGCTGGCCTGAATCCCTATTCATCGGCTGCTCCCCAGGGCTTCCTCGGCGCTGACCTGCTGATCAAGGGATTGAAGGTTGCGGGCAAGTGCCCGACGCGTGCGTCGTTCATCAACAACCTGCGCAACGTTACCAGCTACGACGGCAACGGACTGCTTCCGGAGAAGATCAGTTTCAAGGGGCCAGGCCTCATGCCGAACGGCAACCCGGCAACCTGTACCTGGTACATGATCGCCAAGGGCACCGACCTGGTTCCCGATGCGAAGGCGACGTGTGGCGGCAAGATCATCGACACGGCAACAGGCAAGGTTGTCCTGGGCGGATAGTCGCTGCGAGACAAGAGGAAGTGGCGGACGCTCTCGGGTGTCCGCCACTTCCATATTCGCACCAGCGTCGGAAAGTGCGCGGAGCGTGACGAAGGCCCCCGGGAATCCAGGGATTCAGGAGACGCGCGGGTTCGATGCAGGTACCGTCAACTTCTGTCAGCCAACTGACAGAACGAGTGCTCCGGGCTTGTCGACCTTGAAGGAGTGACGGATGAATCGCACATTGGAAGGCGCAGCGGTCGTGGGAATAGGCCGCACCAAGTACGTGCGCAAGTCGGGTCGCACGCCCTTGGCCATGGCGGCTGAGGCAGTTCGCGATGCGCTTGCTGACTGTGGATTGACTGCAGCTGATGTCGATGGCATGACGTGCTTCGGCACTGCCGGTTCGGCAACGCCGAGCCAAGTGGCCTACGCCGTCGGCGTGGAAGATCTCGGCTGGAGCCTGAGCATCGCCGGTGGCGGCAACATCGTCACGACGACTGTGACCTCGGCTGCGTCAGCGGTTCTCTCCGGACAGGCAGATGTCGTCGTTGCCTACCGCGTGCTTGGCTCGGACACCCGTTACGGTCGAGCGACGGGCAGGGTCGAGGCAGCTGATGAGTCGCAGTTCGCAGGACCCCACGGATATCTCGTGCCACCGCAATGGTTCGCGATGTTTGCGCGTCGGCACCAGTATGAGTACGGCTCGACGAGCGAGGACCTCGGTGCGATAGCCATTCAGCAGCGCGAGCATGCCTCCAACAACCCGCATGCGGTCGGCCAATCGCTGATCACCTTGGATGACTACATGAACAGCCGCTGGATAAGCGAGCCGTTCCGGCTCTTCGACTGCACGTATGAGGTCGATGGCGCTGTTGCCATCGTGCTCACGACAACTGACCGTGCAAAGGATTTGCCGCATAAGCCGATCCATATTCTCGGCGCAGCAGATGCCAATCGCTTCGGAGGATCAGTCGATCAATGGGATGACATGACCAGCATGTTCTCGCGGGACACTGCGAGAAAGCTCTGGGCGCGCACGGGCATGAGCGCCTCCGAAATCGATGTGGCATGCATGTACGACTGCTTCACCTTCACGGTGATGGCGACCTTCGAGGACTTCGGCTTCTGCGAGAAGGGCGAGGTCGGCGACTTCTTCCGAACCGGCCAGGCCACATACGGGGGCGACGTGGTCGTCAATCCGCATGGCGGCCTGCTCTCCGAGGGGTATATCCACGGCATGAATCATCATTACGAGGCGGTGCTGCAATTGCGTGGCGAGGCTGGCAGTCGACAGGTCCCGGGGGCGGAGACTGCATTGGTGACCTCTGGCGCCGGTCCATACGGCGGCGCACTCATCTACGGAACGGAGCCGCTATGAGCGACATGGCCTCGGTGCCTGTCCAGCCACGACCGGACACCGACACGGCACCATTCTGGCAGGCGACTGCTGAAGGACGGCTGGCTATGTGTCGCTGCCAGGACTGTGGGCTCTGGCACCAGCCGCCGTTGGAACGCTGCCGTTCCTGTGCGGGGCTGACGGCTTTCGAGGAGGTCTCCGGACTTGGCACCGTCTATTCATTCATCGTGCAATGGCACCCAGCGGTGCCCGGGTACTTGGATGACCTGCCGTATGCGGTCGGGGTGATCGAACTCGCAGAGCAGCAGAGGCTTCGACTGCCTGGACGCATCGTCGGCATCGACCACGCGGATATCGCATGCGGGATGCCTGTGCGAACTGTGCTGGAGCCATTGCCCGGCGGAGACTTCGTGGTGCCACTCTTCCGGCCAGTCGATTCATGACGACTGTGTTCGCAGTCGACGGCCGCAGCGAGCACAAGGCGCAGACCCGGCAGGCGTTGATCGACGCGGCACTCGAGCTCTTCGCGATGCGCGGGTACGAGGCCACGTCGGTCGACGAGATCGCCGCAATGGTCGGGGTGTCACCACGCACGTTCTTTCGCTACTTCGAGACCAAGGAGCGAGTGCTGTTCTTCGGCGGCGATGCCTTCAACGACGCGATCGTGCGCAGCCTGCCCGAACAGCCAGCCGACCGTGGTGATCTTGAGGCGCTGGCTGCCACGACCATCTCGCTGACGCCAATGGTCACGCCGCTCAAATCCAGGATCCGGCTCTTCTACCAGGCTTTGGAGGGCTCCACTGCCCTCATGGGGCAACAAGCACTTGCGAGGCGACAGCATGATGGGTCCGTCGCGCATGCCCTTGCGGCACGTCGGGCACTGCATGCTCCAGATGCGCAATGCGAGATTGCCGCGGCCCTTGCGTCAGTGGCTCTTCAGCGTGCATATGCGACTTGGTTGGGTTCCCGTCGGGGTCTTGCTGATGTGATCAGCGAGAGCT
>JBAYUM010000120.1:0-6409 GCA_041675125.1 Candidatus Nanopelagicales bacterium
CACATGAACAGTGCCAGGCTCCAGTAGACCTCACGTGGCATCTTGTCCCGCTGCTCGTGAGCCAGTTCGCTGGCTGCGGTGCGGTACTGCGTCAGACTGCGACCTCGCGCGAACTCGACGATGACAAGGGCCCCGACTGCCACCCACACACCTGCGCGCCAGCCGAGCACGGTGGCCGTCGCCACACCGATGGCCAGTGGTGCCAGGAGTCCCAGAAACGCTGCGACGGCGTTCGCCTCGATCAGAGCGCTCGGACCGGCCTCGCCCTGATGGTCCATCACGAAGGCGTTCAAGGCCGAGACGAAGAACGAACCGCACATCGCGGCAATGAAGGCGCCTGCCAAGGTGACAGGAAAGGTGCCGTTCGGCGTTGTGTAGATGACGATGCCGATGATGGCGCCGATGCCACCGACGCGCATGACGACTCCACGTCCCCAGTGCATGAGAGCCCGTCCTGCGAGCAGGGACCCCACCAGGCTGCCCGTGGCAAGGAAGGTGCCATGGAGTGCGGCTATGGACCTGGTCGTGCCCTGCTCATCGCGAAGCAGCGCCTGGGTTGCTCCGAAGGCGTAGATGAACCAGGCGAAGAAGCCGTTCTGCAGGTAGCAGATCCACGTCGGCCGGTCGCGCCGTGGCCGAGCCGACGCGGTCGTCACGAAAGCTCTGAAATCACGAAGTCAATGCAGCGAGTCAGCGCGCGCACATCATCGGGATCGACGGAGGGGAACACCGCGATGCGCAACTGATTGCGACCCAGCTTGCGGTATGGCTCGGTGTCGACGATGCCGTTGGCACGCAGTGCCTTGCAGATCGCCGTTGCATCGATGGAGTCGTCGATGTCGATCGTTGCGACGACACCGGAACGCTTGGCTGGGTCTGCCACGAACGGAGTTGCGAGAGGGTTCGTCTCTGCCCATTCGTACAGCACGCTTGAGGATGTCGACGTGCGCGCGGCGCACCAGGTGAGGCCACCGTTGCCGTTGAACCAGTCGACCTGCTCGGCCATCATGAGGATGGTCGCGAGCGCAGGAGTGTTGTATGTCTGATCCTGGACTGAATTGTCGATCGCGGTCTGCAGGTCGAGGAAGGGAGCGATCCATCGACCGCTTGCCTTGATCTCGGCGACGCGGGCTATGGCTGCTGGGGACATCAGGGCGAACCACAGTCCGCCGTCGGAGCCGAAGCTCTTCTGGGGCGCGAAGTAATAGGTGTCGAACTCCTTGGCATCGACCATGAGGCCGCCGGCGCCGGAGGTGGCGTCGATGATCATGAGTGCGTCGGCGTCCGCGCCGGCCACTCGCTTGGGTGTCACGGCGACACCGGTCGATGTCTCGTTGTGCGGGGAGCAGTAGGCGTCGACACCGGCCTGGGCCAGGAACGCAGGGGCATCTCCTGGCTCTGACTTGATGATGGTCGGTTCGCCGAGGAAGGGCGCGTCCTTGACCCCGCTGGCGAACTTGGCGCCGAATTCACCGAAGGAGAGGAACTGCGCGCGATCACGAATGAGGCCGAAGGCTGCTGCATCCCAGAATGCGGTGGAGCCGCCGTTGCCCAGCACGACCTCATAGCCGTCGGGGAGGGAGAAGAGCTCGGAAAGACCGGCACGCAACCGGCCCACCTGGGACTTCACCGTCTTCTGACGATGGCTCGTGCCCAGATAGGTCTGCCACATCGAGGAGAGGGCATCGACCTGCTCCTTGCGCACCTTCGACGGGCCAGCGCCGAAGCGACCGTCGACTGGCAGCAGGTCGGCAGGAATCTGGATGTTGTCGGACACTGAACACTCCATAGGCTTGTTGCGAAGAGCCCATCGAACACAGCAGCCGAATGGCGGGCGTTCATGGGGCACCCGTGGTGGGATGCAGGTATGAGTCTAGAGAACCCCGCAAGTGAGCCAACTCGGCTAGCGGGACTGCGGGTGCACTATGACTCCGGTCACCTCCAGGAGGGCGATCTGCCAGCCAGCCCCCTGGATGCCTTCACCCGCTGGCTTGAGGAGGCCATCGAGGCGGGCGTGACCGAGCCCAATGCCATGGTGCTGGCCACGGCGACGAGCCAGGCACAGCCCAGCAGCCGCACCGTGCTCCTGAAGAACGCCGACGAGCGTGGGTTCATCTTCTACACCAACCTGGGCTCGCGGAAGAGCCGAGAGATCAGCGAGAATCCGCAGGCTTCCTGCGTGTTCCCCTGGCTGGCCATGCACCGTCAGGTCTGTGTTGTCGGACGAGTCGAAGCCATCAGCCGGGCCGAGGCGCACGAGTACTTCGATTCCCGTCCTCGCGAATCCCAGCTTGGGGCCTGGGCAAGCGAGCAGTCGGCGGTCATCGCCGACCGAGGGATCCTGGATGAGCGCTTCGCCGATGCCGAACTGCGGTACCCCGGCCTGGTGCCGATGCCTGACTTCTGGGGAGGCTGGCTGCTCGTGCCCGAGACCGTGGAGTTCTGGCAGGGCAGGCCATCGCGACTGCATGATCGCCTTCGCTTTCGCAGGGTCGGGCGAAGTGGCAGCTGCGCCGATCCGGGCGCCTGGGCGATCGAACGGCTTTCGCCGTAGGTGGGGAGAAGCTATCGCTTCAGGTAGTTGCGCACGAGCATCGCGATGAGCTGATCAATCGTGAGTCCGCGCTCCTCGGATTCCTTGCGCAGCGCCTTGCGCAGCGATTTCGGGAGCTCGATCGTGAGCTCCACCAGCTTGTCCTCCTTGGGACCAAGCAGCGCATCCGAGGTGGCGCCTGAGCTCAGTGGCGCGCGTTCCTCGTGGTCCCTGGGCAGGGTGGGGTGCCAGATGGCATCGCTCGCCCGGGTCAGGGCGGGCCTTGGCGTCGGATCAAACGCAGGCTTCGCATTGGTCATCGCAGGACCTCCGTGGATAGGCGCATGGGCATGATCTCGTCGTAGAGCGCGTCGAACACCTTGCTCAGTTCAGCGCCAGCCGGTGAGTCCCAGGCGTGGATCGGCATGCCGGCCGCCTCGGCCTGCGCAATGGCATTGCGCTCGGGCACGATGATCTCGCTCACGAGATCGCCGTAGATCGATCGCAGCTCGGCGATGCGGTGGCGTTGCTCGGCAACAGACGGGCGTGCCTTGTTGATCACGATGGCCTCTGCACGCATGAGCGGATTCGTTGAGCTGCGGATGACTTCTGCTGCTTCCATGGCCTGCTCTGCGCCGCGCAGGGCGAAGAATCCCGGCTCGGTCACGATGAGTGCTGAGTCACTGGCGCTCAGGGCATTGCGCGTGAGCTCACCGAGTGAGGGAGGGCAATCGATGATCACCATGTCATACGACCTCGGCAGGCTGGCAAGTGAAGCGCGCAGCCGCAGTGATGAATGCCTGCCCTCGACTGTGTTGCGGTGCTCGAGTGCGCGTTCGGACGCCAGGACATGCACGTTCTCACCCCAGGGCGAGATCTGAACTGCATCGACGGCGACTCCAGGCCGTGCATCGGCCAGTACGTCATTGACCGTGAACCGCGGTGCTTCGATGCGAAGTCCCATAGTGGCATTGGCCTGCGGATCCAGGTCGATGATCAGCACGCGATCGCCCCTGCTCCAGGCTGCGCTTGCCAGGCCCAGGGTTACCGAGGTCTTGCCGACTCCGCCCTTCATCGAGACAACGGAAAAGGTCGGCATAGCGGACCATCGTACGTGGCGGGCGCCTCATGCCTGGCGAATTGCTTGATCGGCGTAGGGCGAGGAGGGCGCTCCCCAAGCCCGTCGCCCTGGCATAGGGTGAGGCTTACCTAAGTTGCGAGTGGGACAGGAGGGGTGATGAGTGCACTGATCGATACGACCGAGATGTACTTGCGCACCATCTTCGAGCTCGAGGAGGAGGGCGTGGCGCCCATGCGCGCCCGCATCACCGAGCGACTCCATCAGAGTGGACCCACCGTGTCGCAGACCGTCGCCCGGATGGAGCGCGATGGTCTCGTGGTGGTCACGGCCGATCGCCAATTGCAGTTCACTCCTGCGGGACGAGCTGCGGCAGTCCGCGTCATGCGCAAGCATCGGTTGGCCGAGTGCCTGCTGGTCACCGTGCTGGGGCTGCCCTGGGAGGACGTCCATGCCGAGGCCTGCCGATGGGAGCATGTCATCAGCGAGCCAGTGGAGCAGCGACTGATGGAGCTCCTCGACAACCCCACCCATTCGCCCTATGGCAATCCGATCCCTGGCCTGGACACCTTGAATCCGGAGCAGCACCTGTCAGCGATCGACGATGGTGACATGAGTCCCTTGAGCGAGGTGGTCACCAGCCAGGCCACCAGGGTGATCATCCGCCGCATTGCCGAACCGGTGCAGGAGAGCGCGATGACGATGATCGCCCTGCAGCGTGTCGGGGCGGTGCCGGGGGCAGCAGTGATGGTGGCCAGGAACGAAGGCCTGATCACGATCGGCAGCGCAGGGGAGTACACCGAGCTCAATGACGAGCTCGCCCAGCATGTCCTCGTTCAGACGTAGCCTGCTTCAGGCCACATCGAGTTGCATGCGCAGCGGCATGCCCGACCTGTATGCATCGCCGAGCTTCACCCCAAGCGTCTGATGGAGCTGAATGGTGTTCAAGTCGAAACCGAGCCGCGACGCTGCCATGTAGAGCCTCCAGACGCGCGCTGTGCCTAGGCCCGCCTCAGCGACTGCCTCGTCCCAGTGCGCATCGAGATTCTCGCACCAGTGCTTCAAGGTCAGCGCATAATGCTCGCGCAGGTTCTCCTCATGACGGATCTCGAATCCGGCGGCGTTCATGGTGCTCATGATGTGTCCAGGACCCGATAGCTCACCGTCAGGGAACACATAGCGATTGATGAATGACGTGCGGTAGTGCGTTGGCTCGGAGTCATCCGGTCGTGTGATCGTGTGGTTGAGCATGCGGCCCTCGGGCTTGAGCCTTGCCAGGAGGAATGAGAAGTACGAAGGGTAGTTCGCGCGCCCGATGTGCTCAGTGAGCCCGATCGAGGACACGGCATCGAAGTCGGACTCAGGCAGATCCCGGTAGTCGCTGAAGCGGATCTGTGCGCGATCCGCGAGGCCGTCGCGCTCGATGGCCTGCTGTCCGTAGTTCGCCTGCTGCTCGGACAGGGTGACACCGATCGCGCTGACTCCGTAGTGCTTGACGGCATGGCGCACCATGCCTCCCCAGCCGCAGCCGACATCCAGCAGCCTCATGCCCGGCTGCAGGCCGAGCTTGCGGCACACGAGGTCGAACTTGGTCTCCTGCGCGACTTCGAGTGAGGCACCCTCGTACGGAAACACTGCGCAGGTGTAGGCCATCGATGGCCCAAGGACCCAGCTGTAGAACAGGTTCGAGACGTCATAGTGGTGATGGATGGCATCGGCGTCGCGACGCCTGGAATGTCGGCGTCCAGAGAGCCTGCGCTCCTGGGGTGGTGGCGCCGGACGCGACATGATGTAGGGCAGTAGTTCTTTGGCCAGGCGTGCCTTGTCCTTGACCGACAGGTGCGAGGTGTCGAGTGGGTAGAGCCTGGCCAATGCCTTGTACGTGTCGCCGATGATCTCAAGGTCTCCGCTGACGTACGCGCGGGCAAGACCCAGTTGTGACGGTGCCGATGCGATGTACTGGGCCCCGCGGGGGGTGCGCAATTCCAGCGTGACCTCGGCATCTGGAGGACCAGCGGTCGAGCCGTCGTAGGCTCGAAAGGCGACGCCGCGCTCCTGAGGAACGACAGCCGTGAACACTTCGGCGAGTTTCATCGTTGCTCCACCACCTTTTCGTACAGTCCCAGCAGCCGACCTTGCGGGTCATACCGATCCTTGAGCGCCGGATACTCAGAGCCACCGTAGATCGACCAGAACGTATCCCGATCGTAGAACGCGGTCGAGTACAACGACTTTCTACCATCGAGTTTGGTCACTTCGGCCTCAATTCGTCGATTCATCTCACCTGTGCGTGGATCGCCGCCGGGTGGAACAGGAACGCTCGACCAGAACCCGACATTGACGTACAAGGTGTCAGGGTCGAACTCGTACAGGGGCCAGCGCGCACTGGGATCACGTTGCTTCAGGGGGCAGATCCAGATGGGTTCGATCCCCACTTCGCGGTGGAAGAAGCCGAGAAAGTCGGGCAGTCTGTCCACTGGCACTTCAATGTCCTGCACGACGGCCTCGCGCTGAGGCTTGCGTTGCAGGGCATTGATCTTTCCCGACACGTCGTGCTTCTGGTCCAGGGCGATGAGCTTCCAGTAGACATCGCTGCGCAGCCTCGATCTGGGCCACAGGCGTCGGATAGCAGGCTGCTGGGCGCCGAATGCCCGTGAGCACCAGAACCAGTCGGTGTCCCAGCGCCACAGATAGTCAAGGATGGTGAGGTAGTCATCGCTGCGCTGCTGGATGGACCGATAGTAGATCTGTTGCCCCGTGTAGTCGCTGGCCCCAACTCCCGGTGGAAGCGATGCGAC
>JBAYUM010000121.1:0-6406 GCA_041675125.1 Candidatus Nanopelagicales bacterium
GGTCACCACGGACCACATCTCGCCTGCGGGCAACATCAAGGCCGACAGCCCGGCCGGCACGTACCTTGCCGAACATGGTGTCGATCGTGCTGACTTCAACTCCTATGGCTCCCGCCGAGGCAACCATGAGGTGATGATTCGCGGCACCTTTGCCAATATCCGGCTGAAGAACCTGATGCTCGATGGCGTCGAAGGCGGCTTCACCGTCGATCTGACCAACCCTGACGAGCCTGTGGTTCCCATCTACGACGCCGCGCAGTCGTATGCAGCGAACGGGACTGCGCTCGTGATCCTTGCGGGCAAGGAGTACGGATCGGGATCAAGTCGCGACTGGGCCGCCAAGGGCACCGCGCTCCTGGGTGTGCGCGTGGTGATCGCTGAGTCATATGAGCGCATTCACCGGTCGAACCTGATCGGCATGGGGGTGCTGCCGCTGCAGTTCCAGGCGGGCGCGAATGCGCAGACCCTCGGGCTGAGCGGCGAGGAGACCATCACGGTCAAGGGCGTCACCGCTCTCAACGACGGAGTCACGCCGCGCGAGGTTCTTGTCGAAGCCGTCAAGCAGGATGGCTCGGTCGTCGAGTTCACTGCGCTGGTGCGCATCGACACCCCTGGCGAGGCCGACTACTACCGTCACGGCGGCATCCTTCAGTACGTCCTGCGCTCGCTGCTCTAGGCCATGACGCCGGGTTGGCCCCGAGCTCTGGTCCCGCCACAGCACGAGGCATTCGAGGAACGGGCAGTCGCCTGGCTGCTCGACCAGGGACCGGCGGAATTGCGCCAGTCAGTGCTGCGCCAATACCCGGTCGCGCTTGCGGTCTATCTGCAGGCCTATGTCACCGGGGCGCTCGGAGGCGTGCGGCTGGCCTATGGCCAGGCCCGCACCGAACTGGCCCCAGTCCTTGATCCCAAGGCGCTGGAGATCGCCCAGCAGGCGATCGCTGCAGAAGGGGCCCGGCTGGTGGCCCTGGTGCGTGAACTCGACCTGGTGGTTGCCGCGTTGCAGCGCCGATGACCCGGAGTCGAGGGGCTTAGACTGAGCGGGTGAGTCTTCTGACCCGTATCCGTGATCCACGCGATGTGCGGGCTCTCACCCCAGAGCAGCTGCCACTGCTGGCATCCGAGATCCGCGCCTTCCTGGTCGCCAAGGTCTCGGCAACGGGCGGGCACCTGGGGCCCAATCTCGGCGTCGTCGAGCTCACCATCGCCCTGCACCGGGTCTTCCATTCGCCTGATGACGCCCTCATCTGGGATACCGGGCATCAGTCCTATGTCCACAAGATCCTCACCGGTCGCATGGCAGGCTTCGACGAGCTTCGCCAGGCAGGTGGGCTCTCGGGATACCCCAGCCGAGCCGAGAGCCAGCATGACATCGTCGAGAACTCGCATGCCTCCACTGCCCTGTCGTACGCCGATGGACTGGCCAAGGCCTGGGAGCTGCGCGGACTCCTGGGGCAGCAGCATGTCGTGGCAGTCATCGGCGATGGCGGCCTCACGGGCGGCATGGCCTGGGAGGCCCTGAACAACATCGCCGGATCTGACCGGCAAGTGGTCATCGTGGTCAATGACAATGAGCGCTCGTACTCGCCGACCATCGGCGGCCTGGCCCACCATCTCTCGACCCTGCGCACGACCCGCGGCTACGAGAAGTTCATGTCCTGGGGCAAGCGCATCCTGCATCGCACCCCCGTGGTCGGCAAGCCGGCCTACGGAACCCTGCATGGCATGAAGAAGGGCGTCAAGGACATCATGGCGCCGCAGGGGATGTTCGAGGATCTGGGCCTGAAGTACATCGGCCCCGTCGACGGCCATGACGAGTCCGAGCTCGAGTGGGCGCTGCGCCGTGCCAAGGAGTTCGACGGCCCGGTCATCGTCCACGTGATCACTGAGAAGGGCCGTGGCTACGCGCCGGCAGAGGCTGATGACGCCGATCGCTTCCATGGCGTTGGCATCATCGATCCTGACACCGGCAAGCCGCTTTCCACCTCAGGCCCGACCTGGACCTCGGTGTTCGCCGATGAGCTGGTTGCCGTTGGGCGCGAGCGCTCGGATGTCGTGGCCATCACCGCTGCGATGCTCGGTCCGACAGGGCTCAATGCCTTCGCCGATCGCTTCCCCGATCGCACCTTCGACGTCGGCATCGCCGAGCAGCATGCGACCACGAGTGCCGCTGGGCTGGCCTATGGCGGACTGCACCCAGTGGTCGCCATGTATGCCACGTTCTTGAACCGTGCCTTCGATCAGGTGCTGATGGACTGTGCCCTGCACGGTGCCGGAGTCACCTTCGTGCTCGATCGCGCAGGCGTCACGGGCGACGACGGCGCAAGCCACAACGGGGTCTGGGACCTCTCGATGCTGCAGGTCGTCCCGGGGCTGCGCATCGCCGCACCACGAGATGAGCCGAGCCTGCGGGCCCAATTGCGCGAGGCGATCCAGGTCGACGATGCGCCTACCGTGGTGCGGTTCCCGAAGGGTGCACTGCCGAGGGAGATCCCGGCGCTACGCGCGGTCGACCAGGTCGATGTGCTCGCCGAGTACGGCGATCAACACGTGCTGATCGTGAGTGTCGGCTCCTTCGCCGGTCTTGCCTGCGAGGTCGCTGACCGTCTGCAGGCACAGGGCATCGGCAGCCTTGTGGTCGATCCGCGCTGGGTGAAGCCTGTGCCGACTGCCGTCACTTCCTTGGCCAGCAAGGCCCACCTGGTCATCGTCATCGAGGACGGCATGCGTACCGGCGGCGTCGGATCGGCAGTGAGCCAGGCACTTCGCGATGCCAATGTCGATGTACCGGTTCGCAATATCGGCATCCCTGATGAGTTCCTGGTGCATGGCAAGCGCGATGACCTGCTGAAGGCGCTCGGCATCACCCCCCAGGACATCTCGCGTCAGATCGTCGAGGCCGTGGCGGTCGACACTGATGTCGATCCGGTGTCACAAGAGGCCGCTAAGCAGTAGTCGGCAGCCCCATGAGGAAGACGGGGGTGGTGAGTTCGACCTGCCACGGGCGGGCACCGAAACCGGCGAGCAGTGACTGAATGCTCTCGGTGCCAAGATCCTGCGGCGGTTCCCAGCACAGGCGCCTGGCGAATTCTGGGGTGAGCAGGTTCTCGACAGGAATGGCGACCCGCTCCGAGATCTCACGAAGCCCCTCACGTACGACCTCCAGCCGCAGCGCAGCCTCGGGATTCTTCGAGCTCCAGGTGCGGGGCGGTGGGGGTCCCTCAACTGGAGCGGCGCTGGCAGGCCAGTCGGACTCGGGCAGGGCCATCGCACGTTCGATGGCCGACCACCAGTCGGCGCGACGCCGGGTCTGGCCACGGCCGCTGAACTCCGGCAGGGCGCCCAAGGCCACCGAGGTTGTCGGCATGGCGGTGGCCGCCGCAACAATGGCGGCATCGGGCAGGATGCGGCCCTGGGCGATGTCCTCACGACGTGCAATGGCGTCACGTGCATTCCAGAGCTCTCGCACCACGGCCAGGGCGGACTCCTTGCGAATCCTGTGCAGCCCTGATGTGCGCCGCCAGGGCTCATTACCGCGGTCCTTGGGCTTGAACTCCAGCAGGGCAGCGAACTCCTGTTCGGCCCACTCGAGTTTGCCTGCCGTGGCCAGTTCGGCCTCGAGCACTTCGCGCAATTCGACCAGCAGTTCGACATCCAGTGCGGCATACCGCAGTTGAGCCGAGGTCAGCGGGCGAACGGACCAGTCAGTTGCTCCGTGACCCTTCTCCAGGATCTCGCCGAGCTCGGACTCGACGAGGGCTCCCAGGCTGACCCGCTCGCGACCCAGCAGCCTGCCGGCCAGTTCGGTGTCGAACAGCTCATTGGGGAACAGCTGCAATTCGGCAAGACAGGGCAGGTCCTGGGTGGCCGCATGCAGGATCCAGGGCGCATCGCGCATGGCCAGTGACAGCGCAGTGAGGTCGGGTACCGCGATCGGATCGATGAGTGCCGTGCCAGCCCCATCGCGACGCACCTGGATCAGATACGCACGCTGGCTGTATCGAAAGCCTGAGGCTCGTTCGGCATCGAGGGCCACTGGGCCGGTGCCTGATGCGAGTTGCTCGGCATACGCCTTGAGCGCCTCTGCGGTAGTGATGATGTCGGGTACGCCGTCACGGGGTTCGCGCTCAGGCACTCGTGTAGCCAGGGTGTCCACTAACGATGCGCTCGCAATCGCGACTGCATGACATGCGCGACGTCATCGGGCAGGGGCTGCAGGCCAGCGGCGTGATCGAGGAGACGCAGCCAGGCTCGCAGGTGGCAGTCCATCACGGCAGCGACCTCACCTGATGCAACCGATGGAGTCCACGAGGCACGCATCTCCAAGTAGCCATCAGTTGGGCGGTCGATCATGGTGCCGAAGGAGCGACCCGAATTGCGCGTCACGGTTCCGCCAAGTTGCAGCCATTCGCAGCCGCTGGACTCCAGGGACTCAGTGAGCCAGCTCCAGCCGACCTCGTGCAGCAGCGGATCATCGATGAGATCGGACTCGAGCGAGGCGCGCACGAATACGACCACCCGGAAGGTTCCCTCCCACTCATCGACTCCGTCCGGGTCGTGCAGGAGGACGAATCGACCGCTTGCCAAGTCCTCGTCGGAGCTGGAGTCGGCAGTCAGGGCGAGGGTGAACGGCGCCAGTCGGCTCGGTGCAGGGCCCTCCTCGAGCTCGAACTCGGGCCGCACGCTGACCGTGCGAATGCGCGCAACAGCCACCTCGAAGGCATGGTCATTCGCGGAGAGCGATCGCATGCCAACAGGCTATTCGGCAAGTGCGCGCATGGGTGGGGGACTCGCCGTACAGGTCACTCGGCTAGGCGCAGGGCGATCGAGTTGATGCAGTAGCGAAGGTCCGTGGGGGTCCCGTAGCCCTCGCCCTCGAACACATGGCCCAGATGCGAGCCGCAGGCGGCGCAGCGCACCTCAGTGCGCTTGCTGCCCATGCTCATGTCATCGAGGTAGATCACCCGATCCTGGGCCAGAGGGGCATAGAAACTCGGCCAGCCGCAGTGGGAATCGAATTTCGTCGTACTGCGGAACAGCTCCGCGTTGCAGGCCTTGCAGGCGTAGACACCCTCGGTCGTCGTGTCGGTGTACTCGCCGACGAATGGCGCCTCGGTGCCGGACTGCCGCAGGACGTAGTACTCATCGGGGGTGAGTGCCTGGCGCCAGTCCTCATCGGACTTGGCCAGGGCGAAGGGCTGGCCGTCCGGCCGGGTCGGCTCGCTGTGGCTCGGTGGAATTCCCATGCTCGCAACGTACCCACAATGACGACTGTTCGTCATCCTCCCCGGCATGATGGCCTCAACGAAGGGGGTCATGTGAGCGACATGCTCGACACGCAATCGGCCTGGCTCGCCGAGGCTGAACTGCAGTCTGCGCGTGACCGGCTGCCGATCGTGTACATCGATGCGGTCCCGGTGCGTGTTGATGCCGCCGGCCAGGTGAGCGAGGTCGGACTCCTGTTGCGTGTGCTGCCGGACGGCAGCATCAGCCGTGCGGTGGTCTCAGGGCGGGTGCTCTATGGAGAGCGTGTCCGCGATGCCCTGCTGCGCCACCTGGAGAAGGATCTCGGATCGATGGCATTGCCGAGCATTCCGGCCTCACCGCAGCCGTTCACGGTCATCGAGTACTTTCCCGACCCCGAAGTAACGGGCTTCCATGACCCTCGCCAGCATGCAGTGTCGCTGGCATTCATCGTGCCGATCAACGGTGATTGCGCTCCCTCGCAGGATGCGCTCGACCTCATCTGGGTCACCCCGACCGAAGCAGTCTCACTGTCCTTCCAGTCGCAGATGAGCGGTGGGCAGGATCGTCTTGTCCGCATGGCACTCGCGCACTGCGGATTACTCTCCTAAGGAGCAATATGAATGAATCCAGCGGTTCCAAGATCAATATCCGGATGATCATCGGGGTGGTCATTCTTGTCATCGCGGTGATCGTCATCGCTCAGAACACCTCCGATGCCACGATCAAGTTCCTCGGCTGGAGCCTGACCATGTCGATGTGGCTGGTGCTGACGATCATGTTCATCCTTGGCATGCTGCTCGGCGGGCCGGTGCGATCAGGAATTCGCAAACTGCGCGGTGCCGACGCGAGGAAGTCTCAATCGTCGTAGGGGTCAATGCCCAGGAGCGTGGCATCCTCGGGTGTCAGTTCCTCCTCGTTCTCAGGCTCGCCCTGAACATGCATGGCCGCCTCTTCAGCTGTACGCCATTTAGTCGACTCCCCGGGAAAGCGAGGATCCTCACCGCCGGCATGGCGGGGGTCGTCACTGCCGTCATCGGCATCCTCCATGCTGAGCACGTCATCGGTGTTCTCAAGGGGATAGAGATATCCGTCCAATGAACCCTCGCCCGTCTCGCCACGCAATGCTGCTTCGACTGCCTCGGCTTCCATGATCATGGCA
>JBAYUM010000122.1:0-6317 GCA_041675125.1 Candidatus Nanopelagicales bacterium
CCACCCATCTGCGTGATGGCGTACCAGACCGAGCCCAGCTCGGCGCCGCCGTCAATCAGCTTCCGGTAGATGATCGACCAGCCATCGAAGTGGACCAGCATGAACGGCAGATTGATCAGCAGCCACGTCACTGCTGTTACGGCCATCAACTTTCCGGTGACAGCCCACTCCCTGGTCCTCATCGACAGGATGACGATCGCGAGGACGATCGCGATCGGATAGTGAGCGGCGCACAGCGCCATGCCCAACAGGATCCCTGCAACGATCAATCGGTCGCGTTGATGCGCAAGATAGGCAAGCGCCACCAGGCAGATCGCGAGCAGATCCCAACTGATGGTCGCCGCAAGAATCATCATCGGTGCAAGAGCGACCATGGCCGCATCCCACGGGCGATTCCTGGCCGCAAGCGAGGTCGCAATGACAGTTATCAGCAGCAGGATGAACAGCAGGACTGTAGTGACATCGTAGAAGAGCACCGAAGGATCCACATGCGACCAGATGCCATGGATCATCCTGGTGATCGTGGCGGAGATCTGCATGAACATGCCCACCAGCACAGGTGCCTCGATCATCTGCTCGGGGTTGGCGTTGCCGAGGTACGGAATCAGCCCGTCAGCCAATCCCTTGATCGTGTAGAACGGGTGAATGTCGGTGTAGCAGAGATGCTCGTACCGCTCAGGCGAAGCCCACTGCGAGTTGCGGCAGGATGAGTCCAGCCACATTCCCAGGGCGTACCCGAATGCGGTGAGCATCACAAGGACGCGAATCGGTGACCACCAGTACTGGCGTTCCCTTCGCAGGGATCCAGCCGGACCTCCTACCAACTCGTTGTTCTGTGCAATGAGCGGGTCTTCGTGCGTCGGCAGCCAAGGCGTCACCGGCTAACCCGCGAATCCCGGAGCACTGTCACCGTTGCCCTTGGTCGAATTCTTGGCAGGCGGTTTCGAAGGCGTTGCGGTCTTGCTCGGCGCCACGTTCTTGCCCGGCTTTCCACCTGGAATCACCTGCGGTGCCGCGTCACCCGTTGGCACCGGCTGTACGGAGGCCCCTGGGCTCCCGAAGACGTCACCGTTGCCCGCCTCGCCTATCGGCTCAGGAGCGAACTCGGTTGCATTGGCATTCGGGCAGCCCAGCGGAGGTGTGCCGCCATTGCTTGCAGTCAGGTCCGCGCAATTCCACTTGTCGCCGATTGACTCCGGAGGATCAGGCAGGGGGACGACGGGGGTGGCAGCCAGTGCCGCCTTCATGTAGGCCGTCCACATTGCAGCTGGGAATGAGCCGCCCGTGACGGTCTTGAGTCCTCCGGTCCCTGACAACGAGACTGGCAACCCACCTCTCTCCTTGGCCATGAGCACAGCAGTCGACAGTTGCGGCGTGTATCCCACGAACCAAGCGCTCTTGTTTCCGTCAGTGGTTCCGGTCTTGGCTGCGGCCGGCCGACCCAGCTCGCGTGCGACAAAGGCAGTGCCCTTCTCCACGTTCTTGCCCAGTGCATACGTGACCGTGTTGGCGACACGGGAATCAAATTCAGTCGTGACCGTTGGCTGGTACTCGAACAGAAGACCGGCATTGGGTCCGACGACCTGCTTGATGATGGAACTCGACGCGCGCGCACCCTGGTTGGCAAAGGTTGCGTAGGCATTGGCCATGTCCAGGCCTGAAGGTGACGCCGTGCCCAGTACGAACGTGAGGTCGAGCTTGTCGAGATTGAGGCCTGGCGTGTTGGACGGAATGCCAGCACGAACTGCGGCATCGGCAACCAGGTCAACGCCCACCGCCGATTCGAGTTGCACATACGCTGAGTTGATCGAGTGCAGGGTCGCCTTGAGCAGTGATACCGGGCCATACGACTTGTCGCTGTAGTTCGTGAGGGTGTAGCCATTGACAGTGCTCGGCGAGTTGCCGTTCCAGACGGTGCTGAGGTTGTAGTCCTTCTCGGTCGCGGCAGCCAGTGCGAATGGCTTGAAGGTGGAGCCCGCCTGTGCGAACGGATGCGTCGCGTTGTTGATCTGATCCTCGATGAAGTCCTTGCCTCCGTAGAGCGCAACGATCTCGCCCGAGTTCGGGCGCACTGACGCCAGGCCTATGCGCAGGCCTCTCGTTCGAGCTTTCGGGCCAGCGGATTCGACAGCGGCAACAGCGGCGTCCTGTGCCTTCTTGTCCAACGTGGTGACGATGTGGAAGCCGCCGCCCTCGATCTCAGCGTCGTCGAAACCCAGGCTGACGAGTTGATTCTTCACGGCCTGCAACAGATAGCCGGTCTGCCCGCCCAGGCGGTTTGCGTTCACTGCCTGGTTGATATCGGGGAACTTGGCCCTGGCCCGCTGCTCAGCGGTGATCCATCCCTGGCTCTCCATCCCATCCAGCACATAGCTCCAGCGCCCGCGCAGGGCACTGACGTTCTCCTTCTGGGCGTAGTAATTGGGCGAGTTGATGATGGCTGCCAGAGCGGCGCCCTCGGACAGGGTGAGATCAGTGACCGGCTTGCCGAAATAACTGCGTGCCGCCGCGTCAATGCCGTAGGCATTTCGGCCGAAATAGATCGTGTTCAAGTAATTCTCGAGAATCTGATCCTTGGACTGCACAGTCTCGATCTTCATGGACAGCAGCGCTTCTTTGATCTTGCGACTCCACGAGCGCTCCTGCGTCAGGAAGGCGTTCTTGGCGTACTGCTGGGTGATTGTTGACCCACCCTGGGTGGCGCCACCGGTGGCATTGTTGAACAGCGCCCGGACGAAGCCGACTGGAGAGATTCCACCGTGATTGTAGAACTCGCGATCCTCTGCAGCCAGGATCGCCTTCTGCACCTGATCGGGCACCTGTGACAACGGAACGCTGCGACGGGAGGAATCACCCAGTCGACCGACCTCGTTCTGGCCATCGGCGTAGTAGACGATCGTCGCCTGTGTGGTGGAGAGCTCATTTGGAGTGGGAATCGTGGTCAGGGACAGCGCAATGATGAATCCGACGATGCCGAGAACGACGACGACGATGCCGGCGAAGATGATGCGTCGAAGCCAATGGCGCGGCTTGCGCTTGGACTTGCGAGCCGGTCGCCGCGCAGGAGCAGGCCGCCCACTGCCTGATCGCGCTGGCGGGCGCTGGCCTCCACCCCGCTGACCCTGGGTCACGTATTCCCTTCGAGTTCGATGAGGTCCCGTGGCGTGCGGGGTGCACGACGCGGAACTCCATCACCCAAGACGTATGTCTTGGTCAAAAAGTTCCAGTGACAACGCTGGCAGACCTCGACGACGTAGACCTTGAACTCGCCGAAGGACCGGGCCAGTTCCGGCAGATCGGCCGCCTGGCGCACCCGTCCCGAATAGGGTCCGAGCTGATCGCCATAGACATAGGTGACCGTGCGGAAGTCAGGGTCACGACATACCGGGCAGGTGCCACCTGCAGATTCGCCGTGGAACTTGGCGGCCTTGAGCAGATAGGGATCCGCATCGCAGAACTCGCTGCTGAGCATCCCCCCGTTGAAGAAGGCGCGCAGGGAGGCCCGCCGCTGAAGGGTGAAGTCCACCGGGGATCGCGGTGCCGTGGGATCCTTGATCGGCTCGGTGGGGCCAGGCGGCTCAGCCTTGCCGGACTTGCCCGGCTTGAGCGACTGCCCGCGCACGACAGAGCCGCGGATCGCGGTTTTCCGGGGTCCAGCCATCCGGACAGTCTAGATTGAGTTTCAGCCGGAACGAGTTTGCATGGATATATCGATTTGATATATCTTCGCGACATGAGCAAGCGTGCTGACATCCTTGAGTTTGCCGTGCTCGGCATGCTCGGAGATGGGCCGCTTCACGGGTACGAACTGCGCAAGCGCCTGGATACCGTGCTGGGTCCATTTCGCACCCTGTCCTTCGGATCCCTCTACCCCTGTCTGCGACGCCTGGAGCAGCGCGGCCTGATCGTGCAGGTCCATGTGACTCCCGCAACCGAGAGCAGCGCCCCACCCCTCAGCGGCCGTCGCTCGCGCGTCGTCTACTCATTGACCGGAGACGGCAAGGAAGCCTTTGATCGCTGGGTGAACGAGGCTGGCCCCGAATCATGGGAGGACGAGGGCTTTGCCGCCCATCTGGCCTTCTTCGGTCGCACTGAAGCCTGGGTGCGTGTGCGCATCCTCGAGGGTCGCCGCTCCCGGATGGAAGAACGCGTCGCATCCTTGCGTGAGAACATGCTTCGCTCACGTGATCGCGTTGACGCGTACACCCTCGAATTGCAGAGTCACGGACTCGATCGAGCCGAACACGAAGTCCGTTGGCTCAACGAACTCATTTCAACTGAGCGAAAGAACGCTGAAAAAGCTCAGCACCAAAGCACGACCTGACAAATAACAAGGAGAAATCATGGGATCAGTTCGCGTCGCCATCATTGGCGTTGGCAACTGTGCAGCATCACTCGTACAGGGTGTCGAGTACTACAAGGACGCGGATCCGCAAGGGTTTGTCCCGGGATTGATGCATGTGCAATTCGGCGAGTATCACGTTCACGATGTCGAGTTCGTCGCTGCCTTCGATGTCGATGCCAAGAAGGTCGGCCAGGATCTGGCTGCGGCTATCGGCGCATCCGAGAACAACACGATCAAGATCTGCGACGTGCCGCCAACGGGCGTCATCGTTCAGCGTGGTCATACGCTCGACGGACTCGGCAAGTACTACCGCGAGACCATCACTGAATCGGATGAGACAGCGGTCGACGTCGTCGCAGCCCTCAAGGCTGCCGAGGTTGATGTTGTCGTGTGCTACCTGCCCGTCGGCTCAGAGGACGCAGCGCGCTTCTACGCCCAGTGTGCAATCGATGCGGGCTGTGGCTTCGTCAATGCACTGCCGGTATTCATCGCTGGCACGCCGGCATGGGCGAAGAAGTTCGAGGACGCCGGCCTTCCCATCGTCGGTGACGACATCAAGAGCCAGGTCGGCGCGACCATCACCCATCGCGTCATGGCGAAGCTCTTCGAGGATCGCGGCGTGCTCCTGGATCGCACCTACCAGCTCAACGTCGGCGGCAACATGGACTTCATGAACATGCTCGAGCGAGATCGCCTTGAGTCCAAGAAGATCTCCAAGACCCAGTCAGTCACCTCGCAGCTCTCGCACGACCTGGGCGCACGCAATGTCCACATCGGGCCATCTGACTACGTTGCCTGGCTTGACGATCGCAAGTGGGCTTTTGTGCGCCTTGAGGGTCGCGCATTCGGCGACGTGCCACTCAGCCTTGAGTACAAGCTCGAAGTCTGGGACTCACCGAACAGCGCCGGCGTCATCATCGATGCAGTGCGTGCAGCGAAGATCGCCATGGACCGCAAGATCGGCGGACCGATCCTTTCGGCGTCGAGCTACTTCATGAAGTCCCCACCAGTGCAGTACACCGACAGTGAGGCTCGCGACGCAGTCGAGGATTTCATCGCCGGACGCATCGACCGATAGTCAGATCCTCGTAGGTGAGGCCCGACAGCGAACCTGCTGTCGGGCCTCATGCATGACTGCGCCAGGCACTACTGTCGCGCACGTGACACGGTTTGCTGCCCTGCGGGAACTCCTCGTCACCCGTGACTTTCGACGACTGTTCTCGGTTCGGCTCGTCGGGCAGTTCGCCGACGGCCTGGTGCAGGCCTCACTCGCGACGTTCGTCCTGTTCTCGCCCGAACGTCAGCCCAGTGCAGTCAAGGTGGCAGTCGCCTTCGCGATCCTGCTCCTGCCGTACTCGATCATCGGTCCCTTCGCGGGAGTCCTCCTTGACCGGTGGCGCCGACGGAACGTGCTCGTCTACGCGAACTTCATCAAGGCCATAGGCGTGCTGCCGATCGTGCTGCTCATCGCAGCGGGCAACGACGGAGCGCTTCTCGGCGTCTCCGTGCTGCTCGTTCTGGGCGTCGGGCGATTCGTGCTCGCCGGGCTGTCCGCATCGCTGCCCCATGTGGTGCAGGGACGCGACCTGGTCACCGCGAACGCCCTCAGCCCTACATCTGGAACCATCGCAGCCGCAGTAGGTGCGGGCGCAGGAGTGGCCCTGCGCTCCGTGGTCGGTGGAGGCGACGCCGGAAGCCAGTTCATCCTGGTCCTGGCAGCCGTCTGCTTCGTGCTGGCCGGAGTGATCGCGACGCGCATCGCGGTCTTCGCTCTCGGTCCCTCAGGGGATCTGGCGCGGGATTCGCTGCTTGGCGTCCTGCGCGGATTCATCGACGGCCTACGAGTTCTCGGCAGTCATGCCCGACCTCGTCGCGCCATCAGTGTCGTCGGCATTCACCGCATCGCCCTGGGGATGCTCACGGTCGACGCGCTGCTGCTCGTGCGCAATACCTTCAATGAGGTGTCCCAGGC
>JBAYUM010000123.1:0-6311 GCA_041675125.1 Candidatus Nanopelagicales bacterium
CCTGCCTGAATTTGAAGCTTGATCAGGCCGGCAACCTTCTTCTTCGGTGCCATGGTGTTTCGGGTCCTTACGTGTGGGTGTTACCTGGAAGCGGCGCTTTCAGGAATCTGGGTGGTCGCTAGTTCTTCACGACCTGGCTGAAGGCAAGTTCAACCGGAGTCTCGCGACCGAAGATCTCCACCAGACCGGTGACCTTCTGCGCCTCGATATTGATTTCGGAGATGGTCGCATGCAGGGTCGCAAACGGTCCATCAACGACGGTGACCGAATCGCCAACGGCGAAGTCGATCTCCGTGATCTGTGGGGTGCTCGGGCTCGAGCTGCCGCCAGCACCAGTGGTGGTGCCCGCCTTCTTCTCGGGGGCCGGAGCCAGGATCGCCGTGACCTCATCAACTGACAACGGCGAGGGCTGGTGTCCGTGGCCGACGAATCCGGTCACGCCTGGCGTATGGCGCACGACACCCCATGACTCATCGGTCATGTCCATGCGGACGAGCACATAGCCGGGGAACTTATTGCGCCTGACCTGCTTGCGCACGCCGCTCTTGATCTCGGTGACCTCCTCGATCGGCACCTCGACCTGGAAGATGTAGTCCTCCATGCTCAGGGAGACGATGCGGGACTCGAGGTTCTGCTTCACCTTGTTCTCGTAGCCGGCATAGGAGTGGATGACGTACCAGTCACCGGGTGCGCGACGCATCTGCTCGCGGAACTCCTCGATCGGATCAACCTCCTCCTCGAGCTCGACGACCACTGCGTCTTCGCCTTCAGGAGCCGCCTCAGCCTCGACCACGGCCTCAGCAACGACCTCGAGCTCTGGGTCGACGACAGCGACGATCACATCGCCGTCATTGACTGACTCGATCACAACTTCGTTCAGGTCCTGCTCGGACACAGCGGGTTTCTCCTCGTTCGGGGAAGGGCTAACAGCGCATGGTCATCCGAAGATGAACAACACGCCCTTGGTGAAGACGTAGTCCAGGCCTGCGATGACTCCGGCCATGAACAGCACGAAGACCAGGACGACAGTGGTGTAGGCGATGAGCTCCTTGCGGGTCGGCCAGATGACCTTGCGCAGCTCGGCAACGACCTGACGCACGAACAGCGCTGTCCGCGAGAAGATGTTCTTCTTCGCGCGTGCAGCGGGAGTTGAGCTGTTGCGCTCAACCGTGCCGTCCGTTTCCGTCATTCCCTTGCCTTCACTTCAATTACTCGTCGACCTTCGTACTTCATGCGCAGGGCCGGAGGGACTTGAACCCCCAACCGACGGTTTTGGAGACCGTTACTCTACCAATTGAGCTACGACCCTAAGCCGATCCGATGGCTCGCCTTGGGCAGGCTACCGCCAACGGTTCAACCGCGGCCGACAGTCTACGGCCGAGCGGATGCGAGGTCCAATCCGGGAACCAGAAGGCTCGGGCCGCTTCAACCCGATGCCCGTGGGGCCTCGGGGTAATGTGTGCCCATTGATCACGAAGGAGTGCCACATCCCAGGCACGAACTCGCGACCCGGCGTGAAAGGGGCTGATGAACGCTCAGGACCAGCCACCAAGCCCCTTGCCATCGCAGCGCTGGACCGCCTCCGGCGCCGGTTACACCCGAGGGTGGACCATCGGACTGGTGCTCAGCGTGCTCGTCCTCCTGCTCCTGGCCGCGATGGAGCCCGAGACGGCCGCACGATCTGTCGTGGCCCGCAGCACTGGGATCATCGCCTCGATCGTGTTCCTGGCCATCACCGTGCGGATGCCCCGTGAGGTCCGGTGGATCTGGCTGTGCTTCTTCGGCTATCTGGCCATCACCGTCGCGGCCGATGTCGTCGGCGACTACCAGTTGTTCAACGACACCTCGCCCACATTTCCCGGCGCGACCGATTTCGCGTACATGGCCACCTATCTGCCCGCCGTGCTCGGACTGATCCTGCTGGGCCGGCTGATCACGAGAAACCGCAACATCGACTCCTGGATCGATGCGCTCATCGTCACCGCGGCAGGCAGCGCCCTGGTCGGCGCCTGGATCATCGGCCCCCTGCTCACCGAGGCGCCCAAGGTCGATGCTGCCATCGTCGTCTCGTGCTTCTACCCCGCTCTCGACCTGCTGCTGCTCGCCTTCCTGGTGCGCATCCTGTTCGTCGCCCCGAAGTGGAATCCGGCGCTGGCACTGCTCGCCGCCTCTTTGACCCTGTTCCTGATCAGCGATCTCTACTACAACGCGCTCACCGTTGCTGGCCTGTCCACCAATGAGCGGCTGATCGAGGTGCTCTGGACAGCGGCGCTGCTGTGCCTGCCGCTTGCCGTGGCCGCGCCAGGAGCCCGCGAGTTCAACATCGGGCAGAGGGGCACCTACGACCAGGTGAGCCTGCTGCGGGCAAGCATCCTGGGCTTCGCCGTGCTCGTGCCACCGTTCCTCGTGATGGGCCAGCAATGGCGGGGTCATTCCACCATCGCCACGAGGCTCTCGCCGATCGTCGTCATCGTGATCGCACTGCTGTTCTGGCGCGCGGTGCGACTGCTGATGCGCGTGCGGCAGCAGGCCGAGGAGCTCGAGAGCCAGGCGCGCACCGATCCACTGACCGGCCTGCCGAACAGGCGCACCTGGGAGTACGAGATCACCCGAATGGCTGCTCGCATGCGATCGGCCCAACAGCCCCTGATCGTCGCAATGCTCGACCTCGACTACTTCAAGAACTTCAACGACGCCCTCGGCCACCTGCGCGGGGACGAGCTGCTTGTCGAGGCGGCCCAGATCTGGCAGGACCAGTTGTCGATGGACGATGTGCTGGCCCGCTACGGCGGTGAGGAGTTCTCGCTCCTGCTCCCCTACCGGAGCGAGGCGGAGGCATTCATCGTGCTCGAGGGCATACGCACGTCAACGCCACTCGGCCAGACGATCTCGATCGGATTCGCACAGTTGCGCCCCGATGAGGATCCGATCGAGGCTGTTCGTCGTGCTGACATCGCGCTGTACCGAGCCAAGACCCAGGGTCGCGATCGCGTGGTCGTGTACGAGGGGCCGGAGGTGTTCTTCGGCAAGGAGGACGAGTACGCAACCTCGCTCCTGCCACGCTCGGCTGCACCTGACGCCTGACGACCGCTAGGCATCCCAGCTCGGGTCGGTGTGCAGCTCGACGTTGAGCCAGAAGGTCAGGCCTGGGTACTGCAGCCGTGCAGCCAGCTCCTTGCGAATCTCATCGACATCGCTGATCGTCCATCGACCGCGATCGACCACGTAGTCGACCTCGACATAGAGCTTGCGGCCCAGCTTGCCGATCAGCACTGAGTCAGGCTCAGGAAGCCCGTGAATCAGCGTGATCTCGGCAACCGCCTCATGGATCGGCTGGCTTATCTCAGGCGCGGGGGCTCCTTCGAGGAGTTCGCGCATCGTGGTGCGCAGCATCGAGATGGGAGTGGGAGCGACGACGAGCGCCGCCACCAGCACGAGTACCGGATCGACGTAGCCTGAGAACCTGGCCCACTGGGTGTCCCGCATCACGAGCGCAGCACCGAAGCCGATGAGCATCGCAACGCCGAGCAGGACGGCTGCCGCCCACTGCGCAGCCTCGGCCGCCACCAACTCGGACTCATCTGCGAGCCTGCGCAGCACGAGGAAGACGACACTGGATCCGACGAAGGCGATCACTGCGTAGATGAGTGCAGCGCCGAGCTCGGTGTCACCACCGCCATTCAAGATGATCTGGATCGCATTGATCACTGCGAAGCTGAAGGCCCCAGTGAGCACCAGGCCCTGCACGCCAAGGACCAACGGGCCCAGGGCCTCTCGGCCGAATGGGTACCTCTTGGTCGGACCCTGCTTGACCAGTGACGACACCTGCAGCGTCAATCCCGACAGCGCCACGCCGATGACGCCATAGAGGCCGTCGAACAGGATGATCTGGGAGGACACCACCAGACCCCAGGCGATGCCGACAACGGAGAGCACGGCCGCCGCCGTGAGCGAGATGACCAGCGAGCGCTGCTCGGCGCGCAGCACCCGCTCATGATGGTCGAATTCGGGCACCTCACTCGTCATGCAAGCATTCAACCAGCCAGTCCGAGGCTGCCGGATCAGCTATGTGCGAGCGCTGGAAGAATGCCGTCCATGACTGCACGCATCTCAGACCGCATTGCCGCGATTGCCGAATCCGCAACCCTGGCCGTCGATGCAAAGGCCAAGGCGTTGAAGGCCGCCGGGCGACCTGTCATCGGTTTCGGCGCCGGTGAGCCTGACTTCCCGACACCTGACTACATCGTGCAGGCGGCGATCAAGGCCTGCTCGGAGCCGAAATGGCATCGCTACACGCCCGCGGGCGGACTGCCGGAGCTCAAGGAGGCCGTCGCGATCAAGACCAAGCGCGACTCGGGCTACGAGGTCTCAGCCAGTCAGGTGCTGATCACCAACGGCGGCAAGCAGGCCCTCTACAACGCCTTTGCGTCATTGCTCGATCCAGGTGACGAGGTGCTCCTGCCCGCTCCGTACTGGACGACCTATCCGGAGTCGATCCGGCTCGCAGGTGGCGTGCCCGTGGAGATCATGACCGACGAGACCACGGGCTACCGTGCGACCATCGAGCAGTTGACCGCTGCGCTCACCCCCCGCACCAAGGTGCTGGTCTTCGTCTCGCCGTCCAATCCCACTGGTGCCGTCTACTCCCCCACCGAGGTCAAGGCCATCGGCGAGTGGGCACTCGCGCACGGCGTCTGGGTCGTCACCGACGAGATCTACGAGCACCTGGTCTATGGCGATGCGAAGTTCGCCTCGATGCCCGCACTCGTGCCAGCCCTCGCTGACACCTGCATCGTGGTCAACGGCGTAGCCAAGACCTATGCGATGACGGGCTGGCGCGTGGGCTGGCTGATCGGACCCACAGACATCGTGAAGGGCGCAACCAACCTGCAGTCGCATGCAACCTCGAATGTCGCCAACGTCTCGCAGATTGCCGCACTTGCGGCCGTCACAGGCGACCTGAGCGCCGTCGATGAGATGCGGGTGGCATTCGATCGTCGCCGGCAGCTCATCACCGGCCTGCTCGATGCGATTCCCGGGGTCACCTGCCCCCTGCCCGAAGGCGCCTTCTATGTGTATCCGTCGGTCAAGGACCTCATCGGACGCAGCCTGCGCGGACAGCGGATCGAGTCATCAGCACAGCTGGCCGGCCTCATCCTCGACGAGGTCGAGGTGGCCGTGGTGCCGGGCGAGGCGTTCGGCACTCCGGGCTATCTTCGCCTCTCGTACGCAACCAGTGACAGCGACATCACCGAGGGCATCGGTCGCATGACGACCCTGCTCGGCGAGGCCCACTAGTCCAGCGAGCACCCGATCAGCCGCACCTCTGGCTGCAAGATGATGCCGAACTGACGCTGAACCCGAGCGCGCACCTCACGGGCCAGTGCGATGAGGTCCCCGGCGGTCGCGGTTCCGCGATTGGTGATGGCAAGAGCGTGCTTGGTTGAAATGCTCGCGCGCTCGTTGAGGGCGAATCCTCGGTGCATCCCGGCATGCTCGATCAACCAGGCGGCACTCAGCTTGACCTGTCCGCCTGCTGGATACCGGGGGCAATCGCTCGGCAGGCCAGCAGCGAATGCCTGCGTGACCATGGGGTTCGTGAAGAAGGAGCCCGCGCTCCAGGTGTCATGGTCTGCGACCTCCAGCAGCATGCCCTTCTCGTGGCGCAGGTGCAGTACCGCCTCCCGAATCTCAGCCGCGAAGGCGGTGTCACCGACGTTCAAGCCGAGCACATCGGCAAGTTGCTGATAGGCGATGCGGCTCATCCCCGTTCGAGCCAGGGCGAAGGTCACCGCCAGCACGATCCAGTGCCCAGGTGCGTCCTTGAAGGCGCTGTGGCGATAGCTGAACCTGCACTCCTGGGGCGAGAGATCACGCAGGATCTGCTGCTGACGATCCCACACCCGAACCGTGGCGATGCGGCTCGAGATCTCGACTCCATAGGCGCCCACATTCTGGATCGGAGTGGCGCCGACCGTGCCCGGAATCCCCGACAGTGCCTCGAGCCCGTTCATGCCCGAGGCCAGGCAGGACTCGACGAAGGCATCCCATGGCTCCCCGCAGGCAGCCGTGATGAAGACCAGCTCGCCCAGCTCCTGGACGGCGACGCCGCGGACATCGGCATGCACGACAAGGCCCGGATAGGCCTCGTCGGCAATCAGCAGATTGCTTCCCCCGCCGATGACGAGCACAGGTTCGCCCTGATGGTCAGCCTGCTGCACCGCTGCTATGAGCTGGGGCTCAGTTGTCGCATGAATGAATGCGGGAGCATCGCCGCCAACGCGGAGGGTGGTGAGGTCGGCCAGGCGCAC
>JBAYUM010000124.1:0-6301 GCA_041675125.1 Candidatus Nanopelagicales bacterium
CGGCTGCAATCAACCTGAAGAGCACCACGACTGGTCGCAGCCTCGGCTCCTCGATTCAGCTCAAGCAGACAACGCTGGCCAAGATCTTCTCGGGTGTCATCAAGACATGGAACGCTCCTGAGATCCTCAAGGACAATCCTCGTATCGCCAAGGGCATTCCGGCGACTCCGGTCACCATTGCCTACCGGTCCGACAGCTCGGGCACCACGAACAACTGGCTGCAGTACCTCAATGCATTCGCTCCGTCGATCTTCACCAAGGTCCAGGACGATATGTCGACCGCATTCCCAGGAGGACAGCCACCGGCGAACTCCGTTGCAGGCAAGGGCAATCAGGGCGTGATGGCCAACGTTGTTGCGAAGGACGGCACGATTGGCTACGTCGATCTCGGTGACGCCAAGGGCTACCCTGCTGCACGAATTCAGAATGCATCCGGCGAGTTCATCGCTCCTTCGGCTGCATCTGCAGCGAAGAACCTGGCCAACCAGTTGAACCTGGGTACCAATGGACTGGTGCAGTTGAACTACCAGACCAAGACCAAGGGCGCCTACCCCATCGCCATCTTCAGCTACGCACTGGCACGCACAGACGGCAAGGGACCTAACGGCCTGGGGGTCCGTCAGTTCATGGACTACGTGCTGCAGAAGTGCGGGCCCTCCCGCGCAGCTGCACTTGGCTACGTTCCGGTTTCCGGAAAGGTGCTTGCAAAGGCCAAGGCCCTTGTTGCAAACATCAAGTAGCTTCCAGCAATACCCATCTCACAAGTCATAGAGAAATCGGTGAGGACGATGTTCCGGAGTTTCACATTTCGCCGGGGCATCGTCCTCGCCGTTCCTCTTGTAGCGCTCCTGGCCGCCTGCACACCGCCAATGCCCCCAGACGTATTGGCGGCCAGGGCGGAGGCCAGCATCGATTGCCAGCAGGGAAGCACCCCCGTGAGCGTTCCCAGCGAGTTCGCAGGAACCATGAGCGCTGTCGGGGATGCGCTCACGAGCGTCTGCCCGGAGCAATCGGTGTCCGAGGTGGTGTCTGATGCAGCTGCACCCGTGAGATTGGTCGGTCACGCGCCCACGTCTGCTGACATTGAGGAGTTCAAGGCTTCAGCCTGCAAGACGGGCGAGGTCATCAGTGTTCCCGCCTTTGCCTATCCCGTGACCATGGCCTACAACCTGCCTGGCCTGGAAGGTGTAGTGCTGTCGCCGACAGCAGTTGCCGGGATCCTCAACGGAACCGTCACTGAGTGGAGCGATCCGCTGATCGCGCAAGAGAACCCAGATTTCAGCTTTGAGGGACTGCCGCCGATCCATCTGGTTTCAGCCAGCGCAGATCAAGGTGCGGTAGAGGCCATGAGTGCGTGGCTCGTGCAGCAGAAGGTGTCGTCGTGGACGAGTGGGGTCACTGGTCGACTCACAGCTGGCGAGAAGGTACCGGACGACAGCGCGCTCGTGGCCAAACTCGGCACGGCCGAAGGGTCCATCGCGGTACTGCCAATCTTCCAGGCCATCAACAACAATCTGGCGATGGCGAACCTTCCGGTGACCTATGTCGACGATTCGGGCAATGAGCGGGCTGTGGTGATCACAGCCGACGACGTCCAGCTGTACAAGGTGGGTTCGGGTGCGACGTCAATCATGATCGATCCGGCGCGGGGTCTCCTGGCGAGCCCTGCTCTCGGCGGAGTCCCCGTTGATGGGAATTTCGACCTGGCCTCCTCGAAGATCGTGCTCGGTCAGGATCAGCCGATGGTCGGATGGCCCGTGCTGGGATATTCGCACCTCATGATCTGCAACAGTGCGACTGACCCAAAGCCTCTGGCCTTTGGCCAATACGCGGTGCGATTGGCCGGACAGGGTTCCCTCGAGGCCTTCGGAGTGACGCCTCTCCCGGAACCGGTGCGTGTACGGACATTCGAACCGCTGAAAGTAACGCTGAACTCAGAGGACGGTTCCTCGACAGAGAATTAGCCAGGTACATGAGTGAGGGCCCGTCGCAAATATGCGACGGGCCCTCACTCATGTACGGACTAGTGGGCGTGGCTGCCCGGGACGTAGCGCTTCTGCGACGCGAAGATCTCCTTCTCGGCCTCGACCCGGCCTTCCCAGGTAGCGCCTTCGACGCTCTTGCCGGGCTCGAGATCCTTGTACACCTCGAAGAAGTGCTGGATCTCCAGTCGATCGAACTCAGAGACATGGTGGATGTCGCGCAGGTGCTCGAGTCGGGGATCGCCCGCTGGAACGCAGAGCACCTTGTCATCGCCACCGGCTTCGTCGGTCATGCGGAACATGCCGACCGCTCGGCAGCTGATGACGATGCCGGGGAAGGTTGGCTCCTGGGTCATGACGAGTGCATCGAGCGGGTCGCCGTCCTGGCCGAGGGTGTCGTCGATGAACCCGTAGTCGTGCGGGTAGCGCGTTGAGGTGAAGAGCATGCGATCCAAGCGCATGCGACCGGTCTTGTGGTCGACCTCGTACTTGTTGCGGCTGCCGCCGGGGATCTCAATCGTGACGTCGAATACCAAGGGGTTCATAGTCGCCTAGTGTTCCCTATGTTTGAGCATGCTGCTGCACGCCGAGGAGGTGACGGGTGACACACACGAGGAAGACGGCGATTTTGCTGAGCTTCTTGCTCCTGTGGTCTGCGTCACTGACGGCCAACTCCGCGCAGGCGGCGAGCGGTCCGGCACCCGTACTGTCGCCGATCCCCGTGCAGGGAAGCACCGCGCCCGCTCCCACTCCTGAAGGGCTCAGGGCGAGCCTGGGTGCGACCATCACGCGATCAGCACTGGGGACATCCGGCATCTGGATAGGCGATGCGACATCTGGCACGACCTTGCTTGACGCCGGCGCCAGGAGCGCGCTGCTTCCAGCATCGACGCTCAAGCTCCTGACGGCGGCGACAGCCCTGCGCCACCTCGGCCCGACTGCTCGCATCGCCACTCGTGTGGTGGTCGACGGAGGAACCCTCACCATCATCGGCGGGGGAGACGCGTCACTGGCATCGACCGGCGTGGGCAGCTCGCTTGCGGTTCTGGCCAAGCGTGTTGCGGCGTCGGTGCGTGCCTCGCACGTCGACCTCGTCTACGACACCTCGCTCTTCCACGGTCGGACCCTGGGCGCAGGGTGGTCACGCTCATTTCCTGCCGCCGGAGTGGCCGCACCGGTTGAGGCGCTGATGGTCGACCAGGGCCGGGCCAGGCCCAAGGGCAACACCCGGGTGCCCCAGCCGGCCAGGTACGCGGCCGGGATCTTCGCGAGGGCTCTGAAGAAGCTGGGCATCGCAGTCGGGTCGATCACGGAGGGCAGGGCGAGCGCGCAGGCGACGGAGGTGGCACGCGTGGAATCGGCTCCGGTGCAGCAGCTCGTGCATCACATGCTGACGGACTCGGACAACGATCTTGCCGAGGCGCTTGCACACCTGTCCGGCGTGGCAGTCAATGGGCAGGGCACCTTCGCCGGTGGTGCGAAGGCGATGGTGGCCACGGCCAAGGCCCTGAACCTGCCCACCGACGGCATTGCGCTGTTCGACGGCAGCGGGCTGTCGAGCAAGGACCGCGTGGCACCCCAGACCCTCGGGGGGATCCTCCTGCTGTCCGCCCAGGGATCCTTCGGGGGGATAGCGCCCTCGCTCGCGATCGCTGGGTTCACCGGCACGCTTGCTGACCGATTCAAGTCGAGCGCGCAGCGTGAGGCAGCGGGATACGTGCGGGCCAAGACCGGCACCCTGGACACCGTGGTCAATCTGGCCGGCATCGTGCCGGACGTCGATGGGCGCGTGCTCGTGTTCGCGATCATGGCCAATGACGTTCCATCGATCATGAAAGCGCGTGCCGCGATCGATCAGATCGCAGCACGATTGCGCGGTTGCGGGTGCCGTACTGCGAGCCCAACCCCATGACCGAGCTTCCGCCTGACCGACGCTGGGCCACGCCAGCCACTTTGGAGACTCGCGCTGCAGTGCAGTCCTTGCTCGGCGATCTGCGCAAGGGGGATCGCATCCTCGTTGCCTGCTCCGGTGGGCCTGACTCGCTGGCACTTGCAGCAGCAGCCCAGTTCGTGGGCAGCCAACTGGGTCTTGAAGTGGGTGCCGTCATCGTCGACCACCAATTACAGGAGAGGTCCGCCGAGGTGGCCGCCGACGCGGGGCAGGCCTGTGTCGCCTTCGGGCTCGATCCCGTGGTTGTCGCGGCAGTCGACGTAACCGGGCCGGGTGGGCCTGAAGCTGCGGCTCGTCGCGCGCGCTACGACCTCCTGGAGGCCATGGCCGTGCGCCTCAAGGCCAAGGCCGTCCTGCTTGGACACACTCGCGAGGACCAGGCCGAGACGGTGCTGCTGCGCATTGCGCGAGGCTCGGGCACGCGCACCCTGGCAGCGATGCAGTCGATCAACGGGATCTTCCGGCGGCCACTGCTGAATGTTTCCCGATCAGTGGTGCATGCCAGTGCCGCGGATGAGGGTGCGGCGCTGGGGCTGGTCGCCTGGCAGGACCCTCATAACTCTGACCCCAGGTTCACGCGGGTCCGGGTACGAAATGCGCTCGACCGCCTGGAGGATGCGCTCGGTCCGGGTCTTGTGGCGGGTCTGGCGAGAACTGCCGAGTTGGCGCATGAGGATGCACTTGCCCTGGAGGGATGGGCCGATCGCGCCTTCGAGCAGGTCGTCACCTTCCACGATGAGGGCATGGAGGCCGCTGTCGGAGACTTGGAGCAACTGCCAAAGGCGGTGCGGACCCGGATTCTGCGACGGATGTGCCTGGACATGGGAGCGCCGACCGATGCGATCACCTTCGCGCATGTGCAGTCGTTGGATGAGTTCATCGTGAACTGGCACGGGCAGGGGGCCATCAGCCTGCCAGCCCGTGTGAGCGCCCGCCGGCGATATGGGAGGCTCATCCTCACCGCGCCGGATTCAACCCTTGATGCAGGAGACCCAGTTGCTACCTGAACACCTTGGCGACGATCTCGCCCATGTACTGGTGAGTGAAGAGCAGATCGAGAACCGCATCGCAGAATTGGCGCAGCAGATCGAACATGACTACGAAGGACGAGATCTCCTGCTCGTTGGCGTGCTCAAGGGCGCGATCATGATCATGGCCGATCTGGCGCGGGCGTTGACGCGCAGTTCGGAGATGGACTGGATGGCCGTTTCGTCGTATGGATCCGGCACCAAGTCAAGCGGAGTGGTGCGCATTCTCAAGGATCTCGACGGTGACATCGGCGGACGCAATGTGCTGGTCGTCGAGGACATCCTCGACTCGGGCCTCACGCTTTCCTGGCTGATCAAGAATCTCGGATCGCGTGGTGCTGCGTCAGTCGAGGTCTTCTCCTTGCTGCGCAAGCCAGAGGCGATCAAGGTCGAAGTTCACCCGAAGTACGTCGGTTTTGATATTCCCAATGAATTCGTTGTCGGATACGGCCTCGACTACCTCCAGAAGTACCGAAATCTGAGGTGCATCGGCACACTGGCACCGCACGTGTACGGGGCTTGATCGCTCTGCGCGTAAGCATGACTCCGCTGGTGGGTGTCGCCAGTTCGGCGTAGTAACGTCAGGTGATGGACTTCAAACGGATTCTTCGCGGCCCAATCTTCTGGGTTGTGGTAGCCGTTGCCTTCGTCCTGATCGGATCGAGCCTCGTCTCCGGGGTGGGCGCTCCGACCCAGGTCGACACCAGTGTGGCCATTGCGGACATCACCTCCGGCAAGGTCGATACCGCGACCATCACCGATCGCGACCAGGTGCTGGATCTGACCCTCAAGGACGGCTCCAAGGTCCGCACGTCCTATGTGACCGGCCAGGGAGTCAATCTCCAGGAGCTCCTGCAGTCGAAGTCCGATCAGGGCCAGCTGCCCGGGGGCTACAACGTCGTCGTGCCCAGCGAGAGCATCCTCATCTCCCTGCTGTTCTCCCTGCTGCCCATCGCGATCGTCGTCTTCCTGCTGTTCTTCTTCATGGGGCAGATGCAAGGTGGCGGCAACCGTGTCATGAGCTTCGGCAAGTCCAAGGCCAAGCTCATCTCCAAGGACATGCCGCAGACGACCTTTGCCGATGTCGCGGGCGCTGACGAGGCAGTCGAGGAACTGCATGAGATCAAGGAGTTCCTCGAGGATCCCACCAAGTTCCAGGCTGTCGGAGCCAAGATTCCCAAGGGCGTGCTGCTGTACGGGCCCCCGGGAACAGGCAAGACCCTGCTCGCACGTGCTGTTGCAGGCGAGGCGGGTGTGCCGTTCTTCTCGATCTCAGGCTCGGATTTCGTCGAGATGTTCGTCGGCGTCGGCGCGAGTCGAGTGCGTGACCTGTTCGAGCA
>JBAYUM010000125.1:0-6286 GCA_041675125.1 Candidatus Nanopelagicales bacterium
CGAACAGCCTGCTGCATGTTGTGCGTCACGATGACAATCGTCACGGCATGCGACAACTCGCGAATTGTCTCCTCGATCTTGAGCGTCGAGGCGGGATCCAGTGCAGAGCACGGCTCGTCCATGAGCAGGACATGCGGATTCACTGCCAACGCACGCGCGATGACCAGTCGCTGCTGCTGCCCACCGGACAAGTCGCCAGCCGCATGATTCAGACGATCTTTGACTTCATTCCACAGACCGGCCTTCGTCAAGGTCTCCTCGACGATTTCGTCATGGCCGGTGCGCTTCATTCCTGACAGCTTCAGGCCTGACAGGACGTTGCCCCGAATGGTCATACTCGGGAAGGGGTTGGGCTTCTGGAAGACCATGCCGATCTTCAGCCGAATATGAACGGGATCGACATCACTGGAATAGATATCGCGGCCTTCGTAGGTCACCTGCCCGGCAAGTGCAGCGCCCGGAATGAGCTCATGAAGTCTGTTCAGCGTGCGGATGAAGGTGGACTTGCCACACCCGGAAGGACCGATGAGCGCGGTCACCGTCTGCTTGGGGAAGTCGATGTTCACGCCCTCGAGGACCTTGCGCTTCCCGAACCACACGCTGACATCCTGGGCAGCAAGCTCAACAGGACGCTTGGTCTCTGGCTCGGATGCGATGAGTTGTTCCTCAAGCACTGCGATCTCCTCGAATTCCGATGTTGACATGAGACTTCCTTCCCTAGCGCCCTGGCTTGCGCGAGCCGATGAACCTTGCCAACGTGAACAAGACGGCCACCAAGATGATGAGCACGAGCGCGGCTCCCCAGGCACGAGTGACAGCATCGGGATACGGCAGTGCAACGTTGTTGAAGATGTACGTGGGCATCGAAGCGATAGGCGAGCCGGTTGGGTTCAGATTCGTCTGATCCGTGTTTCCAGCGGCCAGCAGCAGCGGGGCGGTCTCGCCGATGACCCGTGCCACTCCGAGAATGACTGCGGTGATGATGCCCGTCTTCGCGGCAGGCAGCACGACCTGGAACACCGTTCGCGACCGCGTTGACCCCAATGCGAGCGCACCCGTTCGAAGTTCCTCGGGCACGAGCTTGAGCACTTCCTCGGCCGTGCGCGCCACGGTAGGCAGCATGAGGATCGCATAGGCCAGACCGCCGGCAAGAGCGCTCTGTGTCAGGGCACCCGTGACCACGAGGGTCGTGAGGATGAACAAGCCTGCCACAACGGATGGGACTCCGCTCATGGCCTGAACGAAGAACCGCACATACGGCACGGCTCGTCCGCGAACCTCCGTGATGTAGATGGCAGTTGCGATGCCGATGGGAACGGCGATGAGCGCAGAGATGAGGACGATGAGGAAGGTTCCCAGGATCGCGTGACCGATTCCTCCGTACTCCAAGGGAGTGCTGGGGTTGATGTAGACATTGTTCTGGAAGATGAAGTGGGCCGAGAGCGCCGACCAACCTCGAACCACCAATGAGCCGATGAGGGAGATCAGGATGATCGCCGTGAAGACTGTCGCACCAATGGCATTCACGATGATCACCGAGTCAGCGATCCCTCGCGTACCTCTGGTCACATAGGCAGCCAAGGCCGCAGCGAGCATCTGGATGGGCAGATAGAAGACGATGAGGAGGAGCGCACCCGGGATCTCGGTGAAGAAGAACAACGCACCGACGAAGAGAGCCGGGGCAACCGAGGCAATGGCTACCGCCCAGACGAACTTCCTGGGTCGCTGGCGCCAAGGTCGCACAGCCTGCTGCCCTTGAAGAGCCTCAATTCGGCTCTGGTCGAACACATGCGTGCTCACTTCTGCAGCCTTCCCGTGCGAGCCACGATGAGGTTGGCAATGACATTCACGATCAGGGTCCCGATGAACAGGAAGAAGCCAGCGGCGAGGAGCAGGTTCAGCTCGAAGGTTCCTGAGACTTCGCCGAAGCGCGAGACGATGAGGGTCGCTACTGAGCCTCCACCAGACTCGATGACGTTGTACCAATTCGTGTTGAACACGATCTTCAGCACGAAGAACACGGCAACGGTCTCGCCCAGCGCACGCCCCAGGCCCAGCATGATGCCGCCGACGATGCCGCCTCTGCCGTACGGAAGGGCGACGTAGCGCAGCATCGTCCACATCGAGCAGCCCAGGGCCTCAGCCGCATTGATCAGATCAGGCGGTGTGCGTCCGAGTACCTCGCGAGTCACGGACGTGACGATCGGGATCATCATGATCGCCAATACGAAGCCTGCGATGAACGGCGTCCCCTGGAAGTTGCCCGAGTCATTGTGGAAGATCGGAATCCACCCCAGGTACTGATTGAGCAGCTCCTGCCATTCCTGCGCCTGCGAATTCAGGATGTAGAAGGCCCAAAGGCCCAGGATCACCGAAGGAATGGCGGCCATGAGGTCGATGAAATTCGTCATCAGCCTCGATACCCGAGGAGGCGCGATGAACACGAGGAAGATCGAGAGCAGCAGAGCCACCGGGGTACCGATGACCAGGCCGATGCCAGCTACCAGGAGCGACCCATAGAGCATTCCGAAGATGCCTGCTGTCGGCGGGTCGGTGTTGATATCCCAGGCCGTGGTGGTCAGGAACGAAAGCCCTTGGCTCTGAAAGGCCGGGATCACCTGAACGCCGAGGAAGATCGCGATGCCTGCCAGGACCAGCAGTGCAGTGAAGGCCGCACCGGTGACAACCCTGTTGAAGACGCGATCGCCGCGATGAGAGGTCGCAGCTGCCTGGAGGTCGCGCTGGCCGAGCTCGGGCGTCGCCATGACCGAATCGTGTCGGCCCTGATTGACGTATCGGGGGTTCCCTGGGTAACCGCGGGCGACTTCAAGGTGAACGCCAGGTGAATTCCCCTGGACCTGGAACCCAGGGGCGGGTCGCGCCAGACAGACTGATCAGGCGAAGATGAGCCATGCACATTGAGATCTGGTCGGACCTCGTCTGCCCTTGGTGTTTCATCGGCAAGCGCCAGCTGGAGATCGCGCTCGAGGGCTTCCCGCATCGCGACCAGGTGACCGTGAGCCACCGGGCCTACCAGCTCAATCCCAATGCGGAGACCACCACCGAGCCGACGACACAGATGCTCGCGAACAAATACGGCGTGGATGTCGAACAGGCCAGGGAGATGCTGCGCAATGTGACGGAGGTGGCGGCAAGTGTCGGCTTGTCCTACCAACTCGATCGCACCCTCAGCGGCAACACTCTCGATGGGCACCGGCTGGTGCTGTGGGCCCAGGCCCTCGACCATGATCGCGGACTGCGATTGCTCGAGGACCTGCTCAGTGCCTATTTCGAGCAGGGTCAGTCGATCTTCGAGATCGAGGAACTGAGTCAATTCGCCGGCAGCGCGGGATTCGACGCAGTTGCAGCGCTCGAGATGCTCAAGGGCGATGAGTACAGCGAACAAGTCCGCCGCGACCAGGAGATTGCGCGTGCGCTCGGCTGCCAGGGAGTGCCGTTCTTCGTCATAGACGAGCGGTTCGGGGTGACCGGCGCGCAGCCGAACGAGCTCTTCGCCTCGGCGCTGCAGCAGGCCTGGGACGCGGCCGCGGAGACCCCGTGACCGCTGGCTGCATCGTCCTCATCCGTCACGGGGAGACGCAGTGGAGCAGGACCGGCCGCCATACCGGTCTGACTGACCTGCCGCTGACGCCTGAAGGCGAGGAGGCCGCTCGCAGCCTCAAGCCCTTGCTTCCCATGGCATTCGACCTTGTCCTGAGCAGCCCGTTGCAGCGGGCCCGACGCACCGCAGAGCTTGCCGGCCTCCACCTGACGGCAGTCGATCCAGATCTCCTTGAATGGGACTACGGCGCCTGGGAAGGGCTGACCACAGCCGAGATCCGGGCGCAGCGCCATGACGCCTCGTGGGTGATCTGGAACCAGCCGATTCCCAGTGGGCAGACACCCGGGGAGCAGCTGGCCGATATCGCAGCACGGACCGATCACGTCATCGAACGCTGTCTTCCCGTCGTCCGTGCCGGAGGCCGCTGTGCACTGATCGCCCACGGCCATGTGCTGCGCATCCTCACGGCACGATGGCTGGGACTGGAAGCCCGCGCAGGACGCCTCTTCGCACTGAATTCGGCAACGCTGTCAACACTTGGTTTCGAGCACGAGCAGCAGGTCATTGGCACCTGGAACTCCCGCGCGGCGCTGACTCGCTAGGTTGCTGGTGTGCAAAACGACAATGCCACCCGCAGGCAGATTCGCTTCGGCATCTTCCTGCAGACCCTCGCCGCAGTCCTACTGATCGGCGCAGGAGTCGTTCGCTGGACGGCCATCGGCTTCGACGCCTGGTCCGCGGTCTTCATCGTCGCAGGACTGGGCGCTGCAACGGCCGCCTGGTTCCTCCTGCGAGCACTGCACCGCACCTAGGTGCACGGGGCCTGCCGAGCCCGGCAAGGCCACGCCCTACACTTCATCTCACCAAGGGGAGCTCGCGGTATCGGCGGGCTGAGAGGGTGGACGTCTCCACCGACCCAATGAACCTGATCTGGGTAATGCCAGCGCAAGGGAAGAGGTCGAAATGAATTCCGTCATGTCCCGTATTGCAATTGCCGTCGCGGCAGGCAGTGTCCTGCTCCTTGCTGCGTGCAGCAGCGAGCAGAGCCAAGGTCCGACCACAGTGCGACTGCTGACCCACGACTCATTCGTGGTGAGCCAGTCGCTGATCGATGAGCTCAAGGCCCAGACCGGAATCACCCTCGAAGTCAATGCAGCCGGTGACGCAGGCACGATGGTCGCCGGTGCAGTGCTTGCGGCCGGGTCCCCCAGCGCAGACGTCATGTTCGGTGTCGACAACACTCTGGTGAGCAAGGCAGCCGATGCGGGGGTCTTCAGCCCCTACACGTCGGCCGAGGCCTCAACCCTGCTGCCAGCCCTGCAGGGCGACACGTCCGACGGCCAGGTCACGCCCATCGACTACGGCGACGTGTGCATCAACATGGACGACGCCTGGTTCGCCAAGCATCACCTCGCCAAGCCGACATCCCTCGATCAACTCATTCAACCGGCCTACAGGAATCTGCTGGTCGTCGAGGATCCCGCTGCGTCCTCACCAGGTCTGGCCTTCCTGCTGGCCACCATCGCCAAGTACGGTGCCGGCTGGACGAAGTACTGGGCAGCGCTGAACGACAACGGAGTCCGAGTATCCGGGTCGTGGACCGATGCCTATGAGAGCTCATTCAGTGCGAGCAAGGGGACTCGACCGCTCGTCGTCTCCTACGCAACAAGCCCACCGGCTGAGATCGTGTATGCCCAGGATCCGAAGCCGGTCAAGCCGTCCACGTCTGTCCTGACCGATGGGTGCTACCGCCAGATCGAGTTCGCCGGAGTTCTCAAGGGCACCAAGAACGAGGCTGCTGCACAGCAGGTCGTCGACTGGCTGCTCTCCAAGCCCGTTCAGGCAGACGTCCCGCTCTCGATGTTCGTCTTCCCCGCACGAGCGGACACCCCGCTGCCGGAGGTGTTCACCAAGTTCGCCGCGACTGTTGAGCATCCCTACCAGCTTCCGGCTGCCGACGTCGACGCCCATCTCAAGGAATGGCTCACCGCCTGGGGCCAGGTGATGGGGCGCTGAACACGCCCCTCTGGTTGAAATGGGTGTGGGTGATTCCCGCACTCTTCCTGCTCGCCCTGCTCGTCGCTCCGCTGAGTTCAGTGCTGCGCCACGCCCTTGACTCACCGGGTGCCTTCGACTTCGGTGCAACTGGTTCCATCGCCATCGCTGCCACCGGCCAGGCCCTCATCAGCACGGCCCTGGCCACTGTCATCGGGCTACCGATCGCAGGCGTGATCGCCAGCCATGAATTCCGCGGACGGGCATTCATGCAGGCCCTCGTGACCGTGCCGTTCGTGCTGCCCACGGTTGTCATCGCACTCGCATTTCGCGGGCTTCTCGGCGAACACCTCGAACCTGGACTGGCACTTGTCATCCTCGCCCACACCTATATCAATCTGGCAGTGATCGTTCGCATCGTCGGGGCCACCTGGCAGCAACTGGACCCCAGAAGGGTTCTGGCAGCGCGCAGTCTCGGGGCAAGTCCGATCCAGGCCTTCCTCACGGTGACGCTTCCCGAGCTCAAGGCAGCGATCACATCTGCCGCAGCTGTCGTGTTCGTGTTCTGCTTCACATCACTGGGTGTGGTCCTGGTCCTCGGCGATAGCAGCACGCGCACACTGGAGTCGCAGATCCTGAGGCAGACCTCCCTGCTGCTCGACTTCCCTGCGGCCGCAATCACTGCGATCCTGCAGATCCTGGTGGTCTCTGCTGCTCTCATCCTCGGCG
>JBAYUM010000126.1:0-6189 GCA_041675125.1 Candidatus Nanopelagicales bacterium
CGCATCCCGAGCTCGTCACCGAGCCCGAGGCACGGGGCTATGACGCGGTGTTCGCGGCAAGCCGGCATTGGGATCCGGGCTTCGTCTCGCCCATGCCACTGCTGCAGGCGACCAACCCAGCCCGATTCAATCCGCAGGCAGCAGCGCCCGACTCCGGCGATGCCGTGCTGTTCGTGGGCTCGACTCGAGGGGTCTTCCGGCCCATCGTGCAGGATGCGATCGCTGCTGGCATCGACCTGTCGCTGTACGGGGTGGGCTGGCAGGAGTATGTGGCGCTCGAGCGCATCCGAGCGGAGTTCCTGGCCAATGACTCCCTTCCATCGGCCTACGCTGCGGCGCACGTGGTGCTGAACGATCATCACCCGCACATGGCCGAGCTCGGCTTCCTGTCCAATCGCCTCTTCGATGCGACCGCAACGGGCACCCGCGTCATCTCCGATCCGGCGCTCGGCCTTGAAGAGGTCTTCGGCGGGCATGTGCGCACCTATCGCGATGCCGCGCAGCTGGGGGAGATCGTCGCCGATCTCGATACTGCCTTCCCGTCGTACGACGAGCGCAAGGCCTTTGCCGGCATCGTCGCAGCTGAGCACAGCTTCGCCGCGCGGGCAGCCGAGCTCATCGCGTTCGTGAGAGAAACCCGAGCCAAGGGATGAGTCTCACCCCCGCTGTCAGCATCGTGATCTCGGATCCCGATGACGTGCTGCTCGCCGCGGTGCGAGCGCAGACGCTGCACCATCTCGAACTCGTCTCGGACTTCAGTCAGGCTCAAGGGGCCTGGGTGCTGTTCGCGCGACCGGGCCAGGTGCTCGAGCGGCATGCGGTCAAGAACCTGCTGCTCGTGGGCGAGGAGCACGGCGCCGATGTCGTGGTCGGCGCAATGCGCGATGCGATGCTGCCCCGAGTCCTTGCACACCATGAGTTCGTGCAGCTGGCCGATCATGTGGTCGTGGGCGATGCGCTCTTCCGGCGCGACTGGCTCAAAGCACGGGTGCTCCTGCTCGATGAGCTGGCCAATGGGGTCGAGGTCATTCCCAGCCAGGCCCTGCATGAGGCCGGGCTGATCGTGACGATCCCGCAATTCGTGCGCAGCCCTGAACTGAGCCCCAGGATTGCGCCACCTGCGGCGAGCAGGAGGCCGTTGCTCAAGGACCTGCCCGCGATCGCCTTCTTCATTGCGCGACTGCTGCCCCTGCGCGATGAGCTGCTGTTCGATGTCGAGGGCACCAGGGCGATCGACTCGGCGCTTGTCGACCTGGGCGCCCGATGGCAGCGCGAGCATCCGCGGACTCGACAGCACTGGATCTCGAGCACGACTCGGCATTCCTGGCGCCATGCCTGGCACCTGGGCCGCGCCCGATGGCTCGTGGCCAATGAGACCTTCCTCAATCGGATCCCCAAGCGCACCGGTCAGCGGATGCTGATTGCCGGATGCGCACTGCCGATCCTGCGAACCGGTCGTGACAACCCGGACTGGGTGCTGCAGCCGACCTCGGAGCGGCGCCCGGCCTGGTCGCAGGTGGGCAGGTGGGATCTGGCCACTGCGCCGTCGGCATTCGCCGAGCAGGTGCTGCGCTCCTCGACGGCCTATGTGGGCCAGACCGTCGACGGGACCGTGTTCGGTGACGCGGTTGCGCTGGCTGCTGGGGACTCGACCCTGCGCGATCGTCTTGGCCTCGACGGGCATCGACCGGTCGTGCTGCTCGCATTCGTGACGGCCGAGCAGGCACCTGATCTGGCCGAGGTGGCAACTGCGCTGTCCGAACGCGTGCAACTCGTCGCCATGACCGACGACGGCAGCCGCCTGGGCCAGGTGCAGGGAGTGCAGCAGGTCAGTGCCGATGCCGCCTCGTGGTGCGCGGCAGCCGATGTGCTCGTCACTGACTGGTCGGTGCTCACCCTGGAGTTCGCTCGTCTGCAGCGGCCGATCATCGGTCTGCAGCCACATGGCCTGGACATGGTTCGTCGCCGGGGCACCTATCTGGATCTGCATGAGCAGCTGCCAGGCCCGATCCTGGGATCGTCCGCCGAACTGGTCGCGCAGTTGGAGGCCTGGCTCGTGGATGGTGCGGCGGCAGTGCCGAACTTCGAGCAGCGCAGCAGCGCTTTCGCGCACTTCGCCGGCCCGGCAGATGGTCACACGGCGGCGCGATTGTGGCAGGCACTGGCAGGTGCGCAGTGAGCACGCGCGTGGTGCTGATCGCCAACAACATCGATGAACTGGGCGGCGCCCAACGGGTGGTGCAGGTATTGGCCGGTGGGCTTTCGGGTCGCGGATTCGAGGTGACGGTGGTCGGCATCGAGCCCCAGGGTGGTCGCAGTGCGCATGCAGCCGACGCCTACCGCGTCGAACGCCTGCTCGATGCGCCATATCCCAAGGAGCCAGGAGCCCAGCTCGATGCCCAGCGTGCTGCGGCAGTGGGCAGGCTTCAGTCGATTCTCGATGAGGCAGAACCGGGGATCATCATCACTGCCCAGGTGTGGGCGATGGAGCATGTGGCCCAATGCCAGGTCGACGGCTGGCGCATCATCGGCCAGTTCCATTCCTCCTTCGAGGCCGCGGAGTTCGGCAATGACCTGGACCGCATCCGTCGTGCCTATCGCGAGGTCGATCAGTTCCTCGCGCTCACTGCAGCAGACGCTGCCCACTTCACCGAGGCAGGCCTGAACAACGCCTCTTGGATGCCGAATCCACTGGCGGCCTGGCCCGAGGCTGCCGCTGATCCCAGTGCTCGCACGATCACCTATCTGGGCAGGCTCTCGGCGGAGAAGGCGCCCATGACCTTGATGCGGGCCTGGCGCATCATCGTCGAGCAGGGCCGCCTGGCCGACTGGCGGTTGCAGCTCATCGGCTCAGGACCGCATGACGTGCAGATCGTTGCAGCGATGCAGGACCTGCCGCGGGTGCAGTTGCTGGAACCGGTCGCAGACCCCTATGCCGTGCTGGCCGATACCGGCATCCTGGCGGTGCCGTCCTTGGTCGAGGGACTGCCGCTCGTCCTGATGGAGGCCCTGGCCATGGGCGTGCCAGCGGTGGCAAGTGATTGCTCGGCCGGTGTTCGCGAGCTGGTCGACGACGGGCGATGCGGAGTGCTCGTCAACCGCGGTGATGCGGCTGATCTGGCGCGCGGACTGTGCCTGCTTGCCGAGGATGAGGGCCTGCGAAGGACGATGGGGCGGCACGGGCGGGTGCACCTGGAGCAGTACCGACTCGAGCGGGTGCTCGATCAGTGGGTCCGGCTCATCGCCGATGTGCAGCGCTGATCACAGGTGCAGATTGGCCCGTGAGAGATCCTCCTCGAAGTCGACCTCGACTGCGAACAGGTCGGTGATGTCCAGCGGGAGCACCTTGAGGTCATCGCGCTCGATCGCGATCTCCAGGCCGCGCTCGAAGTAGTCGCCGTCGGCACAGGCCTCCAGGCCGCGGATGAACGTGGCGCGATCGGCCTGGGCGATGAAGTTGATGCCAACTGCCTCGCCGAGCGCAGGGTTCACCTGCTTGGACAGCGCATTGATGTGCCCATCGGCATGCACGGTGTACTTGACCTCCTCGTCGCCGACGGCCGCAGTGTTCACGCAGACGAATGACTGCCCGGCGGCAATGAGCGGCTTGGTGCGCTCGAGCACCTCGGGGTCGAAGACCACATCGCCGTTGAGCCACAGCACCCCGCCGTCGCTGGCCAGGCGCAGGGCCTTCAGCAGGCTGCGATTGGTATTGGTCTCGTTGAAGGCCTCGTTGTAGGCGTAGGTGACATCGGGGAAGGCCTCGAGGATCATCTCGAGCTTGAAGCCCACCACGATCATCACGCGCAGATCCGTGCCGAAGGCACCCTGAAGGTTCTCCATCTGCTGGCCCATGATGGTGCGGCCATCAGCAAGTGGGGTCAGCGGCTTGGGCCACGGGCGAGCGCCCAGTCTCGTGCCCATGCCGGCGGCCAGAATCACTGCTTGGGTGTTCATCGAGCCGCCTCCGGTGCGTTAATTGCCAAGTCATCTATCGTAACGGCGTGACCGATGCCGAACGCCCAGCACGCCCAACCGTGGCGCAGATCCGCGAGGTGTGCCAGCCTCCCGCGATCCGCGGTCGCACCAACTCAGAGCACTGGGTCGCCGATGTGTATCTGCGCGACATCTCGCCATACCTGACCCGCCTCCTGCTGCGCACGCCGATCACTGCCAACCAGGTCACCTGGCTGATGGTCGCCACGGGCAGCTCGGCCGCACTCGCGGTGCTCATTCCCGGGTTGCTCGGCCCGATCCTCGCGGTGCTGCTCGGCCAGATGCAGATGCTGTGGGACTGCTGCGACGGCGAGGTGGCCCGCTGGCGTCGCAAGTCGTCGCCGATGGGCGTCTTCATCGACCGCGTCGGCCACTACACGACCGAGGGGCTCATTCCCATCGCGCTCGGACTGCGGGCCGCAGGCTTCCCCGACGAGGGCTGGCTCGACTCGATCTGGCCTTTCCTGGGCGCCCTGCTAGCCGTCGTCATTCTGTACAACAAGGCGCTCAATGACATGGTGCATGTCTCCCGCGCCTACAACGACCTGCCCAAGCTGGTCGACAAGGCCGAGGTCGGGGTGCCGAAGCATGGTGGACTTCGCAGCCTGCGCTCGCTTGCTCGCTTCATCCCGTTCCACCGCGCCTACCACTCCGTCGAGCTCACGATCCTGATCCTCGTTGCAGGGATCGTCGACGTGTTCGTCGGCGATCTCAGTGCGACGCGCGTGCTGCTCGTCGCACTGCTCGGCTTCGGCGTGATCACGATCGTCGGACACCTGGCCTCGATCCTGTCATCGAGCAAGCTGCGATGACGCGGGCAAGCTACGGCGTCGTCGTGCTCACCATGGGCACGCGGCCCGATGATCTGGCTCGTGGACTGCAGTCGCTGCAGGAGCAGGCTGATGTCGATCTGGACATCGTGGTCGTCGGCAATGGATGGAAGCCCGTTGACCTGCCTGCAGGCATCAAGGCCAAATGGCTGCCGAGCAATGTGGGCATCCCCGCCGGACGCAATGCCGGGGTGAGTGAGGTCGCAGGTGAGCTGCTGTTCTTCCTCGATGATGATGCCTGCCTTGCCGATCCGCAGTTCCTTGCCGAGATCGCCCGACGCTTCGACCAGGATCCGAGACTGGGCCTGGTGCAGCCGCGAGTGGTCGATCCGTCAGGCCTTGCCGCGCCCGGTCGCTGGGTGCCACGGCTGCGCGTCGGCGATCCGGCGATGCCCGGCCCGGCAACCTCACTGTGGGAGGGGGCCGTTGCCATGCGACGCGCGCTCTTCGATCGCATCGGTGGCTGGCCTGAAGAGTTCTTCTACGCGCATGAGGGCATCGATCTGGTCTGGCGGGTATGGGACCAGGGCTACACCCCTTGGTATGCAGGCGATCTGGTGGTGCATCACCCGGTCATCGATCCTGCACGTCACGATGTCTACTACCGACTCAATGCGCGCAATCGCGTGTGGCTGGCGCGACGCAATCTGCCCTTGATCATCGAGCCGTTCTACGTCGGCACCTGGGTTGGCATGACCTTGCTGCGGGTGCATGACCGCAAGGCGCTGCGCTCATGGTTCGCCGGACTCGGCGAGGGAATCAGGAAGCGCCCTGCTGGCCGCAAGCCCATGCACTGGAAGACCGTGTGGGAGATGACCAAGGCCGGTCGCCCGCCGGTGATCTGACGCCGATCCGGACCTGTGCCCCTATGAGGCGCAGAAGGACTCGTCGCCGGTGTTCAGGTTGGAGTACACATCGCCGGCTGCTGCGCTGATCACGACCGGCTTCACTGAGGTGAAGTCAGGACCGATGGTGAGCGTCATGCGCTGGCCCTTGCCGGTGGGGTCGGCCTTGGCGGTGGTTGCCCACAGCAGCGTCTTGGCGCTGGTGTCCCAATGGTTGTCGTAGGTGACCGTTGTCGCCGTGGCAGGCGTCTTGGTGGTGCCGATGTTCTGCACGCGATAGCCCTGGGCCTTCAACTGCTTGGCAACCCTGCGCGCCAGCCCATTGGTCGTGGTGCCGTTCATGACATCGAGGTAGATGCCCGACGGTGGGGTCGAGAGGGTCGGCTGGCCGGTGGTGGTCTTCGGCGGGTACGCCGTGTCATTGGCCATGGCCTTCCAGACCGCCTTGGCCTTGTGCTTGTTGACGATGACATTGGCTCCGTCGCCCGCCGGCTTCCAGGGCATCGTCAGGAAGGTGA
>JBAYUM010000127.1:0-6150 GCA_041675125.1 Candidatus Nanopelagicales bacterium
GACCAGGAACTCCCATGGACCAGAAGTTGTCGGCCTGACCACGACGCTGGATGCGCTCGAGCGGTACGCCGACCTTGTTGTGCCAGATGTCGATGGCCTCATCGTCATCGAGGTACACGGTGGCCCACAGCCTGTCCTCGGCGAAGCCGTAGCCGCCGTCGGCAATCGGACTTGTCAGCAGCTCCCACGCAAAGGGGATCGCCTCCGCCTTGAAGTAGTCACCGAAGGAGAAATTGCCGGCCATCTGGAAGAACGAGGCGTGCCGGGTGGTCTTGCCGACCTCCTCGATATCGAGGGTACGCACCACCTTCTGCACACTCGTGGCACGTGGATAGGGAGCCGGGGCCTCGCCCAGGAAGTACGGCTTGAAGGGCACCATGCCGGCATTGACGAACAGCAGGGTCGGGTCATCGAGCAGCAGCGACGCCGATGGAACGACCTGGTGTCCACGATCGGCGAAGAAGCGGAGGAAACGACTGCGAATCTCAGCGGAATCCAAGGTCAGGCTCCTTCATTGTCAGTCTTGTGCGCCTGGTGCAGCCTGCCCTCGACCATGGTCCTGGCTGCGTCGACCGTCTGCGCCGCATTGAGCGCAACCTGCTGGACGGTCAGGACAACCCCCCGCTCACGCGACTCCACCATGAAGCGCTGGCCACGCCGATAGGCATAGATGCCGACAGCGGCACCGACGGCCATCCAGAACATCCTGCGCATCGTGAGACTCCTCGGGGTTGAAAGGCCAACCCTAATGCTCGCCTGTGCGCAGCTGCTCAAGCCTTTGCGCCACCCTCGACCACGCCGCCTCGGCTCCGTGCTGGGTCGGCCGGTAGTACTTCACCCCAGACAGCAGGTCCGGCAGATAGGACTGGGCAGCGACTCCCTCGGGCAGGTCATGGGGGTAGACGTAGCCCATGCCATGGCCATGGTCCTTGGCACCCGGGTAGTGGGCATCGCGAAGCCACACGGGGACGGTCCCGACCCTGCCCCTGCGCACATCGGTCATGGCCTCCCCGATGGCGGTGACAATGGCATTCGACTTCGGCGCAAGCGCAGCGTGGACAGTGGCATGGGCCAGGACGATCTGCGCTTCGGGCATGCCCACGATGGCCACCGACTGCGCCGCTGCAACAGCCGTCTGCAGCACCGCGGGGTCGGCCATGCCGATGTCCTCGCTTGCGAGGATCATCAGGCGGCGGGCGACGAAGCGCGGATCCTCCCCCGCCTCGAGCATGCGTGCGAGGTAGTGCAGTGCCGCATCAGGGTCACTGCCGCGAACGCTCTTGATGAACGCGCTGATGACGTCGTAGTGCTGATCGCCGTCCTTGTCGTATCGCAGCGCCACATGCTGGATCGCCTGCTCGACATGGGGCAGTTCGATGGCTGTCGACCCATCGGACTGCGCTGCGACGACTGCTGCCTCCAGCGCCGTGAGCGCGCGTCGCGCATCGCCCATGCTCAGATGCACCAAGTCGGCAAGCGCCTCGTCAGTGATGGTGAAGGCGCCATCGAAACCACGGGAATCCCCGAGCGCCCGCATGAGCAGGGTGGCGATGGACTCATCCGTGAGCGGCTGCAGGGTGACGACAAGGCTGCGCGACAGCAGCGGGGAGATCACCGAGAAGCTCGGGTTCTCCGTGGTCGCGGCGATCAGTGTCACCCAGCCGTTCTCGACCGCAGGCAGCAAGGCATCCTGCTGGCTCTTGCTGAAGCGATGAACCTCGTCGATGAAGAGCACCGTGCCCTGGCCATTGACTGACGCCCGGGCTCGGGCGCCCTCGATGACCTCACGCACGTCCTTGACCCCTGAGGTCACGGCAGAGAGCTCGGCAAAGGCGCGTCCCGAGACCAGCGATACGAGCGAGGCAAGGGTCGTCTTGCCCGTGCCGGGCGGACCCCAGAGGATCAGAGAGATGGCCGAGCCGCTGCCCGTGAGCAGGCTGTGCAGCGGAGTGCCGACGCTCAATGCGGCCTGCTGGCCCACCACGTCGTCGACGCTGACCGGCCGCATGCGCACTGCCAAGGGAGCTAGGGCCTGGTCATCGTCGAACAGCGTCATGCGCGGGACTTAGCCTTCTGCCGGCGAAGCCTGTGCACGCACAGGCGGCCCATCGATGAACGCCTCCTTGCGCTGCAGTGGCGTGATGGGAGTCGGGGCGCCCGTCAGTGGGTCGTGGCCCGCCCCGGTCTTCGGGAAGGCGATGACATCGCGAATCGATGACGTGCCAGCGAGCAGCATGCAGATACGGTCCCAGCCCAGGGCAATGCCGCCATGCGGGGGCGGACCGAACTTGAATGCCTCGAGCAGGAAGCCGAACTTCTCATCGGCCTCGTCCTCACTCATGCCAAGCAGCCCGAAGACCCGCTGCTGCACATCGGCCTGATGGATACGAATTGATCCGCCGCCGATCTCATTGCCGTTGCAGACGATGTCGTAGGCCCAGGCCAGCGCCTGATCCGGTGCAGTCTCGAACTTGTCGAGCCATTCGGTGTTCGGTGACGTGAACGGGTGGTGCACTGCAGTCCAGTCGCCTTCATCGGTGAGCTCGAACATCGGTGCGTCGATGACCCAGAGGAACGACCAGGTGCCTTCCTGCACGAGTTCGAGCCGACGTGCGATCTCATCGCGCGTCGCACCGAGCAGGGGACGGGCGTCATTGGGCTTGCCCGCCGCGAAGAAGATGCAGTCGCCGTTGCTGGCTCCCGTTGCCGCAACGATGCCTGCCCGCTCCTGATCGCTGATGTTCTTGGCGACCGGACCGCCCAGCTCGCCCGCAGCATCGACGGTGACATAGGCCAGGCCCTTGGCCCCGCGCTGCTTGGCCCATTCCTGCCAGGCATCGAAGGCGCGGCGCGGCTGATCCGCCCCACCGGGCATGACCACCGCACCCACGTACTCGTTCTGGAAGACCCGGAACGGCGTGTCCTTGAAGAAGTCCGTGAGCTCGACGAGTTCGATTCCGTAGCGCAGATCGGGCTTGTCCGAGCCGAATCGGCGCATCGCCTCGTGATAGGTCATCCTCGGGATGTCGCCGATCTCGTACCCGAGCACACCGGACCACAGGGCACCGATGAGCTCCTCGCCGAGCTCGATGACGTCCTCCTGCTCGACGAATGACATCTCGATATCGAGCTGGGTGAACTCGGGCTGACGGTCAGCGCGAAAGTCCTCATCGCGATAGCAGCGCGCGATCTGGAAGTACTTCTCCATGCCGCCGACCATCAGCAGTTGCTTGAAGAGCTGAGGAGACTGCGGCAGTGCGTACCAATGGCCTGGCTGCAGGCGCACCGGAACGAGGAAGTCACGAGCACCCTCTGGCGTCGATCGGGTCAGGGTCGGGGTCTCGATCTCGACGAAATCGTGGTCGAGCAGCACATTGCGCGCGATCTGGTTGACCTTGGAGCGCATCCGCAGGATGTCGCCAGCAGCCTGACGCCGCAGGTCGAGGTAGCGGTACTTCAGGCGCACCTCATCGTTGATCGCCACCCGGTCGTCGATCGGGAACGGCAGGGGTGCAGCCACCGAGAGCACCGTGACGCTCTCGGCCATGATCTCCACTGCACCCGATGGCAGTTCGGGATTCTCATTGCCTGCCGGTCGCAGCCCGACCTGGCCGACGATCTTCAGGCAGTACTCATCGCGCAGTCCGTGTGCGACGTCTGGGTCGTGAACGACCACCTGGACGACGCCCGATGAGTCGCGCAGGTCCAGGAACGCCACACCACCGTGATCACGTCGACTGGCAACCCAGCCGGCGAGTGTGACGGTGGTGCCGGCATCGACTGCCCGCAGCTTGCCCGCGTAGGCGGATCGAATCACGTGTGGATCCCTTCAATGCTGTTCAGTCGTGCGGCCAAGATCGGCTGCACACTCTCCCATGCCACCGTCTCCTGCTCACCACTTGCCATGTCACGCAGCACGGCGGTGGCATCGGCGATCTCCTGCTCGCCCACGATCACGGCCCATGGCGCTGCGCTGCGTCCGGCGGCCTTCATCGCGCCCTTGAGCCCCCGGTCTCCGTAGGCCAGGTCGAAGCGGATCCCGGCTCGGCGCAGCCGGCCTCCCAGCTGCGTCAGCAGCCCCTTGGCCACATCTCCCATGGGAACGCCGAACACGTCGATCAGCGGACCGGCTCCCGGAGTCAGGCCCTCTGCCTCACAGGCAAGCAGGGTGCGATCGGTGCCCAGTCCCCAACCGATGCCGCTGAGCTCCTGGCCGCCCAGGGACGACATGAGCCCGTCGTATCTGCCGCCTCCACCGATGCCCGACTGGGCGCCGAGCAGATGGTGGGTGAACTCGAAGGCAGTGCGGGTGTAGTAGTCGAGTCCGCGCACAAGAGATGGGGCTTCGGTCCATTGGACCCCCAGCAGGCGCAGGGCATCGCGCACCTGGCCGTAGTGCTCTCTGCAGTCCTCGCACAGGTGGTCGACCATGGTGGGAACGCCTGCGAGCTGATCCTGCACCGACGCCCGCTTGTCATCGAGCACGCGCAGCGGATTGATCGCGGCGCGCTCGCGGGTCGCCTCATCGAGGTCGAGCCGCTCCAGGAATGCCTGCAGCATTGCCCGATAGGGAGGCCGGCACGCACTGCAGCCCAGTGACGTCAGCTGCAGGGTGAACTGCGTCAGTCCCAGGGAGCGAAACCCCTCGTCTGCCAGGGCGATGACTTCGGCATCGAGAAAGGGGTCCTCTGATCCGATGGCCTCAAGGCCCACCTGCTGCAGCTGCCGGTAACGACCATGCTGCGGGCGTTCGGCCCGGAAGAAGGCGCCGGCGTACCAGACCTTCACCGGCAGCTGTCCACGATCGAGGCTGTGCTCGATCACCATGCGCATGACTCCCGCAGTGCCCTCGGGCCGCAGTGACAGCGAGCGCCCGCCTCGATCCTCGAAGGTGTACATCTCCTTGGACACGACATCGGTCGACTCGCCGACCCCGCGCACGTACAGGGAGGTGTCCTCGAACATCGGAAGCTCGGCGTAGCCATAGCCCGCACGGCTGGCAGGCAGGCTCAGGGCCTCCCGCACTGCGCGGAAGGCCGCACTGCGCGGAGCGAAGTACTCGGGCACGCCCTTGGGGGCCTGGATCTCAGCCATGCCTATAGGCCTGTTCGCGTCGGGAAGTACGAAGTGCCCGCCTGCAGGAAGGGATTGCTGAGGCGTTCCTGACCGATGGTCGTCTGCTGGCCGTGCCCAGGCAGCACGATCATCGCGTCGTCGGCCGGCAGCACGATGCGCTCGAGTGACCTCTGCATCTGGGCCATGTCGCCGCCGGGAAGGTCGGTGCGACCGATGCTTCCGGCGAACAGCAGGTCGCCGCTGAACATGATGGGCGGCACCTCGTCGTCGCCGGCATGCTCGAAGACGACCGAGCCCTCCGTGTGACCGGGTGCGTGGCGAACCAGGATGCGCAATCCGGCCAGTTCGAGCACCTCGTCGTCAGCAACGAGTCGAACATCCTCGGGCTCGGTGAGTTCCAGTGCGCCCTTGGTCATCGCCAGCAGCGCATCGCGATTGGCGGCGATCGTCGAGTCGACGAGATCGGCCAGCCGGTGACGGTCATCGGCATGGATGAAGGCCGGGATGGCGAAATCATGGGTGAGCGGGGCGACCGACCATGCATGATCGATATGTCCGTGGGTGATGAGCACGGCGGCCGGCTTCAGCCTGTGCTCCCGGACGATCTCCATCAGTCCGTCGATCGAGTTCTGGCCGGGATCGATGATCAGGCAGTGCTCGCCCGCAGCCGGTGCGATGACGAAGCAATTCGTGCCCCAGGAACCAGCTGGAAATCCCGCCACAATCACCCGCGCAGCCTAGTGCCGAGCCCTGTCGTGAATACACTCCGCTGGTGACGAGTAGCAACAAGCGCCAACGTGAACTAGCCCGGGCCAAGTACGAGCGCCAGCAGGCCAGGCGAGCATCCAGGCATCAGCATCGACGCCGCAATCAGCGGATCACCGCGGTGGTCGTCGTGGCAGTTCTCGTGCTGGGCGCCTTGGCCTATGTGCTGCTGGGCAACAGGTCTGATGGCGGCACGGTCGCCGAGGCCTCCCCTGCGCCCCAGGCCTCGGCTGTCGTTGCCAGCTGCACCGGACCGACCACCACCACGACCTCCCCGCAGACCTTCGCCAAGGCGCCCGCGCCGGACTC
>JBAYUM010000128.1:0-6104 GCA_041675125.1 Candidatus Nanopelagicales bacterium
AGACGTGCCCGACCACCACGATGAGCACAGCCAGCGACAACCAGTCATGCACGAAGGTCGCACCAGTTCGCAGGTCGTCGGTGAAACGACTGCTGAAGAACATCATCGATCCGGTGAGCAGCATCACGATGATCGCACCAAGCGAGAAGGCGGCATTGAGCTTCTGCCCGGCATTGAACTTGCCCACCGGAATATGGCCCAGTCGGCGACTGCGGCTGCGCAGCCACCTCCAGTCACTTGGCATGAATCGATTGAGGCGACCCGCATCCTGGCGAAAGGCGTGTGACCACAATGCCAGGATCAATGGGACTGGCAGAAGGAAGCCTGCAGTCTCGTGCACGATGCGAACGACCTGTCGGTTGCCGATCACCGCTGCCAGGTCAGGCACATAGAGCAGTGCGGCGGTGGCCAGCAGCACGATCATCAGCACGGCAATCGCGCGGTGCGTCCATCGTTCAGCGCGAGTGAACCGCTTGAGGGTCAGGGGGCCGTCGGCGCTCGACATCTGGTCAGACATTCGGATCCTCGGTTCCGCCATTGGATGCGCCGATATAGGCGTCAGTGTCATAGCCGCGCACTTCCCAGTACCCGGGTTTGACCTTGTCGGTGACCTCGATCGTTGACAGCCACTTGATCGACTTGTAGCCATACATGGGGGCCACGTACAGACGCACGGGTGCGCCGTGCCTGATCTCCATAGGTGCTCCGAACATCGAGGTCGCCACCAGGACATCAGGCCGCATTCCCTGATCGAGGCTCAGTGACTCGGTGTAGGCACCGTCAAATGAGATGAATCGAAGCGCCGACGCGTCCGACTGCACTCCGGCAGCTGCGAGCACGTCACGAAGCAGCACACCAGACCAGGGAACATCGCTCACGCGCCACCCCGTGACGCACTGAAAATCCTTGGTCATGGCGGTCTGCTGCATCTTCGCCAGATCGTCAAGGCTCAAGGCGAGCGTGCGGTCGACCAGTCCGGTGATGTGCAGCCGATAGGTCAAGCGGTCGACCTCTGGATACCCGTCAGTGACCGTGTAGATCCGAAATCCACCGGCAGCGGGAATGACTGCAGCCAGTCCAGGCGCCGTGGACTGAACGGCTGAGCTGATGCCGTTGGAGATCCACTTGCCAGTTGCAACGCCAAGCGCCCCCAGGCCCACCATGGCCAGGACCAGTCTGCGGCCCACGGGCGTGCCACGCCTGTCGCCTGACGAAGTGGCCATGCCCAATGGGATCACACCAGGCACACGCACGCCTAGCAGATTCCGAGGAGGACGGCTTTCGACCCTTGGTCACTTGATCGGATTTGGCCCCGTGACTACGCGTCGAATCCGAGATGCACGTGGTCACGATGCGTCAGGTCGCTGAAGTACTGCCTCCCGGAAAGTCGTACGGGCCCGCCTACGTTGTAGGCCCCATGCGCCACCGCTGCCCTCATGGCCCAGGTTGCGAGCGCATGATTGCCAGGCACTACCAGAGGACGATGATCCAATGCCCAGATGTCGACCGCTCGCCCTCGAGGATGATCGCTGGTGCGCGAGGTTCCGAATACGTGCAATGGATGGCCCGAACGCAGCACACTGACGTCGACGACATGCGATGCGGCCATTGACGACAGCATTGCCAGGACGCTGTCGTGAATCCTGCCGGCGCGTACGTCTGCCTTCGCCGAAGATGGCAGTTGAATACGCGTATCGGCCAGCACGCGCTTCGCCGCGCGACTCAAGGCATCGGCAGGTGCTCCTGGCCTGGCCGGAAGGACATCGACAATGCGCCAATGCGGGGAGGCGCGTTGAAGACGCACATCGAAGGTGGCGCCACCTGCATGCACAGTGCCATCGTCGCCCAGGGTCCACTGATCGACCACCACGAGCACACTGGCCGAGGAGGTCAGCAGTCCCCCGAATTGCGCATCTCGCACTTGTACGACTGCCGCAGCCGATGGGTGCAGCAGACCGGCAAGTGCGGACGCATGCGTCGGATCAAACCCGGCGAGGACGGCGCGCTGCCGGGCCAGGCTCAGGGTTCCTGCCGATGCAGTCCAGGCACCCACGGCCTCGATCAGCCTGGCCGCCCGGGCCTTGATCGCAGGTTGCACCTCACCGGCCCGTGGTTGCCATGCAGTGGTCTCTGGCAGGGACGCCTCGGCGATCGCCCTGTCGAGTATCACCGCACCTGGCGACAGGAGAGCCGCACCTGCGAGTGCAGCCAGTATCTGTCTGCGGCTGAGATCCATTCGAGTCACATGGAATCGGGAACGCTGTTGGAAGGCATCCGGGCTCGCATCGCGCGCTCGTCGGCTGTCATATCAGCAGGCTAACGCGAGCACGGACTACCGGACCGGCCTTGATCTGAACCGTGTCAGATATCCGATGGTATGTCCGATTCGGGCGTAACAATCTGGTAACGGCCATTTCTCCCGTACGGCGTATACCTGTCCTCATCCTGCGTACTTGCCCTAGCGAAAGCTTCCCGCCCATGCGTTCTTAGAGCGTTTCGTGATGTCCTCGCACTCAAGGTGAGTGCGAGCTGGAAGGAGTATCCATGAAGCCAGTAGTACCCAGGGGTCGCCGCTCGGCGCTCCTCACGGGCGGTCTCAGTGCGGCCGTCCTGCTGTCGATTGCGGCAAATGGCGCCATTGCGGCACCAACGCCCAAGCCCAGTGCGTCCACGGCCAACAACGCGGCCTGTGCCCCGACCGAGGGCGTCACTCCGACCTCGATCACGGTCGGCTTCTTCTACCCCAAGACCGGTCCAGCAGCCTCGAACTTCGCCGGTGGCGAGCAGGCAGCCAGGCTCCGCGTCGCCCAGGAGAATGCCAAGGGTGGCATCAACGGCCGCAAGATCAATCTGATCGCCTACGACGACCAGGCCAATGCCAGCGCACAGATCACTGCAGCGAATAAGGCACTTACGCAAGACCACATCTTCGGCCTGGTGATGACCTCGGCGAATGATGCGGCCTACCCCACCTTCAAGGCTCAGAACGTGCCTGTGACCGGATTCAACGCCCTGGCCATGTCCTCCGACCGCAATGCCTTCTCGGCGACAGGACCGACCGCGCCCGGAGTCATCAGCACGGCGGTGTTCGACCGGCTCAAGGAGGCTGGCGTGACCAATGTCGCGTTGATCGCACACAACTCCCCCAGTGCTGCCACGGGCATGATCAACACCAGCAAGTCACTCCCACTCAGCGGTACCGGCATCAAGCAGGCGCTGCTCATCACCGATGAGGCCCAGGGTGCGCATGATGCGACGTCCACCGCGCTCCGTGTGCGTAACTCGGGTGCAGACGGGGCCTACATGTCGATGTTCGTGGATGGTGTTGTCTCCATCGCCCAGGCGTTGGCCCAGCAAGGGGTCAAGCTCAAGGGCTCCATGGGTGCTGGCATCATCGATCCCACGGTCATCGCAAAGGCCGCAGGACCGCTTGAGGGCATGATCGGCACGACGTACGGCACCATCCCCGCCGGAGTGCCAGGAAAGCCGGGAATGCGCACGTACATCAACGGCATGAAGGCCGCAGGGCTCAACCCCTACGGTGCTACTGCTCCCGTGGCGTTCGCAGGAACGGATCTCATGATGCTGGGCCTCAAGCTCGCAGGCAAGTGCCCGACGCGGCAGTCATTCATCGACAACCTGCGCAAGGTGAAGAACTTCGATGCGCACGGCATGATCCCGCAGAAGATCTCCTTCCAGCCGGGTGTCACTCCCAATGGCGACCCTGCGAAGTGCTCCTGGTACGTCGTTGTCCGCAATGGGGTACCCGTTCCTGACAAGACCGCAACCTGCGGCAAGCTGGTCAACACCGTAACCAACCAGGTCGTCGGATAACTCCCACGATCAAGGAGGGCCGCAAGCGCTGTTGCGCTTGCGGCCCTCTCCTATTCGCGGACCGCCGCGGCATAGGCATGAACATCGACTGCCTTCACGCTCAGCCAGATCGACGAGCCAATGGTGATGCCCATGTCGTCGTATGCATCGAAGGTGATGGCCGCCTTCATCGGGGGGTCACCCTGGGTATGGATCAGGACGCGATCAACGAGGGGTTGTATCTGTGAGACCACTTCCTGCCAGGCATTTCGCGCACTGCCCTCGGGCTCGAATCGATGAACAGTCACGGACTCTGGGCGTATCACTGCTACCGCTGGACCCTGCAGCAGGTGATCGCTGATGTGCAACACTCCCCCACTGCTCAAGATCATCGCCCCGTGACGGGCCGTGCCACGAAGCAAGGTCACGCCGGCAACGGCTGCGACATAGTCGGTGCCAGGCGACTTCGTCAGATCTGCCGGACTGTCGTCCTGCACCACAGCCCCGGCTTCCAGCACGATCACCCGATCGGCCAGGACGAGTGCGTCGAGCGGGTCATGGGTCACGAGCACTGTGGTACCAGGGAAGGCACGCAGACGTTGGGCCAGCTCAGGGCGAAGTGCTTCCTTCGTCTGCGCGTCCAAGGCTGCAAGAGGCTCATCGAGCAGCAGTACCTCGGGCTCGATCGCCAGTGCGCGCGCCAGAGCCACCCGTTGAGCCTGTCCTCCCGAAAGTGCCTCCGGCTTGCTGGCAGAGAGATGGCCCAGCCCGAATTGGTCCAGCATCTGTTGGGCGGTGGCGCGTGCCTGCGAGCGCCGTGAGCCGTGGGTCCTCAGGCCGAAGGCGATGTTGTCGAGTGCACTCAAGTGCGGGAAGAGTGCATAGTCCTGGAAGACGAAGCCGATGCTCCTCGAACTGGCCTCGGCGAAGGTGCGTCCTGCATCATCGACGATCGTGTGATTGATGCTGATGAATCCTTGATCGATGGGAATGAGGCCGGCCAGCGCCCGCAGGAGCGTGGTCTTGCCGGATCCATTGGGCCCGAGGATCGCCACGACGGATGCTGACTCGAGTTCGATGTCCAGGGCGAGGGCGAAGTCCGCGCGAGTCACGGTGAATGCCGCATGAACTGCCATCAGGCGACCAGGGGTCGAAGGAAATAGCGGCGCAGTGCAATCAGCACTCCGACACAAATGGCAATGAGAACCAGGCTCAGCGCTATTGCTGTCGAGCGGTCGGATTCCAGCGCGGTGTACACGGCCAATGGCATGGTCTGCGTCACCCCTGGGAAGTTCCCGGCGAAGGTGATCGTGGCACCGAACTCCCCGAGCGCCCGGGCCCAGCACAGGATCACCCCAGCTGCCAGGGCCGGAGCGATCAGCGGCAGTGTGATCCGTCGGAAGGTAGTCCACCTCGAGGCGCCCAGCGTGGCGGCTGCCTCCTCGAAGCGGGCATCCATCGAGCGAAAGCCGCTTTCGACCGCGATGACCAGGAATGGCATCGCGACGAAGGCCTCGGCAAGCACGACTCCGGCAGTGGTGAACGGCAGTTGGATACCCCAGAGTTCGTAGAGAACCTGGCCGACTGCGCCTCTGCGGCCGAACGCGGCGAGCAGGGCGACTCCGGACACCACCGGTGGGATGAGCAGCGGCACCAGGATCAGGCTGCGCCCCAGTCCGATTGCAGGCAGCCTGCTTCGCGCGAGCAGCCACGCCAGCGGCACGCCCAGGATGGTTGCCAGAACTGTCGCGAGCGTTGCAGTGATCAGTGACAGTCTCAATGCCTGAAGGGTGCCCGGAGAGGTGACGATGGAGGCGAGTGAGCCCCATGGTGCCTGGGCGAGGAGCGCGATCAGCGGCGCTACCAGGAGCAGCAGGGCAAGGCCCCCCGGGACTGCGAGGAACCAGGGCGTCGCGAACCTGCTGCGACGACTCACCAAGGCCTGCTGAATCCATAGGCGCGCAACAGGCCTTGCGCAGATGTCGTGAGGCGCACGTACTGCACGAAGGCTCGAGCAGTGAACGGATTCGATGAATCCTTGACAGCTGCGATCGGATAGGTGGTCGTGACATTGGTGGCCGGAGGCACTGCCAGGGCCATGACCTTCGAGCCCGCTGATCGCGCATCGGTCACGTAGACGATTCCGGCGTCGACCTCGCCGGCGACCACCTTGCTGAGCACTGAGCGCACGTCCAGCTCCTGGGTCACCGCCTTGACGGTGATTGCGTTCTTCGTGAAGAGATCACGGGCTGCACTTCCGCAGGGAACAGCTATCGCGCAGACGGCGACGA
>JBAYUM010000129.1:0-6042 GCA_041675125.1 Candidatus Nanopelagicales bacterium
CCCTGCTGATCGAGGACTCGGTCATCTGCGTCGTGCAGATCGCGGGCAAGGTGCGCGAGCGACTCGAGGTCTCGCCCGACATCAGCGAGGACGACCTGCGTGAGCAGGCGCTTGCCTCCGTCGCCGACGCCATCGCCGGCCAGGAGCTGCGCACCGTCATCGTGCGTGCGCCGAAGCTCGTGAACATCGTGCCCGCCTGAGTCGTCCACAGCCGTTGCCTCCTGCAGTGGTGGTCCACAGCTCACGCTGACGGACTGCTCCTGCTCGGGGATGTTCGTAGCGTGCCGGTGTGCCGCCACTGCCACCGTCACTCAATGAGCGACTTGACCGCCTCGCCGAGCAATGGCGACCGCCCGCGCAGGCCGTGCCCTCCCTGCGGCTGCCAGAAGCGCCGGCAGCCGATAGACCACGGATACCTCGACTCGATCGGCGATCCTGGCGAGTGCTCGCGCTCCTGGGTGCACTCGCGCTGGTGGTCATCGGCTGGACCTGGCTGCAAGGGCGACCCGCGCAGGTGGCCCAGGTGCCTGCGAGTCAGCAGGCAGTCCCTGGTGCCAGTCCAAGGAGCAGCAACCTGCCCATCACCGGCGGCGTTGTCGTGCATGTCACGGGTGCGGTGCGAAAGCCGGGCCTCGTGCACCTTGCGGCCGGCTCGCGGGTGGCAGATGCGGTGCAGGCAGCCGGGGGAGTGACCACGGCCAAGGCCGAGGGGTCGGTCAACCTTGCGCGAGTGCTGGTCGATGGCGAGCAGATCCAGGTCGTGGCATCCGGAGCTCAGACCGGTTCGGCTGCGACCGGCAAGGTCAGCCTGAACTCGGCATCGGTGCAGCAGCTTGAGGAGCTTCCGGGGGTTGGTCCGGTCCTGGCCCAGCGCATCCTGGACTACCGCACCGAGCATGGCTCATTTCGCTCACTTGATGATCTCAACGAGGTCTCAGGAATCGGCGAGGCGCTGCTGGGCAAGCTGCGTCCGCACGTGCAGGTGTGAGCTTCTCGCGCATACTCGCTCCGGCGGCAGCGGTATGGGGCGGCGCACTGACCATCGAGCTCATTGCCAAGGCGAATATCGGTAACGTGCATGGGCTGTCCACGGTGATGCTCATTGCCGCGCCGACGATCCTGATCGCCAGTCTCGTGATCGCCTGGCGATTCACTGCACTGCGCACCTCGTGGTGGCCCGCGGCCGTTGCCGGTGCGGCCCTCGGCGCCCTCGCTGCCTCGATTCATGTTGGCGCGCTCATGGGCGATCCGCTGGCCGGGTGGGCAAGCCAGCATCGCACTGCCGAGGTGACTGGTGTCGTTGCCAGCGAGGGCGTGCCCGTGCTGTCGAATCGCGGTCGTCTGTGGCAGCAGGCCCCGCAGCTCCAATGGCAGCTGTCCACCTCGACCGTGACGGTACGGGGTGAACCCTGGCGGATCGAGCTTCCGGTGCAGGTGGTCGGCAGCGTGCGACCGCCGCCCATCGGGGCGCTCGTCAGTCTCAGTGGGCAGCTGTCAACGGGCCAGCTTCCGGTAACCGCTGCGCGCGTGCGCCTGACGAGCGACGTGCAGGTGCTGCGCGACCCGGGCCCGATCGATGCGGTTGCCAATGCCATGCGTGCAGGGCTGCGCCGGGCGCTGATCGATCGGCCGACTGACTCGGCGGCTCTCGTTGCCGGCCTTGCGATCGGGGACCAGACGATGCAGTCGCCTGAGCTGGCCAATGCCATGCGCACCGCGGGATTGGCGCACCTCACTGCAGTCTCGGGAGGCAATGTCGCGATCGTCGTCGTGCTGGTACTGGGCTTGGCACGGCTTGCGCGACTGCGGCTGCGGGCGCAAGTGCTTGTGGCGCTGGTGGCCTTGACGTGGTTCGTGATCCTGGTTCGGCCGCAGCCCAGTGTGCTCAGGGCTGCCGTGATGGGTTCGGTGGTGCTGGTCGGCCTGCTCACCGGTGGGCAGCGACGTGGCACCGGTGTGCTCGCGGTGAGCGTTGCCCTGCTGGTGGTCATCGCTCCGGATCTTGCTGCTTCATGGGGATTCGCGCTCTCGGTGATGGCAACCCTCGGGCTCATCGCCTGGTCGCCAATGGTGATCGCCTGGCTGACCAGGGTCCTTCCCAGATGGCCGCCGGGAGTGCGCGAAGCACTTGCCGTGACGATCACTGCACAGCTATCGACACTGCCATTGCTCATCGCCATGGGCAGCACCATCGGCCTTGCTGGGGTCCCGGCGAATCTGCTTGCAATGCCGGTGGTTCCAGTGATCACGATCCTGGGGCTGGTCACAGCCGCACTGGGACCGCTCATTCCTGCTGCGGCAGTGCTGACCGGACTCATCGCATCGTGGTTCGCCGGATGGATCGCCAAGATCGCCTTCATCGCACAGGATCTGCCGTTCGCAGTCGTGCCATGGCCGGGCGGAATCCTCGGTGCGCTGCTGTCCATCGCGGGCGCCGGTGCTGTGGCATTCGCCTGGCGGTGGTCGCGCCGGGGATATTCCACGGGGTTCCCGAGAGCACTGCAATGGTCGATTCTCGGCGGGGCTGGTCTTGTCGTCTGTGCAGTCATCCTCCTGTCGGGGCACCGGGGCTGGCCACCTGATGGCTGGGTGCTCGCTGCCTGCGATGTCGGCCAGGGTGATGGACTGGTCGTCCACACGGGCGAGCGAGCGGGTCTGCTCATCGACACGGGACTCGATGCTCAGGTGATCGATGCCTGCCTCGACGACCTCGGGATCAGCGTCCTCGATGGGCTGGTCATCACCCATTTCCATGCCGACCATGTGGGCGGCCTGAGCGGCGCCTTGCGCGACCGCGAGGTGAAGGCCGCCTACGCAACCCCACTTGATGACCCGCCCGGGGAGGCGACCGGGGCACGCAGGCTGCTCGCACAGCGCGGGATGGACTTCCAGGTGGTGCGCGCCGGGGAGCGACAGGCATCTGGGAGCGCCTCCTGGCAGGTGCTCTGGCCAGCCCGGATCATCCACGCGGGCTCGATGCCCAATAACGCCAGCATCGTGCTGCTCGTCGAGATTTCGGGACTGCACATCCTGCTGCCCGGCGATATCGAGCCGGAGGCCCAGGCGGCGGTCATGGCCGCACACCCCTCGGTCCGCGCCGACATCGCCAAGGTTCCCCACCATGGCAGTCGCTATCAGGATCCGGGATTCGCTGAATGGGCAGGTGCACGCCTGACCATCATCAGCGTCGGGCGCGACAACGACTACGGCCATCCAGCCGCATCCACGATCGCACAATGGCAGCAGGCAGGCAGCCAGGTGATGCGCACCGATCAACTGGGCACGATTGCCGTCATCGGCGGCGCTGACGGCGGACTTCGTGTCGTCAGCAAGTGAGGCCGGATCACGAGGGGAGCCTTCGGCTCTTGCCCTAGGCTCGTGCCACGTGGGTCATCGGAGTGTGCGGAGGCAGGGCGTGGCAGAGGAATTCGGTCTACCGGCTGCGCGAGCAGTTGGCCTGAACAAGACCTACGGCACCGGAGAGACGCAGGTCGTCGCACTGGATGACGTGTCAGTGGACTTCGGCAGGGGTCGGTTCACGGCCATCATGGGCCCTTCGGGGTCGGGCAAGTCGACGCTCATGCATGTGTGCGCAGGCCTGGATGCGGCCACGGCGGGCAAGGTCTTCATCGGTGACGTGGACCTCACCGAGCTCAAGGACAATGACCTCACCCGACTGCGTCGCGATGCCGTGGGCTTCATCTTCCAGGCGTTCAATCTCGTGCCGACGCTCACGGCGTTGGAGAACATCACTCTGCCGATGGACATAGCTGGGGTGAAGGTTGATCAGGCCTGGGTGGACACGGTCATCGACACGATCGGACTGCGCGATCGACTCAAGAGCCGCCCAAGCCAGCTCTCCGGTGGACAGCAGCAGCGCGTTGCCGCCGCTCGCGCGCTGGCAAGCCGTCCGCAGATCGTCTTCGCAGATGAGCCGACCGGCAACCTGGACTCGCGAGCAGGCGCTGAGGTGCTCTCATTCCTGCGTCGCAGCGTCGATGACTTCGGACAGACCATCGTGATGGTGACGCATGATCCATCGGCTGCGTCATATGCAGATGAGGTGATCTTCCTTGCTGATGGTCGCATCGTCGACACGATGAAGAGTCCGACTGCCGATGCAGTACTGGACAGGATGAAGGGTTTCGACGGCAAGGGTCGGAGGTCGTAGTCCGATGCTGCGTACCGCTTGGCGGAATCTGCGACATCACAAGGTCCGCCTCCTGCTGTCGGGAGTGGCGATCGTGCTCGGTGTCGGCTTCGTGGTCGGAACGCTGATCTTCACTGACACGCTGAGCCGCACGTTCACCGATCTCTTCGCTGACACCACGACGGACGTCGTGGTGGTGCCGATCGAGACAGTTCAGTCAGGCGGGGCCGCGGGATTGGTGCCGACCCTCCCCAGCGCGACCTTGAGCCAGGTGCGTGCGGTGCCTGGAGTAGCCGATGCGGGTGGCCAGATCCTGGTCGATGGCGTGACGATCATCGGATCCGATGGCAAGGCGCTGGGCACGCCGGGTGCGCCGCAATTCGGCAGCAATTGGGACAGCAACCCGCAGCTGACGCCATTTCGGCTTGTTGAAGGGCGGGGTCCAAGCGCTGACGCAGAGGTTGCCATCGATTCGGTCTCTGCCGAGAAATCCGGGTACAAGGTCGGTGAGACGATCTCGCTCGTCGATCCCAAGGGCATCCTGCAGGCTCATCTCGTGGGCGTCTTCCGCTACGGCACGTCTGGCAATCTGGCCGGCGCGACCATCGCCGCCTTCGACACGAAGTTCGCGCAGCAGATCCTGCTGGATGGTCAGGACTCGTACACCGAGATCGACGCAGTCGCAGTCCCCGGGGTCAGCCAGGATGCGCTCGCCCGCGATGTGCGCGCCGCCGTTGGTGATGCGGTGACCGTGCGCACCGGGCAGGAGGCAGCCGACAAGGCGGCTTCGGACATCACCTCGGGCCTTGCCTTCATCAACGTCTTCCTGCTGGTATTCGCGGGCATTGCCCTGTTCGTCGGCACCTTCATCATTCTCAACACGTTCTCCATGCTCGTCGCGCAACGCAGCCGGGAGCTTGCGCTGCTGCGAGCCCTTGGCGCCACCCGGGCTCAGATCCTGCGTTCCCTTGTCGCCGAGTCATTCTTCGTGGGCTTGATGGGCGCGGTTGTGGGCCTGGGGCTGGGTGTCCTGGTTGCCTATGGCCTGGAAGCGCTGTTCAAGGCGATCGGTGCGGACATCCCCAACAACGGACTGGTGCTGTCGCCGCGCACGGTGATTGTCGGCATCGTCATCGGAGTCCTGGTGACCGTGGTTGCCGCACTTGCTCCCGCTTTCCGCGCATCGCGGATTCCACCGATGGCCGCACTGCGCGAGGACGCCGTATTGCCGGCTCGCTCACTTCGATTGCGTGCTGTTGCCGGTGGCGTGCTGCTGGCGCTCGGCCTCGGGGCCATGACTGCCGGAGCAGCCCAGGGTGGTGGTCCTGGGTCGCAGTCCGTGGGACTGGGCGTGGTTGCGGCGTTGATCGGTGCCATCGTGCTGAGCCCGGCCATCGCTGGTCCACTCGTGCGCACCCTGGGATTCGCCTTCCCGCGCCTGTTCGGGTCAGTGGGCAAGCTGGCCATCGACAATGCAGTTCGCCAGCCCAGGCGCACTGCGGCAACTGCCTCCGCTTTGATGATCGGTCTGGCGCTCGTGAGTGCACTGACGATCTTCGCCACGTCCGCAACGTCATCCGTGACTCAGGTGATCGATCGTGTGCTGGGTGCGGATTTCCTGGTCACCAATCAGGCTCAGCGCGCCTTCCCTTCGGATGTGTCGGTCAAGGTCGCACAGGTGCCTGGAGTCGGCGTGGTCTCACCCGTGCAACTCGTGCCGGCCCAAGTCGATGGGGTCGGCACGGCACTCGTGGCGGTGGATCCCAGCACGCTTGGCAGCATGCTCGATCTGTCCTTCACCAGCGGTTCCCTTGCCGCGCTTGGCAATGGCGGCGTGGTCGTGGACTCGCAGTCTGCGGCTGATGCCAGTCTCCTGGTAGGCGATCAGGTGA
>JBAYUM010000130.1:0-6041 GCA_041675125.1 Candidatus Nanopelagicales bacterium
CATTCAGGCGCTGACCTCGGTCAGGCGCCAGCCACCTTGCTCGCTTTTTCGAGCAGATCGCGCGATGGCTCCGTGTACGTGACTGCCACCAGCTCCTCGCCGGCGAAGGTGAGTGCGGTGATCGATGCCAAGGAGCACTGCCGGCTGCGCGGGTCGTGCCACAGGCGTCGACGCTCGGCTGCGAGCCTGGCCACCCAGATCGGCAGCTGATGGCTCACCAGCACGGCTTCACCACCACGCACTGCATCGCGGGCCGCCACGATCGCCTCGCCCATCCGCTCTGCCACCTCGTCATAGGGCTCGCCCCAGGACGGCTTGAACGGGTTGTACAAGTGCTTCCAGGTACGCGGTTGCTTCAGCACGCCATCGCCAACGCTCACGCGCTGGCCTTCGAAGACGTTGTCCGCCTCGATGAGCCGCGAGTCAGTGGCGATCTGCAGCCCGTGAACGGCAGCAATGGGCGTGGCGGTCTGCTGGGCGCGCTCCATCGGCGAGGAGATCACCGCGTCGATCCGGTGACCGCTCAAGGCGACAGCAGCACGCTGCGCCATCTCATGCCCGAGATCTGACAGCACATATCCGGGCAGTCGGCCGTAGAGCACGCCTTCGGGATTATCGACCTCGCCGTGGCGGAGCAGATGAACGACGGTGCGTTCTGCCATGACGGATCAGGCCTTGCGCCGGGCCGGAGTCCGGCGCCGACTTGGACGCCAGCTGCCTTCACCTGCTTCGAGGGCAGCCAGGCGCAGTTCCTCGCCATGAGCTGCCAGCGCCTCGACCAGGCCCAGCAGCGTGCTCGTGTCAGCCTGCACGTCGACACGCAAGCCGTGCTCCTCGGCGGTCTTGGCAGTCTGCGGTCCGATGCACGCGACCACAGTCGTGTGATGAGGCTTGCCTGCAATGCCGACCAGATTGCGCACGGTGCTGCTCGAGGTGAACAGCACTGCGTCAAAACCGCCGGTCTTGATCGCTTCGCGTGTCTCAGCTGGCGGCGGTGCAGCTCGCACGGTGCGGAAGGCCGTGATGTCCTCGACCTCCCAGCCAAGTTCCGTGAGACCGGCAACCAGCGACTCGGTTGCGATATCGGCACGCGGCAGGAAGATGCGATTGATCGGGTCGACGAGAGAGTCGTAGGCCGGCCATTCGTCGAGAAGAGCCGCCGTCGTCTGGTCGCCCGCGGGCACCAGATCAGGGCGCACACCGAACTCGACAAGGGCAGCAACGGTTGACTCGCCCACAGCGGCCACCTTCAGCCCGGCGAAGGAACGAGCATCAAGCCCATACGAGGCCAGCTTCTCGCGAATCGCGCGCACTGCGTTGACCGACGTGAATCCGATCCACTCATAGCGACCTGACACCAGCCCGTGCACAGCGCGATCGATCTGCTGAGGCGTGCGAGGTGGCTCGACTGAGATGGTCGGAACCTCCATCGGCACGGCACCGTGACGACGCAGCAGCGCGACGATCGAGTCTGACGAGTCCTGCGTGCGAGGAATCAGCACCCGCCACCCGAACAGCGGCTTGGCCTCGAACCAGTCGGCCTTCTCGCGCTGGGCGACGACCTCGCCGACGACGACGACACCCGGGCCTGCCTGCTTCGAGCGCTTGGCGATGGCACCGATCTCACCCAGAGTTCCCGCCAGGGTGCGCTGGTCGACCGTGGTGCCCTGACGGGTGACCGCGATCGGCGTCTTGGGGTCTGCCCCCGCCTCGAGCAGGCTGGTCGCGATCTCGATGCAGGAGTCGGCGCCGTTGAGGTAGACCGTGGTGACCTGCGGCTGGGCGAGCTCTGACCATGGCAGGTCAGTCGAGGTGCCGTCGACGACACGTATCTGACGAACGCGACCGCCGGTCAGGCTGAATCCCGCATATGCCGGGATGCCCGTGACCTCGCTGACGCCGGGCGCCACCTCGAAGGGAATCTTGGCCTTGCGCAGCGCTGCGGCCTCGGCGACCAGCGTGCCATCGACGATGGGGTCGCCAGCGATCAGGCGCACGACATTCTTGCCCTCGCGTGCGGCGTCGACCATCGCCTTGGCGTGCTCCCCAGCGGCAATGATCTCGGTTCCGGCGCCCATGTACTGGCGTGCGATGAGCTCGGTGCTGGAGTCCGCGACGATGACATCGGCATCGCGCATCAGCGCAACCGCACGCAAGGTGAGCAGATCGGGGTCACCTGGGCCAGTGGCAACGAGTGCCACTGTGCCAACAGGTGCCTTCTTTCGGCTCTTGGCCTGGGCGGTTGCTGCGCGAGTCACCGGGCTGTCTCCTGCGGTTGGGGGTTGGGAAGTGGCTGTCTTCTTGGGCGTGGGTGCGACCTCCGGTTGGGGCGGCACGACCTGTTTTGGCACCTTGGGCTGCGGTGCGCTGACTGCTCGAGCGCTCATGCCTGCATCACCCGCTCCATATGCAGGGCACCGTCGACGCGACGTTGCTCGTGAAAGGCCAAGATCTGCAACTCAACGGCAAGATCCACCTTGCGCACTTCCACTTCGTCAGGGACAACAAGCACCACGGGTGCGAAATTCAGGATGCTGCGAACGCCAGCGGCTACCAATCGATCACACACTGACTGCGCGGCTTCTGCCGGAGCTGCGATCACGCCGATATGGGCACCGGAGGCAGAGACAACCGCTTCCAGGTCGGTCATCGGCTGCACGACCAGGTCAACGCCGCTGGTGGTGATGCGCTCGCCGATCACATCGGGATGCGAGTCGAGCAGGCCGACGATCTCGAAGCCGCGCGAGGCGAATCCTCGGTACGACACCAGCGCATGGCCCAGATTGCCGACCCCGACGATGACGACGCCCCAGGGCTTGCTCAGGCCAAGCTCGCGGCTGATGTGGTAGCTGAGGAAGGAGACCTCATATCCGACCCCGCGAGTGCCATAGGAGCCCAGATGGGAAAGATCCTTGCGCAGCTTGGCCGGGCTCACACCGCAGGCAGCAGCGAGATGATCGGATGAGACAGTGAGCACTCCGTCATCGGCGAGTCCACGCAGCACCCGGTGATACACGGGTAGCCGCGCAACAGTGGCGTCGGGAATCCCGCGCCCCTCGTCGCGCGTGCGGCTCGGGCCAAATCGGCGGGACAGCGACACGGTGCTCCAGGGTTGGTCCGCTAGGCATTGGTATCGGGAGATACCGGGGAAGACCTAGCGAAGTCGGCCGGACGGTGCTGGCCGCGCACTAAGGGTAAGCACTTGTGCACGAAGGCACAAAGTTCATCGGACGTTCATGTCCGTTATTCGGAGAGTGCCCCTCGCAGTCGAGCGGGGTCGATCCTCCAGAATTCGGCAACGCGGTCATCAATCAGGACCACCGGGATGCGCTCCCAGAACTCGTCGTACAGGGCCGGATCATCCAGGATCGACAACTCCTGCCACGGCTCACCGAGCTCGGCGCAGACACGTGCGACAACTGCTCTCGCGTCCTGGCACAGATGACAGTCAGGCTTGGCAATGAACTGCACGCGACAGTGTTTTCCTTGGCTCACCGCACTCAGACTACGCTCGCAATATGGCTGAAGACGTCGACCGGGCAAGGATCGCTGGTCTCGCATCGGCTGCGGCAGCACAGCTTCCGAGCGAGTACGACGTCACCCGAGCAGCGGCCTTCTTCGACGTCGACAACACGATCATGCGTGGAGCGAGCCTGTTCCATGTCGCTGTCGGCATGGCTCGACGCCATTTCTTCAGTGGTCGAGAACTCGCGGGATTCGGACTCGCACAGGCTCGATTCATCGTGCGTGGCACGGAGAACCCCGACGACATGGCATTGGCAACCGAGTCGGCGTTGTCGTTCGTCAAGGGCAAGCCGGTTGACGAGATCATCGCCTTCGGGCAGGAGATCTTCGATGACTCGATGGTCGACAAGCTGATCCCCGGAACCCTGGCCCTGGCCCAGGCCCATATCGAAGCAGGCCGTCAGGTGTGGCTGGTGACCGCGACTCCGATCGAGCTCGCCCAGGTCATCGCCAAGCGATTGGGGCTCACCGGTGCGCTCGGTACTGTCTCTGAGATCGATGATGGCTGCTACACGGGCAGGCTCGTCGGCGCACCGTTGCATGGCAAGGCGAAGGCCGAGGCCGTGCGGGCGCTTGCCCAGCGCGAGGGCCTGGATCTGGGCACCTGCTGGGCATACTCGGACTCGACCAATGACATTCCGATGCTGAGCTGCGTCGGCAATCCCGTCGTCGTCAATCCCGATCCCAAGCTGCGAGCCCATGCCAATGCGCATGCCTGGCCGATCGAGGACTTTCGCGCCCGGGCGCACATGCGCAAGATCTCCAGGCCTTCAGTTGCAGCAGCAGGCGGCCTGGCAGCAGGACTGACGGTCGGTTACCTCGCCGCACGCCTGGGCCGTGGGCCTCGCTGAGCGCTCAGTCGAAGACGCTGGTGCGGTGCATCAGCATCGCGATCAGCATCTGCTGGATCCGATCGCGCACCTGATCGGCCAATGCGAAGACGATCTCCGGGTCCTCGGCAGCCTCGGGACCGAACTGCGCCGTGGCGATCGGCTCGCCGAACTCGATGGTCCACTTACTCGGCAACGGGATCATGCCCATCGGCCCCAGCAGCGGAAACGTCGGCGTGATCGGGAAGTACGGCAGGTCGAAGATCTTCGCGAGCCGCCTGGCGTCGCCGATGATCGGATAGATCTCCTCCGATCCCACGATCGCCGTCGGGATGAGCGGGGCACCTGTGCGCAAGGCGACTGCGACAAAGCCTCCGCGTCCGAAGCGCTGCAGCTGGTACCTCTTGTGAAACGGCTTGCCGATGCCCTTGAACCCCTCGGGCCAGACGCCGACGAGCTCACCTCGGGTGAGCAGGCCCTCGGCATTGGGGACTTTGGCCCGGACAAGGCCGGCACGGCTGGCAAGCTCATTGAGCACCGGCAGCCTGAACACGAGGTCAGCCGTCAGGCTGCGCAGATGGCGATGCGCGGGATGCTCGTCGTGGATGGCCACCTGGGTCATGAGCGCATCAACCGCAATGGCGCCAGCGTGATTGGAGACCACCAGGCCTGAACCGCTGGCCGGAATGTTGCCAAGCCCTGCCGTGCTCACGCGAAACCAGGCCCGATACAGCGGGCGCAGCACGGGTATCAGGATCGTGTCAGTGAGCTCGGGATCGAAGCCGAATTCGTCAACAGCGCGCGCCGAGGTCAGAGCAGACTGCAGCACCTCGAAAATGTGCTGAAAGGAGTCGACGTCCTCGCGCTGCGGAATATGCGACGACGCAGAGGTACTCCAGGCTCGTGGTCCGGTATCTCCAGCAGCACGGGCTGCCTGGGAAGGATTGACCACGGCCCCAAGTATTCGCTACTTCTTGTTGCGGCGCTGGACTCGGGTGCGACGCAGCAGCTTGCGATGCTTCTTCTTCGCCATCCGCTTGCGACGCTTCTTGATAACTGAGCCCATTGATGAAACCTCACGTTCATGGGTGACGAGTCAGATCTCGCACCTGGTGTTCTGAAGACCCGAGCCTAGCGTGACCCGGAGGATGACAAGCGCGTGGCTTGTCGGGGGGCGTACTCAGGCAGTCTCGACGTACGAATCGCGCAGGTAGTCATGCACAGCCTGCTCCGGTACGCGGAATGATCGTCCGACACGCACTGCAGGCAGTTCGCCATGATGCACCAGTCGGTACACCGTCATCTTGGACACTCGCATGAGCGATGCCACTTCAGCGACAGTCAGGAAACGGACTTCACTGAGCGACCGGTCAGCGCTTGTCGACATCTCACACCAAACTTCCTGCCCCACAGCCGCACCGGCATCCCGGTGAACGACAGCATGTAAGACGAGAACGGCAATCTAGTGGGCGAACGGCCCAATGCAAAGGCGAGTGCGGAATTCAGGCCGACTAGAACCAGTCCGTGGGCTCGACGATGAGTCCCCAGTGCGGGAAAACGGCCCTGCGCGTTGCGAGGACAGCCTGGTCCAGGGCGTCATCGGGATTGAACCCGTTGTCGAATGGGCGGGCCCAGGGGGTGTGCCCATCGGTCATCCGTCCTGGGCTCGAGCGGCCCAGGGACTCC
>JBAYUM010000131.1:0-6023 GCA_041675125.1 Candidatus Nanopelagicales bacterium
CAACCGGGCGCCTCGCTTGGCCAGTTCGGGTGTGCGGATGTTGGAAGCCCAGATGCCCAATGAGGGGAAGATGACCTCGGCCCAGACGCCCTCGTTGTCGCAGTCCTTCAACCGGTGCTCGGAGTCATTGCCGGCCATTGTGCGTTCCATGAACTCTGTTGGGTCAGCGTCCTTGGGCATCGCAGTGATGCGAGGCGGCCGGCCACCCTGTTCACCAGGAGCGCTCTGCGGCATTGCGCGGCGGAACTCCTGTCCATCGAGGTAGATCGTCTCGAAGCCCCCATCAGGATCCTTCACGCTGCGTGGCATGAGTTCTCTGAGTTTTGGGGGAAGGGCATCGAACAAGGTCGGCGGCTCGATGATGTGCGAGTCGCCGGAGTTCGCCCAGATCTTTCCTACTTCGGTCATGATGGGTTCTCCTCGAGGAATCTGGGAATCAGGGAATCAGAATGAAAAGATCCTTTTCAGTTTTTGCAGTCTCGCATGTGCCGGCGAGTCGGGCAAGCGCTTTGCTGCCGTAAGGCTTTCGATATCGCGTATCTTGCAGGGGTGAATGCGACGCGACATGCTGCCGTCGGCGCGCGCCGCCGGGGCCCGGCTCCCGCGCTGGGTTCCACCGTGGAGCGACGCGCGATCCTGACATCCGCGATGCGCGTGATGCGACAACGGGGCCTGGAGGCCTGGACGCTCGATGAAGTGCTCACTAAAGCGGGCCTTGGAACCCGTTCGTTCTACCGGCATTTCGAGTCGAAGGATGCACTCCTGGCCGAACTGATGATCGAGGAGGCTGGCAGGGTTGGTGCGCGCCTGCAAAGACGCGTCGACGCTGCTGAGTCTGCAGATGCGGCCCTTTTTGCATGGATCGATGAAGTGCTTGCACTCACGCGGGACACCCGCAGTGCGAGCAAGACCAGGAACGTGCTGCGTACGGGCTTGTCTCCCGAGCGCGAGGGCTGGGCTGATGCACATCGATCACTCGTGCAGTCGTTCACCCAACCGCTCGCGTCTGCGATCGAACAAGGACTGAAGGATGGCAGCTTTCCTGACGCGATCCTGACGCGCGATGTTCCGCTCATCTTCACCCTGACCTTCGGTGTGGTCACCGACATGGGCGGTTGGGCAAATTCGAATCCACCTGAATACGTGCGGGAGTCACTGATGCGTTACATCTTCCCGGCGCTCGGTGCGTCCTTCGAAGACATCACTCACGCCTGACAGATGGCAGAGCGGACGCCGCTTCTGGGACCTAGGCTGACGCCATGCGTAATACCGTGATCGACGTCAACGGCGAGCAGGTTGATGCCTACCTCGCCCGTCCTGCTGCAGGCAGTGGGCCCGCGGCCATCGTGATCCAGGAGTGGTGGGGCCTGGTGCCCCATATCCGGCAGGTCGTCGACAGGCTTGCAGGTGAAGGGTTCGTGGCCCTGGCAGTCGACCACTATCGCGGGGTTGAGACCACGGAGCCCGATGAGGCGCAGAAACTGATGATGGCAGTCGACCTACCACGTGTAGCCGCCGATCTGGCCGGTGCCGCTGCCTGGCTGCGGGCCCAGGACTTCGTTTCTGACGCAGGCATCGGAGTCGTCGGGTTCTGCATGGGCGGTGGCCTGGCCCTGCTGGCCCCAACGGCATCGCCGGAGATCTGCTGTGCAGGAGCCTTCTACCCGGCCATGCCATGGGCCGAGTACGCGCCGGACTGGTCGGCCTACGCGGGCAAGGCGGCCTTGATCCACAAGGCGGAGTCGGACGAGTCATCGGCGGGTCCAGCCATTGCCTCCTACGCCGAACAGATCGCAGCGCATGGTGGCACCGTGCAGATCGAGGACTACCCGGGGTCGGTTCACGCGTTCTTCAACGACGCACGACCTGAGGTCTATCAGGAGGCCAATGCCCTTGCGGCATGGAGTACCACCGTTGAGTTCCTGCACGTTCACTGCCACTGAGCGTGCATCATGTCCTCCATGAGTCCGACCGAGACAGCCAAGCGCTACATCGCCCTCTTCAACGCTCGGAAGTTCAGGGAGATGGGCGAGTTGTTCGCCGCTGATTCCCTCTGGGAGCCCCCGTCCGACACGCCTGCAGCCCGTGGCCGGGAGGCGATCATCGCGGGGTATTCGGCGATGGCTGACCAGGAGATGACGGTGACCTTGACGGATGCGCGCTTCCACGAGCAGGGCAACACTGTCATCGTGGAGATGCTCGCGGACACTCCGGACGGGCCAATGGGACGGGTCGCGGATGTGTTCGAGGTCGATGATGAGGGTCGGATCCTGCGCATGACCGGTTACACGGGCCCGCCTAACTGAGACTGCTACTACTGCAACCGGTCGAATGTGCCGAGCCCATTGACGTCGTAGTACTCGATGAACATCGTCTTGTCTCGTGTGTTGAATACAACCGAGGAGAGCGAGTTCTGACCGACTTCAGGCAAGCCGATCTTGAAGACGAAGGTGTTGCCGTCCCAATGGTCCAGATCCCATTGCCTTTGACGCTTCGGACCCATTGACAGTGTCAGCTTGCCGGCCTTCTGAGTGATGACCGCATTGCCGAAATAGGGATTGGCATATGTCCCTGCATAGGCCGACAGCGGCTGAGCGGCAGTAGGACTGGAAGGAGGAGTTGTCCCTGTGAGCGAGCCCGTATTCTCGATGATATTGGCAAATGCATTGGAGTAGATGGACCACCAGTCCTGCGTAGGTTTGCCGAACTCGGCATTGTCAAGGAATTCCATGCCGATGGACTCCGCAAGTCCCATGGGGTACCCATTGGTGAGCACGACTATGCCCAGCTTGGATGCGGGGATCATCCCGGTGAAGGTCGCAGCTCCTTGCGCGAAGGCACCCGAATGACTGATCACGGTATGGCCGAGTCCATTGGCTGCAATGCCGAAGCCGTAGCCGTATTGGCCGGAGGGCCGGTCGACATTCGGGGGCAAGGGCGTTGAAAGGTTGTGGGGGAACAGCGCTTGCATCAGAGCATCGCTCTGGATGATCTGCTTTCCGTCGTAATTCCCACCCCCGAGCACCATGGCCTCCCACTTCGCCATGTCATTGACGCTCGACGCCACGCCCCCCGCGGCTGTCGCCGCATCATCGTTGAGCTGCTCGGGAGTGACCCGCCAGGCGCCATCGACCTTTTCATGGCCGACCGCATGATTGGGAAGGGCGACATACTCGTCATAGCTCGAGGTCGTGCGATCCATGCCGAGTGGCGCATAGATGGCTTCCCTCGAGAGCGCTGACCACTCCGTGTCGCTGGCGACTGCGGTCGCGAGGGCTCCGACCATGATGCCGTAGTTCGTGTATGCGTAGTTGGCCCGGAAAGAAGCCAAAGGCAGGTAGCGAAGGCGATCGAGTATCTGAGTGCGGTCGAACCCCAGGTATTCGAGATCGTCACCTGCGTGATCTGGTAGGCCCGACCTATGCGAGTAGAGATCCGCGATCGTCACGTGAGTGGTGGTCCAAGGATCTTTCAATGCGAAATTCGGCAGCGACTTCGTCACGGGCGAGTCCCATTTGATCACCTGGTCACTCACTTGCCTTGCTACGACGGTCGCACCAACGGGCTTGGACACTGAGGCGAGTTGAAACACGGTGTCAGCATCCACTGCTGCGTTGGTACGGAGATCGGCGATGCCGAATCCTTCGGAGTACTCCGTCTTGCCATCATGAACGACAGCAACTGCCACGCCAGGCACTCCCGTTTTCGCCATGAGCTCGCGAACCTGGGGCGCAATCGCTTCAATGGCGCTGCTCAACGATGGCGGTTCGACCGCCGCGGGTGTTGCCCCAGTGGTCGAGGAGCAGGCTGCCAGAACGAGCGTGGCGGCTGCGAGTACCCCGATCGAGGACCAGCGAGTACCGACCATCCTCATGCGATCTCCCACGGGTCAGAAGGTCTGTTCGATCCAGGCGGTTCCGCCGACAGTTGCCCCCTTGAAGGTTCCCTTTGCTTTGGCCACACCTTCGTAGACAGATCCGTTCGTGCCCGGGAACTCCTGCGAGTCCATCAGTGTCGAGACAACGATGTCTGCTCCGAACGACGGAATCTGCACTCGGAACTTCGTGAAGTAGGTGATGCCACTCTCCTTGCTTGTCCACGTCTTGCCAAACGGAGTGACCGTGCTGGCGACGAGGAACGTGTCGCCATTTGCGCTCTCGAGTGTGGAGTAGCCGACCATCGCCGTGTTGAGAGTCGGCTTCTGTCCATCACCGACGATGCCCACGTTCGATATCGAGTAGCCATTGTCGAGCTGCATGTCCTGCAGGATCCACTGGACGGGATTTTCGGCCGTGCCGAATGCGCCGTACTCATGATCCATCCAGGTGACACCTTCGACTGCAAGCTTCTCGCCGTCAACAGTGATTGTTCCGGTGGCCTTGAGTCGCGTGAGCGAGAAGTAGTAGTTGTTGTTCTTCACGCTTGTTCCCTTGGCGCCTGGGTTCACGCCAGTGCCCCACACGTAGAACGGACGCCCCTTTTGCGAAAGAGTGAGGTCGATCGTCACTGGTGTGAATGAAGGGTCGTCGGTCAGCAGTGCCTTCACGTGCATGTTCTTCGTCGGGTCTGCTGCAGGGGCGGTCATCGACACGTAGGTGGGAAATGAGACGGCCTTGGCTCCGCTTCCATTTCCACTGATCGTCACCTTCGGGGGAGTGGTGTAGCCCTTGCCTGCGGAGACGAGCACGATCTGCGAGACGCCTCCCTTGCTGTCGAGCTGCGCGAGTGCGGTGGCGCCGGTGCCGTCACCCGTGAACGTGACCTTGGGAGCAGAGGTGTAGCCGGAACCGGACTTCGTGACCTGCACACCGCCCAGCTTGTTCTTCGAGTCGCCGAGCCGTGCGTACCAATCCTTGCTGGCGTCTGACTGTGCCCACGTAGTGGGCTGGAAGTTGCCCGGCGGGACATACCCCGTTGTCCGCTTGTAGTGACGTTGCTTCGCGACATCTGTGAGCATGATCTGCGAGAAGGCATAGCCATCCTTCTCGAACGATGCGGCATTGATCTCAAAACCGAAGGTCCGATTGCCAGCACGAAGAGTGCCCGTGTGCCACCACCACTCGGTGGGGGAACCCTCATGGAGGTACATGTCCTTGGGCAAGGTCAACACGACTGCACTCGGGGGTATGGGCTGTGGCGCTGCACTAGCTGTCGGTGCAGGAGTCGCTGACGACACGCCAATCGCGGTCGATGCCGCGCTGCCATATGCCGCAGTCAATCCCATCACGATCAGGATTGCGCCTGCATTGACATAGCGCGACTTTCCTCGAACTCGTGTCATTGTGTCGTTCCTTCCACGGCTTAGTTCGCGGGATCGCTGGCGCCATCCTAGGGCGCGTGCGTGCGCCCTGACCATGCCCGTGAGCACATGCGCCTGTTGCGCATGGTCGTGGCGTTCCAGGTGCTTTGCCGTGCTCATTCATCAGGGTCAGTCCATGCCACGCGTGACCTGCTCGCGCGGGTTAGCTGCCCGTTCATCGTGGCGTGGCCGCGGAACCTAGGGTTCCAATCCTGGCGGATATTCACGTGAACACCGCCCGTGAGTCCGCTCTGACCCAGCAGGCTGACGTCTGGGCTGGTTTCCTCGCTTCCAATCAGCGCGGTCGTGCTTCATCGCCTCAATCGCCCACCCCGATTGAAGAGCTGTGGCACGCTGCCACCTATCTACTAGCACTCGTGATGAGGCACGTCGGCGTGCGTCATCAGGGAAGATCGTTGGAGGCAGATTATGGGTGGCCACGTCGCATATGACGAGTTCGGGATGTTCCACGAGAACGCCGAGGAGTACGGCATTGCGTATCGTCCGCCGACGGTGCGCCGTGAATCAGTGGTCATGCCCGACGGTCGAGTGATGAGCGCCCTGGTGTGGGGCACCGGCGATCCGGAGCTCGTGCTCATTCACGGTGGGGGCCAGAACGCCCACACCTGGGACACGGTTGCCCTGGCGCTCGATCGGCCGCTGCTGGCCGTCGATATGCCCGGACACGGTCATTCCGATGGCGTTCGCCCAGGGGCTATGGTCG
>JBAYUM010000132.1:0-5932 GCA_041675125.1 Candidatus Nanopelagicales bacterium
CCACGCACTGGCCCTTGTGCAACCACGAGCCCGTGTTGTCATCGTCTCGACGGGCAGCGAGTTGGTCGAACCAGGCCAGCCCCTGGCTCCGGGTCAGATCAGCGATGTCAACGGAGTCATGCTCGAAGCCTGCATTCGCAATATGGGTGCGTCCGCGCAGCGCTGGCCCTCAATTGGAGACGATGCCGGACTGCTGGCGCGCACCCTGCAGGAGGCAGCTGCCGAATTCGACCTCGTCCTCACGACGGGCGGAGTGAGCATGGGTGCCTATGACACGGTCAAGCAGGTGCTGACCGAGCTTGGTGCCGCGCACTTCGAGAAGGTCGCCATGCAGCCGGGAATGCCGCAAGGCCATGGCCGCATCGGGGCAAGGGGCACCCCGATCATCACCTTGCCAGGCAATCCGGTGAGCGCCTTCGTGTCGACTCAGGTGTTCGTCCGACCAGTGCTGGGTCGTCTGCACGGCCAGGTCGATGCAGGCGTCGCGCCCGCTCATGCCGTCAGTGCTGAACCCTTCGCCTCGCCTGCGGGCAAGGTGCAGTACGTGCGTGCGAGGCTGACCCAGGATTCCCCGCCCCTGGCCCATCCAACAGGCGTGCAGGGCTCGCACATTCTTGGCGGACTCGCCGAGGCCGACTGCCTCCTGGTCGTACCGGCACAGGTCCAGCAGGTCGAACGCGGTGATGAACTGGAAATGCTCGACCTTCGACAGGAGTCTCGATGAATGACGTGAACCTCACCCATCTCGATGAGGCCGGGAATGCCCGCATGGTGGACGTGTCCGGCAAGGAGGTCACCGTCCGTCAGGCCACGGCCACAGCACGCGTGCACATGGCAGCGCAGACCGTTGCCCTGCTGCACAGCAAAGAACTGCCCAAGGGCGATGCGCTTGCGATCACGCGCGTTGCCGGCATCATGGCGGCCAAGCGCACGCCCGATCTCATCCCCCTGTGCCATCCTGTCGCCATCCACGGCGTCGACGTAAGTCTCGAATTGGGCCACGACTTCGTCGACATCACTGCGACTGTGCGCACCGCTGATCGCACGGGAGTGGAGATGGAGGCGCTCACCTCCGTCAGCGTCGCTGCGCTCACGCTGATCGATATGGTGAAAGGCGTTGACAGGACAGCCTGGATCGCAGAAGTGAAAGTGGTCGAGAAGACCGGGGGCAGGTCTGGGGCATGGCAGCGGCAGTGATGCGTGCCCTGGCGATCACCGTGTCGACCCGGGCTGCTGCCGGCCAACGAGTCGATACGTCCGGCGTCCTCCTGGTCGATGGGCTTGCACTGATGGGCTTCGCAACGCAGGGCCCGGTCGTGGTCTCGGATGGTCCCGCTGTGGCCGAAGCGCTCGGCGAGGGCCTGTCGCACGGATATGACCTCATCGTGACAACGGGAGGCACTGGCCTGTCACCTGCCGATCAGACTCCGGAGTTCACCGCACCCCTGCTGCAGCGGCTCATCCCTGGAATTCCCGAGGCCTTGCGAGAACACGGTGTTCGCAATGGAGTCGCAACGGCGATCCTGTCGCGCGGTATTGCCGGGACGTCAGGAAGCACCTTGATCATCAATCTCGCCGGCTCTCCTGGCGCTGTTCGCGATGGCCTTGAAGTGCTGGTCCCGCTTGTTCATCACGCTCTGGAGCAGATGCGCGGCGTCGACCACTCGTAGACAGGTGCTCAAGCAGGCGGCATCAGACCCACATCGACGCGAAGATCGCAACGCCCATGGCATCAAGGGCGGCAATGAGCCACAGGACCCAGATCGAACCCAATACCCACTTCGAGCGCTGATCCAGGCCTCGAACATTCTCCGCATCCCCCGGCGTCGAATAGCCCAGGAGCATCCCGAGCACCGGGAAGAGCACTGCGGTCGCGATCGCGACAATGAGCAGCGGAGATGCGTTGGGGATCATCGATCAACCGTTCTTGGTGTTTCCACCGTCTTCCCTTGTCTCAGGCAGGTGCAGTTGCTCGGGACAAGGGCCGGTCAATCTGCAATCGCCTTTTCCTCAATGTAAGTCGGCGAAACGTCGAATCGGAAATCCTCGTTCGTGCATGACCGGACATGTGACCATGCGCTCGCCTGCAAGAGGCTGATGTGCAGGATACGCGAATGCTAAACGGCTATTGCCAGCGCAAAGCTTGCGACCAGGATCAAGGCCACGACCAACTCGACTGCTCCGATGGCTCCAGGGCGAAGCCCTGGTCGCATCATCAACGTGCGCATGAAAGCCAGGCCGAACGGCAGCACAAGCCACCATGACAGGAGACCGGCAAGCACGAGAGCCACTGTGTGCACAGCGATGCTCGCCTGGCGCCATCTGGAGTCGGATGCCTCACGAATCAACGACTTGACGTGGACAACGGAGCCGACGAAGAACAGCAGGCACGCGAATGATGCCAGCCAGGTGTCGCTGGGAACCGCCTCCAGGCTGAGGTCGTCCTCGGCCACCATCGACATGACCACGGGGGCCAGGCTCGAGAGGGCAACGAGCAGGAGGTCATTGGTGATGCCGCGCTCGCGGCCCAGCCAGGTGAGCACCAGGCTGACGCTCCAGGTGCCTGCTGTGACCAGCCCCGGGATGAGAATCCAGGGTCGCATCGTCAGCAGCACGGCGACCCCGGCCATCAGGAGGATCATCCATGGCAGGCCGGCGCGTCTTGCCTCCCGTGCCTTGCGCGTCCACGATCCGCGCCGCAGTCGGAAGATTCCGGCTCGCCCTGTGAAGTACGTGGCGGGATAGGCCACTACCCAGGTCAGTGCGAACACGAGTGCCACAAGCGTGTCGGCACCGGCGATAGCGGCCAGCACCAGAGGAAGGATCAGGAAGGCCCAGGCCCCATGCTGCGGCGGGAACTGCAGCCGCAGCCGGACGGGCCTCATGACGGCAATGCTATTGAAGCGGAAGGCCGGGAGCGTATCCCCCGACCCTCCTGTATCTCGATCGTTTGGCGAGCCGGACTGTCGAGGTCTGCACCCGACCGGCTCGATGCGTCAGGGGAATTCGGCAATCCGCTGCGATAGCGCTCGGATCAGTGATTGCCTGTGCTCCCAGCAGCACGGTCGATGAGAGCGCACCCGCAGACGGAGGAATCGCATGTCCGAGAACACCAATCGCACTGTCGTGGTCACTGGAGGCTCCAAGGGCTGGGGCGAGGCGATTGTCGATCGCTTCGCTGCCGAGTCCGCAGACCTGTTCATCAACTACGCCCACGATCGCGCAGCAGCCAACGAGGTTGCCGATCGCGTCCGCAGCAGGGGCTTGACCGCGCATGTCATACAGGCGGACATGGGCACCGAGGCCGGCATCGAGCAGCTGCTCGCTCGCATCAAGGATGAGACAGATCGCATCGATGTCCTGGTGCACAATGCGTTCTTCCTCACGAACGCCAAGCCACTGGCGACGTCGCGTGAGCAGTGGCTGCAGGCCATGGAAGTAGGTCCACTGGCACTCATGACCATCGCGCAATTGGCAGATCCCTTGCTGCCGGAGAAGACCGGGCGGATCGTGGCAACCAGCAGCGTGGCCACCATGCGACTCTTCCACCCGACTCAAGGTCTGGACTACTTCCCGATGGCCGCAGCAAAGGGAGCCCTTGAAGTGTCGATCAGGTATCTGGCAACCGAACTGGCTCCGCGCGAGATCACGGTGAACGGCGTCGCAGCCGCCTATATCGGCACACCGAGCCTCCTGAAGGCCCCCGAGGCCTTCCTGCAGGCGATCGCGCGAAAGACTCCCTATGGACGCATTCCCAGCGCCGAGGAGATGGCCAATATCGTCTACATGCTGGCGTCGTCCGATGCGGCACTGACCACCGGGCAGATCATCGTCGCCGACGGTGGCTTCACCCTCGTCTAGGTCCTACAGCACCAGTGGCTTGATGCCGGCCATGGCAAGGCTCGGGTCGCTCTTCCAGTCGACCCCGGGTACGTCGACGTAGAGCTCGACCTCATTGCCATCTGGGTCGGCGATGTACAGGCTGTGCGTGATCGTGTGATCGCTGGCGCCGAGGATCGTGACGTTGTGCTCCTTGATGGTCGCAAGCGCGGCGCGCAACTCGTCATCGGTGTCGCCGACCTTCAGGCCGAAGTGATACATCCCGACGCGTCGCCCTGCGGGAATGGCAGCAGCATCCTTGCCCACCTCGATGAGCAGGAGCTCATGATGCGTGCGGTTGGAGGGTGCGGAGAAGGCGGCGGCGGGGATGCGACGCTTGCCATCATCTCCCCCGAAGATCTTCCGCCAGCCCAGGATGTCCTGATAGAAGTGCACGGACGCATCGAGATCGCTGACGTACAGCACGAGATGCCCGAGTTCTTGAACTTCCATGTCAGCTCCTGCCGAGAATGTCGAGCAGACGTGCCTGCAGTGGCGCATCCTGCGGCACAGTGCCGCTTGCGCCCGCCCCGAAGACGCCGGTCGAGCTCAGATGCGATGCGCGCGGTGCCAGCCGCTCCCACAGCACCTCGACGAGTGCAGGGTCCAGCGTTGGATCCTGCTGGGTCGAGATCGCGAGGTCCCAGCCGTGCACAGTGAGGTCGATCAATCGGAACTCGAAGAGCTGACCTGCAGGGATGTCGCCGACCGGATGCGCCACAGTCGCTGCCATCGCTCCCGGTGCGGCAAAGGCACGGGCCTGCGCCGCGCTGGAGTCTGCGAAGGCCTGGACGGGATCCGCATCGTCATCGGATTGAGCCAGCTGCGCGATGCCAGCTGCGCGATCCCCACCTGCAAGGAGCACCGTCGACATGCGATTGGCGCCAATGACATGGTTCGCGAGATCACGAACCGTCCACTCCCCGCAATTGGTCAGCAGGTCCCACTGATCCGGAGTGACATTGGCGAGCCGAACGCCGAATTCGCGCTCGGCACTGGTCATGAGTTCTGCCTGATCCATGGGGGCAGACTAGTGCCTTGGTCGTCACTTGATACAAGTTTCAACTAAAGCAACTGATGCTTCGCGATCCCGACATACTCACGCCTCGACTGACACAATGTGCGCGACTGGAGGATCCATGACTGTCTACTCGATCTCGCACATCAACATCAACGTCGCAGACCTCGATGCGTCCTTGGCCTTCTACGTTGACCGGCTCGGACTGAACCTGGTGCGTCGGGTGAGGTCTGAGGAGCCAGCGGGTGTCGATGCCGACCCGGACCAGCCCCGAGCTCATGAGACAGGCATCGTCAACACGGGCGAGCGCGGCGTGAGTCTGGAGAACATCGACTATGGCCTGCAGGCCAATGCGAGCCCGGCCCCGGAACTGGGCATCAAGCAGCTCCGGCTCGAGATCATGGGCTCGGATCTGGGCGGGCAGACCGTCACCGATCCCGATGGCATCAGCGTCGAGGTCGTTCCAGCAGAGCGCAATCGCATTGCCGGTGCACGCATCCATGTTGCCGACCTTGATGCGACGAAGGCACACTGGCATGAGGCCCTGGGTTTCGACTTTCACGATGCGCCAGCAGGCAGCGACTACGACGCATTTCTGGAAGTGCGCAGTTCGACCGATCAATTCCGCTGCGAGTTCGTCGAGGTGGGCGGCGAAGTCGCGCTCACCACTGGCGCACAGCTCGGTGCCCGTCGCCTCGCCTTCACCGTCGATGACGTGCAGGCCTGCTATGACCGGGCCATTGCCGCAGGCGGACGCTCGCTCGATGCCCCGGCGCAGTTCGAACTGGGGCCTGTGCGCATGGTTGCCGGGCTCTGGTTCGATCCCAATGGCATCGTTCTCCAGGGTCTGCAGTACATCAAGAACGAAGCTTCATGAGCGATGAGGACCGTACGACCTCAGGACTGTGAGTCGTCGACGATCGCGAAGAGATGCTCCAGGGCCGCGGCGAATGCCTCGTAGGTCTCGAGCTCGGCGATCTCCTCGCGGGTGAACCACCCTGACGCCTGGTTCTCCCAGTGCAGGTCATCTGGCGG
>JBAYUM010000133.1:0-5825 GCA_041675125.1 Candidatus Nanopelagicales bacterium
ACACGCTGCAACAAGTGCGGTCGTCCGCATTCTGTCTACCGCAAGTTCGGCCTCTGCCGTATTTGTCTCCGTGAAATGGCACACGCTGGCGAACTGCCAGGCGTGACCAAGAGCAGCTGGTAAACCACGACGCTGAAGGTCCGTTCATCGGAAACCACAGCGAGGAAGGCCTCAGGCCAAGAACATGACAATGACTGACCCGATTGCAGACATGCTTGCGCGCTTGCGCAATGCGAACTCTGCCTACCACGACTCCGTGTCGATGCCTCACAGCAAGATCAAGGTGCATATCGCCGAGATCCTGAAGCGTGAGGGCTACATCGCCGGCTTCAGCGAGACTGACGACGCTGTCGGCCGCACGCTGACGCTTGAGCTCAAGTACGGCCCAAGCCGTGAGCGTTCGATCGCCGGACTGCGCCGTGTCTCCAAGCCAGGTCTTCGCGTCTACGCGAAGAACACCGCACTGCCCCGCGTCCTCGGTGGACTGGGCATCGCGATCCTTTCGACCTCCAACGGTTTGCTCACAGACCGCCAAGCACAGAAGAAGGGCGTAGGTGGGGAAGTCCTCGCCTACGTCTGGTAGGGAGTATCTGATGTCACGTATTGGACGTCTTCCCATCATCCTTCCGGCTGGTGTCTCCGTGAACCTTGCCGGCCAGGTCGTCACGGTAACCGGACCCAAGGGCTCACTGAGCCTGACGGTTGCCGAGCCCATCGCAGTGTCACAGGAAGACGGTGTTCTCGCCGTGACGCGCCCCAACGATGAGCGTCGCTCGCGTGCCCTTCACGGTCTGTCCCGCACGCTGATCTCCAACATGGTGATCGGCGTGACCACAGGATTCGAGAAGTCACTCGAGCTCGTCGGCACCGGTTACCGCGTTGCGGCAAAGGGTTCCGATCTCGAATTCCAGCTCGGCTTCAGCCACCCAGTGCTGGTACCTGCGCCTGAAGGCATCTCCTTCCAGGTGGAAAGCCCCGTGAAGCTGAAGATTCAGGGCATCGACAAGCAACAGGTCGGCGAAGTCGCCGCCAACATCCGCAAGATTCGTCCGCCGGAGCCGTACAAGGGCAAGGGCGTGCGCTACGAGGGTGAAGTCATCCGCCGCAAGGCTGGAAAGGCTGGTAAGAAGTGAGCTCCTACGGCATCAAGCTCGGGTCTGGCAACAAGAATGTTGTCGGCCGCAAGCGTCGCCATATCCGTGTGCGCAAGAAGGTCTCAGGTACCTCTGCGCGTCCACGCCTGGTCGTCACCCGATCGGCACGCCACATGGTGGCGCAGATCGTCGACGACACCATCGGTCAGACTCTTGTGTCAGCCTCGACGATGGAAGCCGACCTTCGCGTCGCTTCCGACGACAAGACTGCAAAGGCTCGCAAGGTCGGCCAGCTGGTCGCCGATCGCGCCAAGAAGGCCGGAGTCGAGGCGGTCGTGTTCGACCGCGGCGGCAACAAGTACCACGGTCGTGTGGCCGCTCTCGCTGAGGGCGCCCGCGAGGGTGGCCTGGACTTCTAAGACGTATTCGGACAAGTAGGGAAGAGGAAAACCATGGCAGCTAGCGAACGTCGCGGAAGCGGCGCCGGCGAGCGCAAGGATCGCAAGGAGCGTTCTCCTCGCGAGGAGAAGTCCGCATTCGTCGAGCGTGTGGTCGCCATCAATCGCGTCTCCAAGGTCGTCAAGGGTGGTCGTCGCTTCAGCTTCACCGCACTTGTCGTCGTCGGTGACGGCGATGGCATGGTCGGCGTCGGCTACGGCAAGGCGAAGGAAGTCCCAGCCGCTATTGCCAAGGGTGTTGAAGAGGCCAAGAAGCACTTCTTCAAGGTCCCTCGCATTCAGGGCACCATTCCTCACCCAATCACGGGTGAGGCTGCTGCTGGCGTGGTCATGCTGCGCCCGGCCGCTCCAGGTACCGGCGTCATTGCCGGCGGCCCGGTGCGTGCAGTGCTGGAATGTGCGGGAGTGCACGACATCCTGAGCAAGTCGATGGGTTCGGACAACGCCATCAACATCGTTCATGCCACGATTGCCGCACTGAAGGGCCTGGAGTCACCAGAAGCCGTCGCTGCGCGTCGCGGTCTGCCACTTGAAGACGTGGCACCTGCTCGCTTGCTGCGTGCTCGTGCCGCAGGGATTGGTGCGTAATGGCTCGCTTGAAGGTCACTCAGAAGAAGTCAGAGATCGGCGGCACTGCCGGCCAGCGCAACACCCTGCGCTCGCTCGGCCTGAAGCGGATCAATGACACCGTGGTCAAGGAAGACCGCCCAGAAATTCGCGGCATGGTCAACACCGTGCAGCATCTTGTTGTTGTTGAGGAGGTCGAGTAACGATGGCGCTCAAGGTCCATCACTTACGCCCAGCTCCGGGCGCCAAGACCGAACGTACCCGCAAGGGTCGCGGTGAAGCCTCCAAGGGCAAGACTGCCGGTCGTGGCACCAAGGGCACCAAGGCGCGCTACCAGGTTCCGGCTCGCTTCGAGGGCGGCCAGATGCCATTGCACATGCGTCTGCCAAAGCTCAAGGGCTTCAAGAACCCCAATAGGGTCGAGTTCCAGGTTGTCAATGTCGCGATGATCGAGAAGCTCTTCCCAGAGGGTGGCATTGTGACCGTTGAAGACCTCGTGGCCAAGGGTGCAGTCCGCAAGGGCCACCTTGTTAAGGTACTCGGGCAGGGCGATATCTCAGTGGCCATCACGATCACTGTGGATGCCTGTTCATCAGTTGCGCGCGACAAGATCGTCGCCGCAGGTGGGACCGTTACCGAAAGCTAAGCAGGAGGCACAGTGCACATCAGTGCGTTCGGGGCTGCCCTGCGTACACCGGACCTCCGCAAGAAGATCCTGTTCTCATTGGGTCTTCTCGCGTTGTTCCGTCTTGGGTCGGTTGTGCCGACTCCGGGCGTGGACTATTCCGCTGTCCAACGGTGTATCGATGTCGTTCAAGGCAACTCTGTCTATGCCTTGATCAACCTGTTCAGCGGCGGTGCTCTGCTCCAGCTGTCCATCTTCGCTCTCGGCATCATGCCGTACATCACTGCGAGCATCATCCTGCAGTTGATGACCGTGGTGATCCCTCGGCTCGAGGCCTTGAAGCAGGACGGTCAGGCGGGCCAGGCCAAGATCACCCAGTACACGCGCTATCTGACCATTGCCCTGGCGATCCTGCAGTCGACGGCGATCCTCTCCCTTGCCCGCACGCCAGGCGCCCTGTTCAGCGGCTGCAATGAGCAGATCCTCCCGAACCAGGGCATCTGGATCATCATGGTGATGGTCCTTTCCATGACTGCCGGCACTGCCGTGATCATGTGGTTCGGCGAGCTCATCACCGAGCGCGGCATCGGCAATGGCATGTCCCTGCTCATCTTCACATCCATCATCGCCACGATTCCCGCGCAGTTCGCATCGGTGTGGGGCAGCAAGGGCCCGTTCACGTTCCTGATCACGATCCTCATCGGCGTAGTGGTCATGGCCCTGGTGGTCTTCGTCGAACAGGCCCAACGTCGTATTCCGGTGCAGTACGCAAAGCGCATGGTCGGACGACGCATGTATGGGGGCACCTCGACCTATATCCCGCTCAAGGTCAACATGGCCGGTGTCATCCCGGTCATCTTCGCGTCCTCGCTCATGTTCATCCCGACGCTGTTCATCCAGCTCACCGGCAGCCAGGCTGATTGGGCAATCTGGGTGCAGCAGAACTTCGGCACCGGCTCGGGCAGCTGGTACCTCATGACCTACTTCCTTCTCATCATCTTCTTCTGCTACTTCTACGTATCGATCACCTTCAACCCGGTTGAGGTGGCTGACGACATGAAGAAGTACGGCGGATTCATTCCCGGAATCCGTGCGGGCAAGCCCACTGCCGATTACCTCGACTATGTACTCACCCGGCTGACAGCACCTGGTTCGCTGTACCTCGGAATCATCGCCGTGCTGCCAGTCTTCGCCTTCGGCTTCCTGGGTGTTTCCGGTCAGTTCATCTTCGGTGGCACCAGCCTGCTCATCATGGTGGGCGTGGGCCTTGACACAGTGAAGCAGATCGAATCGCAATTACAGCAGCGCAACTACGAAGGATTCCTCCGCTAGGGGTTATGGAATGCGTTTAGTACTGATGGGTCCGCCGGGTGCGGGAAAAGGAACTCAGGCCGTTGTGGTCGCGGAGCGTCTGGGCATCCCGCATATCTCGACTGGTGACATCTTCCGGTCGAACGTGTCGCAGGGCACCCCGCTGGGCATCGAGGCTAAGCGCTATATGGATGCAGGCGAGTACGTGCCCGACGATGTCACCAATGCGATGGTGCGCGATCGCCTGACGCATGATGACTGCCGACCGGGCTTCCTGCTCGATGGCTACCCCCGCACTCTCGAGCAGGTGGGTGAGCTGGATTCCATGCTCAGCGCCAGCGGCGTCGTCATCGACCGCGCGGTCGAGCTCACCGTCGATGTCGACGAGGTTGTCGTGCGCCTGGTCAAGCGGGCTGCCGAGCAGGGCCGTGCTGACGACACCGAAGCTGTCATCCGTCGTCGGCTCGAGGTGTACGCCGAGCAGACCGCACCACTCACTGACGTCTATGCCAAGCGTGGACTGCTGGTGCAGGTCGACGGTATGGGTGCTGTCGACGAAGTCACGGCACGCCTGCTCGCCGCCCTCGGCGCCTAGCCCACGCGATGTTCCGCAAGAAGGACTCCATCCAGATCAAGACCCCGGATCAGCTTGCCGTCATGCGGCAGGCAGGTCTTGTGGTCGCACATGCGCTGCAGGCCGTGCAGGAGGCGGTGACCCCCGGTGTCACGACTGCCCAGCTCGACGAGATCGCCCACCAGGTCATCCGCGATGCTGGCGCTACACCGTCATTCCTCGGCTATCACGGCTATCCCGCGGCCATCTGCTCATCGATCAACGAAGAGGTCGTGCACGGGATCCCCGGTCCGCGCAAACTGCTCGAAGGCGACATCATCTCGATCGACTGCGGTGCCATCGTCGATGGCTGGCATGGCGATGCTGCGGTCAGCGTGCTGGTAGGCGCTCCAGCAGCTGAGGTCGCCGAGCTGTCCCGCATCACCGAGGCGTCCCTGTGGGCAGGCCTTGCCCAGGTGCGGGCAGGCAATCGGCTCTCCGATATTGGGCACGCCATTGAGGAGTGCGTTCGATCCCAGAGCGACTTCGGCATCGTCGAGGAGTACGTCGGCCATGGCATCGGCACGTCGATGCACATGGCGCCACCGATTCCCAACTACGGCGAGGCAGGCAGGGGACCATTGCTCAAGGTCGGAATGGCCCTGGCGATCGAGCCCATGGTCACCCTTGGCTCGCCTGAGGTGGAAGTGCTGGTCGATGGGTGGACCGTTGTCACCAGTGATCGCAAGTGGGCCTCCCACTGGGAGCACACCGTGGCCATCACAGAGGACGGGCCATGGGTGCTCACGGCACTCGACGATGTTCGCCTGTAGATGACCGCATCCGAGGCTGAGCACCGCGGAACGATCGTGTGCGATGACGGGCTGCGTCGACCCGTCTGGGCTGCGACCGACCCGCTGCGTCGCGCCTACTACGACACCGAGTGGGGCATGCCGGTCACGGATGAGCGCGGCATGTTCGAGCGGGTGGTGCTCGAGGGCTTTCAGGCTGGGCTGTCCTGGGACACCATCCTGCGCAAGCGCCCGGCATTTCGCTTGGCCTTCAAGGGCTTTGATCCGCAGGAGGTTGCCGCATTCACCGACGTCGATCGGGATCGACTGCTCGCCGATGCAGGCATCGTTCGCAACCGAGCCAAGATCAATGCAGCGATCGCGAATGCGCAGGCGACGATCAACCTGCGAAGTGATGGTGGAATC
>JBAYUM010000134.1:0-5805 GCA_041675125.1 Candidatus Nanopelagicales bacterium
ACATTGGCCAGCAGGCCAAGGAGCAGCGCGGCCAGCAGGAGCTCAGCGCGAGGCGTCCGGTGAGGCCGCGTCTGATCCTGCTTGTAGAGGGCGTCGACGAGCAGCGCCAGGGTTATCGCCGCAATGCTCAATCCTGCGATCTCGCCATTGAGGGTGAAGATCGATGCATACGGCGCCCACAGCACGGCATGGTGCTGCAGCGGGGTGTACCAGAAATCGACGGTCTGCACGGCCATCGTGCCCGTGAGCAGGGCCAGGGCGGGCAGGACGGGAGTCCAGGCAAGCTTGCTGATGCGAGCGGCGACTGTGCCCACAGCCAGGACGGCGCCACTCAGTATGGCGATTCCAAGCACCGTCCAGACGAGGTGGACGGGCAGATGAGTGATCCAGGAGACCAGCCCGATGACGTAGTACCAAAGGCTGGGATAGTGAGAAACCCCTGTCTCGGTAAGGGGTTCGACGAAGGCCAGGTTGCCCTGTGACACATTCGTTGCGATTGCCGCGTATGAGAGCTGGTCCTGGGCGAAGTAATTGCGAAATCCGCTCCACCACGGCGTCCCGATCAGCGGACCAAGGGTCATGAAGAGGGTGAGTGCCTCGGCAATGACCAGGGAGATCACGAAGATCGGCTGGCGAAGCAGTGATCGTGATCCCTTGACTTCACTCTTCATGGCGTTCATCAGTCTAGATTGCGGAGCTGATCCCCTACTCACGTGAGCACTCGACTACGAGCACTCGCTCAAGCCACCAGGCTAGAAGGGCGTCTCGCTTTCAGCATGCAACTTGTAGCATCTGGCGCGTGAATCTGGGAACAGGAGCTTCCGCAATCAGCCGCCTTCGTCAATCCTCGCGAATTCGATTGCTGGTCGCTGGCCTGCTGGTAGTAGTCGTGACCAGCGCCTGCGTTGTGCTCGGTTCACCGCAGTGGATGGTCAATGACGATGCAGTAATGGCGGCGATGTCGTCGGGCTCCTACACAGGTTCGCCAGAGACCCTACTGGTGTACGTCTCTCGGATTCTCGGCTCCCTGCTGGCGTTGCTCTATGGGGTGGCTCCGGGCCTCCCGTGGTATGCCCTGGCTCTCCTGGCGACGCTCGGGTTGGCCTTGGTTGCCCTCTCGTCACTGGCGCGAACGTGGTCTGCACTCTTGGCGTGGGGGGCCATCAGCCTGCCAATTCTGACGCTCGCCACATTGCGTCCGAGTTTCACCACGGTTGCAGTCGTCTCGGCGAGTAGCGGTGCGGTGATCTTCATCCAAGGACTCAAGTCAGGGAATTCCCGAAGCCTTCTCTCAGTGGGAGGGTTGCTCATCGTCGTTGGCGTCCTCTGGCGTGTCGAGGCTGGCATGCTCGCTCTGTTGATCGCAGTCCCAGCACTGTTGATCCTGCACTGGGAGTTGTCCTGGTCACTGCTGCGACGTCGGCTCTTGCCGATCGGACTCCTTGCAGGTGTGATTGCTGGCTGTATCTGGTTCAGCCATTCTTGCGTTGCCCTGTCTGAATGCCCGGCGTGGACGGACTATGCCCATTGGAATGGACTACGCGAGGCCTTCAATGAAGATCCGCGTGCATATGCATTGCCACCATTCATCGGGGTCTGGGGGTGGACGCCCGGAGCTCTCAGCCTGTTCCTGTCCTATGCGTATCCGGACAATGCGATCTTTGGTTCGGGCGCGCTAGAGAAGGCCTTCGACACCGTTCCTGGAATGTTGCGCATGGATGGCTCTTCGATGGGGGCCCATGTTTCTGCTCAAGTGCAGACGCTCATGCGCTTCTGGCCGTATTTGCTCGTGGTTCTCGGTATTGCGATGTTTGGTTGGCGCCGTGCCGCTGCCCGTCGACGACTGACCGTGATCGTCATCGCCTTCATGGGCTGGTTCTTTGTCATCTTCACTTCAGTTGCACTCCTTCGGTTGACAGAGCCATTGATACTGGGGCTGGTCTTTGAGCTGGGGATCGTAGTTCTCGGTATCGGACTGCTCAGTGATTCGCGCGAACGCCAGGACCTTGACCTCAAGGAGCGTCTCACTGGGGTGGTGGTGATTGTGTCGGCTGGTGTGAGCCTTGCGTATTTGCTCGGGCTAGGAGGTACGTCGATCGCTCGCTGGGTGGGGATCAATCAGGCGCAGACAGCGGCCAGCGCCCAAGTGAGCGCGCGATACGAGTCCATTGCAGGCGATTCACGCGCGTTCTCGACTGCAACCTTCCCCGGTTGCGTGGGGGCACCATTCCTTGCCGGCCCATTCGACGCCGTGGATCGTCGGGTGAAGGGCCCACTTGCGTCTGGATGGCCAGTATTCTCCCCGGCCTTCGAACAGCGCAAGCGCACTCTGGGGCTGGGCGACATCTACGCGGACATCTGGGCGGGTGCTCAACATGCTGGCTTCGGCGGCGATGGTGTGCTCTTTGTCGGAACAGAGCAACAGGCTCAGGACACCGTCGGGGTGATGAGTTTCCAACTGGGCTACTCGCCACCCCTGAGTTTCGCGAGTCTGGGTGATTTGTGCGGCTCCGCTGCCGCACCGGACTCGCATATCCAAGTGTGGCGGTTCTTCAAGACTACGTAGACGAGTCGTCACGTGATGCGGTACAGCTGCCAGCGGCCGTCGAGATCGGTGACCACCGGCTTGCCGAAGAGATTCGTGAGCTGATCCTCGATCTGCTTGGGATCCTCGTAGCCGCGGGTGTCGAGGTGGATGGCACAGAACCCCTTCGACTTGAGATCGGGAATCTGGTTGCCATTGGGCCCGTACGTGTAGTCGAGCTGCCAGGTGCTGGCCTCGGTGTCGCGCATGCCGCCGTAGGCGAAGTCCTTGTCCTTATTGGTGAGACCGACGAGGAAATGGTCGTAGTCATTGAGGTTCGGCGGAACAGAGCCGTTCTCGGGGTAGATCATCACCGGCAATTGGAAGACGCCGCAGTGCTCGGGAATCGCCTTGTTGACCAGCTCTGCATAATGCAGTCCCTGATCGTGGATGGCGCGACCTCCGCGAGCCACATCGTCGTACAGTCCCTTCCATGGGATCACGCTGTCCATGATCGTGATGAACACGATCAGTGCTGCGATGGGCAGCGCGATGACAGCCCGCTTCGACCACTGCGTCGCCGCAATAGTGCCGGCGGCACCGAGGATGAACAGCAGGAGCATCAGCGGCAGCAGGCGGTTCCAGTCGCGAATCTGGGTGACCAGGAAGTTCACGACCAGGAAGTTCAGGCTCCATGGCGTGAACACCAGCGTCATGAGCACCAGCAGGTATGCGATGAAGGAGAGCGGTGGGCGGGCGGTGTCATCGATCGGCTTGGCCATGCCGAGTGCGCGATAACGGAAGAAGATCACCAGGCCGACCAGGAACACGAGCAGGCAGGCAGTGGTGATCCACGTGCCGTAGTTGGTGATGAGGTTCTGCTCCTCCTGCGGAGCCTGCGAGAACAATCCGCTGATCCAGTTGTTGTAGCCGGACAGCAGCCCGTTGTACGGAGCGGGGATCACGCTGATGGCAAGATCACCGCCGTATTTGACGCTGTCCATCGGATCGCGCTGGCCCAGGTTCGCCACCGCCGGATTGGATGCGCGAGCCAGGATGGAGGGCAGGAGTCCGAGGATTGCCGCAATGACCAGGCCGACCAACGGCACTGCTCCGTGCACCAGTGCTCTGACCCTGTCGCCCTGGGCGATGCGCCAGATGACTGCGGCCACCAGCATCATCCCGGTGAAGAACGCGTAGTAGATCGCGCTCCAGGCAGCCAGGATCACCAGTGCGGCGATGACCGCGATGTACTTGCGGCGCTTGATCCGGTCTGGAGTTGCCAGCCAGGCCTGCAAGCGTCCTGATCCCACCAGCAGCGCCAGGATGAGCCCGGCGACTGCGCCGTACAGGGTTGCCAGGTAGAGGTGCCCGAGTGCCCGACCCCAGTGCCAGGGGATGAAGGTGAACGCGATGCCCAATGCCATCGCCAGCGGACCCTTGAGGCCCATCAGCCGGATCGCCGCGTAGGCCATCACTGCGACGATGGGAAAGGACAGGATCAGCAGCAGGTTGATGCCGATGAACGGCTGGCCGGTGATCATGGTGACGATCTGCGCGAAGGTGTTCTGGGTGATGTCAAGACCGGGGAAGTAATTGAGGTTCATGCCGAATGGGAAGCCGTAGTGCGTGGTGACGGCGTAGTGCCACCAGTTCCACGTCTCGGCATTCACGTACGTCGCGGTCATGTCGCCACCACCCCAAGGGACATTGATGTCCTTGAGGTTCGGCCAGAAGACGATCATCGACATGACAAGGCTGACGACTGCTGTCGCGGTGACCTCCACGGCGGTTCTGGTGCGAGAGGTCATCGTGCTGAGAATCGTCATGTCGATGTCCAAGTCAGTCGTGTGAGGCAGGCGTGGCCCGCGGTGACGTGTTGAGCGGGCCAGGTGAAGTCATAGCAGATGGGCGCTGATGGATGCGTCTGTGCCGGGAGCCCACGCATGAAGGTTGCCACACCTTCACGCGACTGGCCGTACATGGCTATGACAGAGGGCTTGATCGTGTTGAGGCGATCGACGTCATCGGCATTCAGCTCGGGGAACAGTCCGATTCGATTCTCGCCCCAGAGCTGCATTCCCGCTACGACATAGAGTTCGCGGTCGCCGTTGACCCAGTCGCCATCGACCCATGTGAGGATCGTGTCGTCGGTGCTCGTGTTGGCGAGCAGCCAATCCTGGGTGTTCACGGCAGTGTGCAGCTTCTCCGATATCGGGTTGCCGTTGTAGGCCCAGTTGTACGGGCTCAGGTAGTACAGGCCGAGGGGGCCACGCGAATTCTGCAGCAGTTGCCCCCCCGCGACGACCAGGAGGAGAACGACGAGTGCTGCCAGCAGCGAGTACCGCGGCTTCGTCGTGATGACGATTGCGGCGCCGATGACGCTGATGGCGACTGCCAGCAGTTGGCCCTGACGAAGGTCCATGGCGCCCGGCCAGTGGCCGGCGATCACGATCGCGATGAGGGTGATCGCTGCGAGCAGCGCTGCGGGGACTGTCCAGCTCACGGCAGCCGCAGGCCCAGTGGACTCCTGCCTGCCGTGAGCGACAGCCGTGATGCTGAGTGCGAGACCGATCAGGGCTGGAGTCCACAGCATCGCCTGGTACATGGGTGCCTCGAGTGCGATGCCTCCCATGAGCGGTGAGAACACGAACATGAATGCCATGCTGCTCGCGCAGATGGCAAGCCCGAGCTGTGCTGCAGGCTGGCTCCTGCGCATGAACCAGATGATCGCGGTGAGCAGCAGGATGGTGATCGGCACCAGCATGGAGATGTCCTTGATCCAGACCGGATCCTTGCTGGCGAAGTCGCTGAGCTTGATTCCTTGCGCATCGAGATAGGCGGCGAACCAGTTGAGGTCGGGGAAGATCAGCCTGCCGACACCGAGGAACACGAGGAACGTGGCTGTGGTCGCAACTGCCGCGAGCCCGAACTGGCGCAGCAGGTGTGGCCATCTCTGGTGGGGGACGGACCCTGCCGCATAAGCGCGCTGCAGCCTGATGGTCAGCCACACCACGCCGGCGAGCAGGACTCCGGGAGGATTGACCAGCACCAGCCAGCCCATCAGGATGCCGGCAGTGACAGCGGCTCTTCGTGCGTCGAACAGCGCCGTGGCAATGAGCGCGCTCGTGCCGGCGAGCACCGATCCGGTGAGATAGGGATTGGCCAGGTAGCTCAACGGGACAGTGCTCAAGGTGATGCAGGCGGTGAGAACAGCGGCTGTCGGCGTTGAGGCGAACCTGCGGATGGCGACATATGCGCCCGCAATGAACAGCAGCAGG
>JBAYUM010000135.1:0-5779 GCA_041675125.1 Candidatus Nanopelagicales bacterium
TAACCGCCAATCCCCAGTAATGCGGATTGTGGACTTCGGTCCTCAGACACAACTCATGGTGAAGGTCCCTCGCCCCGCAGGCGCTCTTCGAGGCCATTGGAATTCTATATATTGGCAAGAAACTCCGTCGGGGAACGGCAACAGGGCCCTCTATGAGAGTCTGCCGGTCATGTACATCCCCAAACCGTTCGTCGTTGGCCCCGACGCCGCTCGCGACTTGCTACGCGAGGTGACTGTCGCTCAACTCGTCACAGCCACCGAGCAAGGTCCGCTCGCGACGCTCCTTCCCTGGGTAGTGGACCTCGATCACGGTTCACTCATTGGGCATATGGCCCGACCGAACGCCCAGTGGCAGACGCCCTGGTACGGACAGGCACTCGTCATTGCCGAAGGCCCGAACGGCTACGTGTCACCCTCTTGGTATGCCAGCAAGGCCGAGCATGGTCGCGTGGTGCCCACATGGGACTACGTCGTCGTCCACGTCTACGGCGACCTACTCATCCACGACGACGAGGCCTGGGTCGAGGCGTCCGTACGTCGGCTCACCGACCGTCACGAGCAGCCGCGACCAGAGCCGTGGAGCGTGAGCGATGCACCCGATGACTACATCAACGGACAGCTCCGAGGCGTAGTCGGCATCGAGTTGCGCATCGACCGGGTCGAGGCATCCGTGAAGATGAGTCAGGGCAAGTCAGCGGCCGATGCGGCCGGAGTGGTCGCTGGGTTCACGGCGGACGGCAACGCCGTGGTTGCCGACTGGGTCCGCCGGTCCACCACATAGACCAGTCCACATCGGACACCGTGGCAGGGGACGTGGTTGCCCTCCTGGCTCTACCATTGGTGCATGTCCATGATCGGTGTTGAGACTGACCTTCTGCGCGAGGTGTGCGAGCGATACGGCATTGCACGTCTGGACCTGTTCGGCTCGGTAGCCAGAGGCGAGGCCGGTCCTGCCAGCGACATTGACCTTCTGTATGAACTCAAGCCCGGGGCTCGGCTCGGATTCTCCTTCTTCGATCTTGAGGACGAACTCGCCAGAATCCTGGGGCGACCGGTCGATCTCGTGGCCCGCGACTCGATCAATCGGCACATTCGCGAGCAGGTGCTCCAGAACGCACAGCCGTTCTATGCGGCGTGAACTACTCCTGCTCCGGGAGATGATCGACGCTGCCGATCGTATCCGTGAGCTCATTGGAGAAACCGATATCGAACGATTGCGTAGCGATTCGATGCGACGCGAAGCAGTGCTGTGGAACTACACGGTGCTGGGTGAGGCGGCCAGCCAGATCCCTGCCGAGATCCGGATTGCATACCCGACCATCGAGTGGGCGCAGGCCACCCGTCTCCGTAACCGGATCGTGCACGGCTATTGGGATGTTGATTTGTACCTCCTCCACGGGACAGCGACGGAGGACCTTCCCAGAATGAGCGAGCGACTTCGCCTGCTACTCGACGTGCTCGATCAGGAGTAATGGTTCCGACTCTCGGCCCTCATCAACGCGACCAGGGGGCCAAGCGCCAGTGCAATCTTCGCTGCTCAACCCTCGGACACGTCAGAGTCGCTCACGTAGGAGCGTTCATGATCGACGGATCTGTCGCTGTGTTACAGCACAGGCGCTTCGGGGTCGTTGGCCGGATCAGCAGCTGCGAGCACGTCCCTTGCCCAGTCCGAACGCTTCCACGATGGCACGGGAGTAGCGCAGTCCGCTCGAGGAACGAACGGCGATGCCTCGACCCGCTGCATGCGGTGGATATAACGAGGGCAGTTGGGGAACACCTCACGCACACTGACCCGGACGATGAACTGCGCTTCGGGGAAATCCGTGAGAAGTTCATCGTCCAAGTCGATCCCGGCAACGCCGTTGATCCGCATCCGACTGCCATGCTCGAAGTCGATGAACAACATTCCCACGTTCGGGTTCTCAAGGACGTTCCCTGCCGACAGATACATGCCGTTGCCGTCGTAACTCGGGAACACCAGAGTGCGCTCATCGACCACCCGCACGAAGCCGGGGTCGCCGCCCTTGTACGAGCAGTTGGGCCTGCCCTGCCCGTCCGCTGTTGCGAGGAAGAACATGTCTCTCCCCTCAACGAAGGCGATGTCATCCGGTGTCAGCCGGTCATGGACCAGTCGGTCTTCGATTCGGTCCGCCAGGCGCCTGGTGTCGAATCGGTCCTGCAGCGTCCGGGCTCCGTCGTTGAACATCGTTGACATGCTTCCCCCTCGGAGGTCAGCTTGCACTGTTGCTGGTGCTCGGAGTCTGGCATCGCGGTCGACATCGGGCAAGGTCACAGCTCTCCAGGCTGGCTGAAGGTACGCCCGAGATGGCACTCGGTTCCGGTGGCTTGGCGTCAGTAGCGGTACCGGGCCTGGAGAATCACAAGGTCGTCTTCACGCACTGTGTAGACCAGCCTGTGCTCTTGATCGATACGCCGTGACCAGCAGCCAGATAGATCGCCGCTGAGTCGCTCTGGCTTACCTGTGCCAAAACTCGGATCGCGGACCGACTCCTCGATGAGACGGTTGACCCGGCGCAACGTCTTTCGATCGTCCGCCCAGCTGGTGTAGTCCTCCCACGCTCTCGCGGTGAATCGGATCACTTCAGCAGATCGTGCGCTTTGGCTTCACCGGCCTCGAATTCTGCGAAGCTCTCGCGCAGTCGCTCCGCATTGCGCGGGGATCGCAGCAGATAGACGGTTTCGATCAATGATCGGTACTCGTCAGCCGGCACGAGGTAGGCCGTCCCCTTCTTCGACACGATCTCCACTGCTTCCTGATCCTCGTTGATCTCCTCGATCAGCGGGAACAGTCGGGAGCGGGCCTCTGTGGCAGTGATGCTCATCGACGGAGTCCTCTCCAAAAAGTAGTACAACAAACTGTACCACTATGACACGCGAGAAGACTCAGACCACTCTGCGAGCCGCCAGACCGGAGTCGTTCAATCTGTCGCGGTCGCCCCTCAGTCGCAAAGTGAAGTCCCTAGACACCGCGGGCTGGTGTCTAGAGACTTATTAGTGGACGGTCTCCGGTTTTCCCGAGGCCGTTTTCCTTTGGTTTGGTGGCGGCGACTGATGTCCCGGGTGAGTTCCCTCTCGAACTGGAGCCTGTCGTGGCTTATCGCTTCGCGTAATCAGCGACACCCTGCCAGTCGATCAACACGCAAGGTTCGTCTCCGATAATCCATGCGTCGTGCCCGGGCGGGGCAATCATGAAGTCTCCTGGGCCGAATTCCAGTTCCTGCCCATCGTCCATGCGCACTGCCATGCGTCCAGAAACGCAGTAGCCCATGTGTGCTGACTGACAGCTGTCGGTTCCGGCAATTGGCTTCACGTGCTCCGACCATCGCCATCCAGGCTCGAAGGTGCCGCATCCAACGAGTGCGCCGTCAAGGCTCACCAAGTCCATACGACCCTTGCCATCGAGGAAGTCTCTGGTCTCACTCGGTGCTTTAACGCTCTGCTTGTAGAGATCGGTCATGACCTGTCCTTTCATAGAACGTTCCATATGACTTTGAATAGTTCGGTGACTATGTATCGATTGCTGGCAGGCGATTCAGAGTGCGGGCGCGATCTCAGCGAACTGCGAAACGTAATTTCATTTCACGCGTGACGGCGTGGTCTACTGCGCCGACCACTGAGTGGTGACATCGAGATTGCGAAAGATCGGTTCCCCGTCGGACAACGCCATCATCCGTGCCGAAAATTCACTTGTGGCAGGCCGCTCGGAGTTCTGCATTGCTGCCTCGTAGGACTCAAATTCCACGATGGTGAGATAGGTATTGGGACGGTCGCGGTCACTCGTGGACAGCACGCGTCGAACAAGGCCGTGCATCTCACCTTCAGCTATCCATTGCGAAAAGAGTGCGTCCATGTCGTTCCGACGCGAAGTTGAGAATTCAATGATCTGAACAAAGGTCATAGTCGGGATCTCCTTTCATAACCAGGAGCCGCGCCAATAATCCGCGTACCGGCAGCCTCCTCCTTTCCATCAGCAAGGGCAAGCCCCTCCCCTCCGATGCGCCGCTCACGCGACTATGGGGGCGGCATCGATTCGGCTCGCACTTCCCATGGGGGCGGACACCACGATGCAGACCCTTGAGGGCTGGCTGCGGGGATTCGGTACGAAACTCTGATTACAGGCATTCGATACCAACGGAGGTAGGACATGAGCATACGGATCAGCAGGACGACGATGGCTCTCATCAGCACTGGTGCACTCGCCATAGTCGCGGTGCCCGGGACAGCGCACGCAGCAACGACCACGCCGTCACCCACGTCGTCAGCAAGTGCGACCGCCGCTCCCACTCCCACATCCACGGCGTCAGCAGGCCCAACCGTTGCCCAAGCGGGATCAGAGATCACCAAGCTCCCGGCCAAGGTCACCTTGACCGGTGGTAGCACTCCTGCCCAGTTCGTCACAGTGAAACTGGTAGTCCCTGCTGGCAGGAACTGCGCCAAGGACTTCAGGGCCCGCCAGGTTGCACAGAGCCAGGCAGTCACGGTCTCATCGAGTCCTGACTGCACGTCTGCGGGATTCGCGAAGTGGACCGTCACGGCCAACTCCACGACGAGTCAGGCCAATACGATCGTGAAGTTCACCGGCCCCAACGCTGCTGGGCAATCGCGCACCATCGGCACGCTGACGGTCAAGGTGAACGCGGGAGCGAAGCCGACCAAGCCAACGAAGTCTGCGACGCCTACGGCTACGGCTTCCCCGACTGCATCGAGTTCTACTGCCGCCACCAAGCCAGGCAAGCCCGTGAAGCCCGGCAAGCCGTAGATCACCTCTCTCGAGCCATTGACCGCTGCCACCCTGACGCGTACCTTCGCCACTATAGACCGATCGGTCTAGTCCAGTTCGACGAAGGGATCAGGGCCATGCGAGTTTCGCAAAACGATGTCGATGTCAGGATGCAGATTCCGGGTGCAGTCATCCGGCAGAGGCGAGAATTCGGTTCCGTGGAGGGCTACTCGGCTATCAGCGGCGAGTACTTCACCCTGGCGGCAGGGGTCGACACCACGCCTTTGTTCGAAGGCCTGGAAGGAGACCTCTGCCAGTGCCCGCACTGGGGATACGTCCTCAATGGCCGCCTCACGACCACTGATGCGACGGGCGTACAGGAGACGGTCAGCCAGAACGATCTCTTCTACTGGCCGTCGGGGCACAACGTGAAGGTTGAGGAGGATGCCGAGATCATCATGTTCAGCCCCCAGGCTGAGCACACCCTCGTCATCGACCACATGAAGGCCAAGGTCTCCGGCTAGGCGGGTCGGGCCCCGTCCCATGATGCCCAAAGCACGATACTGACCTTCATGTCGCAGCAAGTACCAACCAAGCAGCGTCTGCTGGATGCCGGACTGAGCATGCTCCTCGAGCGTGGCTACCACGGTCTTGGCATCCAGCCGCTGCTTGAGAGGGCCCAGGCACCAAAAGGATCCTTCTACCACCACTTCGAGGACAAGGAGGATTTTGCCCTCCAGGTGATCGATGAATACATGCGACAGGTCCATGGGGGCTTGGACGCATGCCTCGCTGAGACTGACCGCCCTCCCCTTGATCGCGTCCGGCATTTCTTCGAGATGACGCGGCAGAGCTACGAGAGCGAGGGCTACCTCGGCTGCCTGCTGGGCGGACTCGGCCAGGAGCTGTCCGGTACGAGTCCAACGTTCAGACTCAAGATCGATGAGTGCTTCAACTACATCGCCGCGAGAATCACGCAATGCCTGGACGAAGCCAAGGCCCAGGGCTATCTTGCAGCCGGATGCGACACGCGGGCGA
>JBAYUM010000136.1:0-5736 GCA_041675125.1 Candidatus Nanopelagicales bacterium
TCCCATGCCGACACCGACAGCGGCGCCTTCGCAGGCCAGCAGGATCGCATTGGACTTCACCGAGCGGCATGAGCGCCAGGCGAAGGCGAGATCGGCAAGCACTGCAACAGAGGCAGCAGTCCCGGACACGAGCTCCCAGGCTGCAGGGTCGTCGCCAGGAGCGCCGACCGTGTCGGTGGCCTGCACCAGCACCCCGCCCGTGATCACTCGCGATTCGAGCGAAGCACCACCAGCGATGCCCTCAACCTCGAGCACCCGCAGGTTCTTCTTGGCAGCAAAGAACTCGAGTGCAGCAGGCTCATAGCCAGGCGCAACGACGACCTCGGTGAACACATCGCCCATCGCCTCGGCCATGGCCAGTGTGACGACCCGATTGGTGGCAACGACGCCGCCGTAGGCGGACACCGGATCGGTCGCAAAGGCACCGCGGTAGGCCGAGACGATGTCAGCGCCCACCGCGATGCCGCAGGGGTTCGCGTGCTTGATGATCGCCACCGCCGGCAGTGCATGATCGAAGGCGGCGCGACGGGCAGCATCGGCATCGACGAAGTTGTTGTAGCTCATCTCCTTACCCTGGTACTGGCGCGCATTGGCCAGGCCTGGCGATGAAGGAATCGAGGTGTAGACGGCGGCCTGCTGGTGCGGGTTCTCGCCGTAGCGCAGCACATTGGCACGCTCCCACGAGGCCCCGCGCCACGAAGGGAAGCCCGAGGGATCCGGCGTGACGACGGCGCCGAGCCAGGTGGCAACAGCGATGTCGTACGAGGCGGTGTGCTCGAAGGCCGTGCGCGCAAGCGCAGCACGCGCATCAAGGGAGAAGCCACCAGCAGCAACGGCGGCCAGCACCTCGCCGTACTGAGCAGGCGAGGTCACGATCGCGACATTGGCGTGGTTCTTGGCCGCAGCGCGCACCATCGTCGGCCCGCCGATGTCGATCTGCTCGACGCACTCATCGACGCCTGCGCCGGAGGCGACGGTCTCGGAGAACGGATACAGGTTCACCACGACGAGCTCGAACGGAGCGATGCCCAGCTCAGCGAGCTGCGCGACATGGGACTGCTTGCGCAGATCGGCCAGGATGCCGCCGTGGACATGCGGGTGCAGGGTCTTCACGCGACCGTCGAGGCACTCCGGAAACCCGGTGACCGCATCGACAGGAGTAACAGGAACGCCAGCAGCGGCGATCACGCCGGCAGTGGAACCGGTCGACACGATCTCGACACCGGCAGCGGCCAGCCCGCGAGCAAGCTCTTCCAGCCCGGTCTTGTCGTAGACCGAGACCAGGGCTCGCCGGATGGGTGTGTTCATTTCGTGCTCCGTTTCGATGCGTGACCAACAGGATCAACTTGAGAGCCGTAGCCCATCGCCCCCGTGGCGACGAACTGCAGCAGCACCTCGATCAGCATCGAGCGCTCCTGGATCTTGATGCGCTCATGCAGGGCCTCTTCGTCGTCATGCTCGAGCACCGGCACTGCCCGCTGCGCAATGATCTCGCCGGTGTCCACGCCCTCGTCGACGAAGTGCAGGGTGCAGCCGGTGACGCGCACCCCATAGGCCAGTGCGTCGCGCACCCCATGCGCTCCAGGAAACGACGGCAGCAGGGCTGGGTGGGTGTTGATCAGGCGACCTCGGAACGCGCCGACCACATCAGGTCCCAACAGCCGCATGAACCCAGCGGACACGACCAGATCCGGCGACAAGGACTCAAGGCAGGCAAGCAGCGAGGCATTCCAGGCAGCACGATCGGCGAAGTCGGCAGGATCGACAACCACGGCAGGCACGCCTGCGGCCTGGGAGCGGATGATCGCTCCGCATGCTGGAACATCCGAGACGACGCCGACGATCTGCGAGCCGACCAGGGAATCGAGCAGGGCCTGGAGCAGGGTTCCGGTCCCGGATGCCAGGACCACGATGCGGGATGCCACAACGAAACCTTAGCGGCAGGCCCAACCCGAGAGCAGGGAGACAGCAGGCAGATCGCCGGTGCCATTGGCCTTGCCAGTGACCGAGCCAACGAAGTTGTACACGAGGTCGTTGCGCTTGACCTTGACGCGATGCATGGTTCCGGCCTCAACAGTCGAGCGCACCTTGGCGATATCCCACGAACTGCCGGAATCTTCGGTGCAGCTCCGATCTTGTTGACCAATGACTGTGCCGGTGACCTCGCTGCAAGGGCTTGGTCGGCCAGGGCCGGGGAGTCTCACCGACAGGTTAATCCTTGGGCGGGTTCGTACCACCAGTGGCGAACGGAACTGGCGGGCATCCGCAGAGCGCTGCTGATGCCGACTGAACAACGATCACGACGCCGCTAATGGACGAGGGGCTCGTCAGACTTGCCCTCGGCACGGGTGAGATCGGGGCGGGAGCGTGTTGACGGCGAGCGCCAGGAGCCCCGTCGCTGCCAGCGCGATCGATGCTCGCGATGCCCTCATGGGTGATCGCTAGACGGCTGGTTCGGCGATGAGCGATCGGTACATATGCGCGGTGAACAGGGCTGCGAACGGCAGCACGATCAGCGATGGCAGGCCGTAGAAGATGGCACCTGAGACCAGCACCAGGACGGTCATGGCCGCGATCGTCATCGCTGGTGCCACATTTGCGCGCGAGACATTGAAGCTCGCCTTGATCGCCTGGATCGGCCCCAAGCCTTTGTCGAGGATGAAGTAGTGGCCCAGCTCGAGGAAGAAGATCACGACGAGTCCGGGCAGGAAGCACAGGACGATGCCGATGCCCTCGAGGATCTGGAAGATGATCGCGAAGCCGATGTAGCGGCCGAGGAACTTGGTGGTGAGCATGTCGGCGAATGAGGGCTCGAAGCCCAAGGTGGTGCGCAGGGCAGCACGCAGCACGCCGATAGTCGCGAAGGCCGCCAGTAGCGAGAACGTGAAGGCCAGCAGTGAGGAGAGGTAGACGCCGGCACCGCTTGCCGACTGGCAGGAGGCGATCTGACCTGGTGAGCTTGCGTCGAGGCAGTTGGTCATCAGGTTCACGATCGGGGTGAACGACACCTGCGCTGCCACCTGGATGACCACCACCACCGCGGCCAGGGCCAGGAACGCAGCGGCATTGGCCTTGAACGCGTTGAAGGCCCAGGACATCGAGACCGAGATGTTCGGGCTACTCGGACTTGGCATCGGATTCCTCTGGTTCTACTGGGGGCTCGGCGGCTGGTTCGGTCTGTGGGGCTGGTTCGGGTTGAGTCTCTGGTGCTGGTTCCGGCTCTGTCATCGGTTCCTCGGTCTTCGCCGTCTCGGCACGCAGGGCCAGCGCTGTCGGGATGGCACCGATGGCGGTCAGCCCGAAGGCCAGCAGCCCGACGAAGACCGGGTCCGGTCCGATCGCCACCAGGCGCACATCGCCCAGCGATCCGAATGACAGGCAGGTGATCAGGCCGATGCCAAGGCCGGTCAGCACTGCTGCCGCCGTGGCATAGCCCAGGCGCACGAGGGCCTGGGCCTCACCGCCGCGCGCCACCATGATGCCGATGCCGACACCGATGACCACCGCGATGATGGGAAGGCCCCAGGCAACTGGTCCGACCTTCTCGGGCAGGGCGGCGATCAGCGGGAAGCCGGGCAGTTGGGTTGGCGGCGGGGCCGGGACGAAGGGCGAAAGCCCGATGCCCGGGCCGATCGCGATGCCTGGGCCGAGCAGATAGGCCACTGCCCACGAGATGAGCACGGGCAGGTAGCCGATGCAGCCGATCGCGATGAGCAGGCCACCGAAGATGCCGGCGTCGAGGAACTCGAAGATGCCCTTGGCCTGGCTGAAGTGCCACACGAGCGAGATCAGGGCCAATAGGGCACCTGCCCCGAGCAGGGCGAGTATCGCTGCCGAGGCGGCCCGCAGGATCGTCCAGATGGCCTTGGGGACGAGGGTGAGCAGCCCCTTGCCGATGTCCGTGCTGCGCAGCAGGGCGATCTTGAAGGTGACCAGGGCGATGAGGAATCCGGTCAGCGCAGCCCTGGGGACCGAGGCATGCATGGAGTCGGTGGCGCTGGTCCAGGCGATGAGGGCCATGAACGCGGCATAGGCCAGCGAGGCCACAGTGAGCAGGATCGCTGCTTCCTTCAGACCTGACTGCTTGATGGCCCGGCCCAGTGCTCTCCCTGCGCGGTAGAGCAGGAGGATCGGGATGATCGCCAGGCCCCACGGCAGGATCGAGTAGGTCGCGATGCTGTGGAGCGGAACGGCCTGCGCGGCCAGCCAGGCGGAACCGACGAGCTGATAGAGCTGCTCGATGCCGTTGGCGCCGTGGTCGGTGGTGACCCAGGCCAGGGTGATCGGGATGCCGAGCAGCACCAGGCTGACGACTGCGGCGATCAGCACGCCGACGGGAGCGATGAGCCAGCGCAGGTGGAGTCTTGCGCCCAGCCTGGCGAGATCGTTCATCACAGGGGCTGGCACTCCCCTAGCCTTTCAGACTTCCGCGGCTTCGCCGCGCAACCTGGGCCTGCGCCGTGCTGTGGTCTGGTTCAGGAGCGGTTCAGGAATGCGCGTAGGTATGCGACATGAGCGCATCGAGCGCATCGGCCGGGATGGCCTCGGAGTAGAGGAATCCCTGGGCCGTCGGGCATCCCAGGGCCTGCAGGTGCAGGGCCTGGACCTCGTCCTCGACGCCCTCAGCGGTCACCGAGACGCCGAAGCGCTCAGCGAGCGCGATGATGCCGGCGATCAATCGGCGGTCGATGTCATTGGTGAGCATGTTCATCACGAAGAGGCGATCGATCTTGAGCGCGGTCACCGGGTAATCGCGCAGGTAGGCAAGCGAGGCGAATCCGGTGCCGAAGTCGTCGATGGCGATATGGATGCCTCGATCGCGTATGCCCACGACATTGAAGCGCACTGTCGCAGTCTCGCGCAGCAGTGCTGTCTCGGTGATCTCGAAGCACAGCAGCGAGGGATCCAGATGACTGTTTCTGAGCGCCTCGTCAACCGTGCCCATGAGAGTCGGAGACGATAGCTGCACGGCTGAGAGGTTGACTCGCACGACCATAGGGCTGTCCGGGCGCTGCTGGGCCCAACGGGCCGCCTGGACACAGGACTCGCGCAGTACCCAGTCGCCGATCTCCTGGATGATGCCGGTCTCCTCCGCGGTCTCGATGAACTCATAGGCCTGCAGGAGCCGGCCATCGGGATGCTTCCAGCGCACGAGGGCTTCAACGGCCACGATCGCGCCCGTGGCGAAGTCGACCTCTGGTTGGTAGTAGACGAGGAACTCATGGCGCTCGACGGCTCGGCGCAGGTCGTTCTCCAAGGTGAGGCGCTCAGTCACCGCCGTTCGCAGCTCCTCGTTGTAGAGCGCTACGCGGTCACGGCCCTCGTTCTTCGCGGCATACAGGGCAGTGTCGGCCTCGCGCATGATGTCATCGGTGAAACTGACCCCTGAGGCGATCGTGACGCCGATGCTGGCGGTGGTGAAGATCTCGGTGCCCTGGAGAGACATGGGCTGGCGGAAGGCCTCGACGATGCGCTCGGCCGCGCGCATCGGCTCGGTCACATTGGCCAGGTCTCGCATGACGATGACGAACTCGTCTCCGCCCTGGCGGGCAACCAGATCGCTGCCACGAACCTTGTCGCCAAGCCGACGTGCTGCCTCCTGCAGCACCAGATCGCCGAAGGCGTGTCCGAGGGAGTCGTTGACGTTCTTGAAACGGTCGAGGTCGATCATCAAGACGGCCGTGGGCCGGCCGGACCGTCCACCGGCACTCAAGGCACGGGTCAGCTCGCCCAGCA
>JBAYUM010000137.1:0-5731 GCA_041675125.1 Candidatus Nanopelagicales bacterium
AGGCGCAGATCCTCAACCTGCTGAGAGGCCCCGTCGGGCATCTCAGTTTCCGATCGCCTTCTGGAACTGACGCTGGTGCTTCACGTCCTGCGCGGGGGTGAGGGACATGAACAAAAATGACTTGTCGAGGGTCTGGGTCGTAGGGAAGATCCACTGGTTGTCGACGAGCGCGGGATCCACCTTCGCCATAGCCTCCTGGGCGCCCTGCACGGGCGTGATGTACTGCACATAGGCAGCGACCTTGGCGGCGACCTCGGGCTCGTAGTAGTAGTTCATGACGAGTTCGGCATTCTTCTTGTGCGCTGCCAGGGCCGGGATGAGCATGTTGTCGGTCCACAGGGTGCCGCCGGTCTCTGGCAGTGCAACACCGAACTGTTCGCCCAGTTGGATGACATCGCCGGACCAGCCGATGACGGCGACCACATTGCCGCTCTTCATATCGCCCATGTAGGAGTTGCCCTCGACACTGCGGATCTGGCCGTTGTCGATCTGAGCGCGCAGGGCGTCGATGCCCTGGGTGAACTCGTCGTCAGTGAAATTCGAGGGGTCATTGCCCTGCCAGGCCATGATGATTCCCATGGTGTCGCGCATCTCGGAGAGCACCGTGACACGGCCCTTGAGGGCTGGGTCGAAGAGCTGATCGACCGAGGTCAGGGTGTCGGTGCCGATCAACTGCTTGAGCTTGGCCTTGTTCCAGCCGAACAGGCCGAAGCCCGACTGCCAGGGCAGTGAGTACTGGCGACCAGGATCGAAGGACACGTCCGCCAGTTTCGCAATGACATTGCCGGCATTGGGCATGATCGACTTGTCGAGCGTCTGGGCATACCCGCTCTCGATCCACAGGGCCGCCATCCAGTCGGTCAGCACGACAAGATCGCGATCGATGGGCTGGCCCTGCTCGAGCTGGGTGCGCACCTTCGCATAGAACTCGTTGTTGTCGTTGACGTCCTCGGTGTACGTGACGCTGATGCCGGTCTGCTTCTCGAACGCATCGAGGGTCGGACGACCACCGGTCTTCTCATCGGTGTCCATGTAGCCGGGCCAGGTAGACCACGCCAGGGTCGTCTCGGCATCGGAGAGATCCTGCGCCGATGGAGCGGCCGAGGCGGTTGACGACCCCGTGTCGCCGCTGGCCCCGCATGCGGCTGCAACCGCGGCAACGGAACCCAGGCCTGCGGCCTGCAGGATGCGGCGGCGGGAGAGCGATGAACGCATCATTCCGGCGATCTCGCGGGCAGCTGTTTCACGATTCATGGACAACTCGTCTCCTCCTGCAGGGCGGCTCAGAACCAACAGTGGACTTGCGTAGTGGCCTAACTTAGCGCGAGGGCGCGCACGAGCCGCCTCGGCGTGCCGGAATGGACAATTGGCTCCAAAACGACAGTGCCGCCGCAATGCGTTGGGCATTGCAGCGGCACCGAGGTCATGCGATTGAGCCCGGATCGGGCTTGGAGCTACGCAGTCGGCTGGGGAGTCCAGCGCAGATAGGGCTTGATCTCCTCGACATCGCCGAAGCGGGCGCGGGCGTCCTCGGTCGACAGGGTCGGCGCAACGATGACCTTCGAGCCGGGCTTCCAGTCAACAGGAGTTGCAACTGGTCCCAGATCGGTGACCTGCAGGGCATCGATGACGCGGACGATCTCGTCGAAGTTGCGGCCAACCGACTTCGGGTAGGTCAGGGTCAGGCGGACCTTGTTGCTCGGATCGATGATGAACACCGAGCGCACGGTCGAGGTGTCGCCCTCGCCCGGGTGCAGCATGTCGTAGAGATTGGAGACGGTGCGGTCCGGATCGGCGATGATCGGGAAGTTCAGCGGGGTTCCGCCGATCTCACCGATGTCCTTGGCCCAGCCACGGTGATCCTCGATGGGATCGACCGAGATGGCGATCGCCTTGACTCCGCGCTTGTCGAACTCGCCCTTGAGGGCGGCGGTGCGACCGAGTTCAGTGGTGCACACGGGCGTGTAGTCGGCTGGGTGACTGAACAGGACTGCCCAGCTGCCTGCCTTCCAGTCATGGAAGTCGATGACGCCATCGGTGGTCTCAGCAGAGAAGTTGGGGGCTTCATCGCCCAATCGGATTGCCATGTTCGCTCCTGTTTCAGGTGACAGTGATCGTCAGTCCGCAGGCGCAGACTGCACGTGAGGTCGAGATTACATTCCCGATAGATCTAGTAGAAATCAGTTTCGCGTAGTTGCGAAAGCCTTGCAGCCCCCGTCTGCCTAGTCCAGGCTGGCCATCACGTGCTTGATCCGGGTGTAGTCCTCGAATCCGTACATGGAGAGGTCCTTGCCGTAGCCCGAATGCTTGAAGCCACCATGTGGCATCTCGGCGACGAGCGGGATATGGGTGTTCACCCATACCGTGCCGGCATCGAGGTACTTGGACATGCGCAGCGCTCGACCGACATTCGAGGTCCAGACACTTGCCGCGAGCCCATATTCGACGTCATTGGCCTTTCGCAGCGCCTCATCCTCGGTCGAGAAGCGCTGGATCGTGATGACTGGACCGAAGACCTCGCTCTGGATCAACTCATCCTCCTGCTCGAGGTCGGCAACGATGGTCGGCTCGATGAAGAAGCCCCTGGTGCCCTGGCGGCTGCCACCGGCAACGATCTCTGCGTGCCTGGGCTTGCGCTCGAGGAAGCCAAGGACGCGGTCGAGCTGCACGCTGTTGTTCACCGGCGGCACGAAACCGTCACCTGATGGACCCTGGGCCAGGGTCGTCTGCATCGCACGGGCCTGGTCGATGAGGGCGGCGACGAAATCGTCGTAGATGTTCGCGCCCACCAGCATGCGCGTTGCCGCCGTGCAGTCCTGGCCGGCGTTGAAGTACCCGGCAACCGCCAGCCACTGCGCTGCTGCAACGACATCTGCATCATCGAATACGACGACCGGGGCCTTGCCACCGAGTTCGAGATGACTTCGCTTGACGTCCCTGGCCGCCGACTCCGCCACATTCATGCCAGCGCGCACGGAACCGGTGATGGAGACCATGCGCGCAATCGGATGCTCGACGACGGCTCTGCCGCTGTCGCGATCACCGCAGACGACATTGAGCACACCAGGCGGAAGGGCGCCTGACTCGGCGATCAGCTCTGCCATGCGCACCGTGGTCACCGGTGTGGTGTCACTTGGCTTGAGTACCACCGTGTTGCCCGCTGCGATCGCCGGGGCGAACTTCCAGACGGCCATCATCATCGGGTAGTTCCAGGGCGTTACCTGACCGACCACTCCGATGGGTTCACGCCGGATGATCGAGGTGAACCCTTGCATGTACTCACCAGCGGAGCGACCCTCGAGCATGCGTGCAGCCCCTGCGAAGAAGCGGATCTGGTCGAGCATCGGCGGCAGTTCCTCAGTCATGGTGACGGGAATGGGCTTGCCGGTGTTCTCGCTCTCCAGCTGCACGAGCTCCTCGCCATGCGCTTCGAGGACGTCAGCGATCTTCAGCAGCGCCGCCTGCCGGGTGCTCGGCGTGGAGTCCCGCCAGGCAGGAAAGGCCGCGGCCGCCGACTGGTACGCCTGGTCGACGTCAGCGGCACTTGAGATCGGCGCCAGCGCGAACACCTCGCCGGTCGTCGGGTTCACCAATGCGGTCGCATCGTTGCTTCGAGCAGCCACGGACTCGCCATTCACCACATTGCGCAGCACACGTTGGGTCATCGCTTCTCCAATCCAAGGCCGATCATAGGCAGGGATTTCGCAATGAGCATTCCTGTCCCTCACTTGACTTCGAATTCCGCAGGAATTCAACCTTTGACCTACGGATTCACTTGCTTTGGCCCCATTTTCACCACACCATTAGTACATGGCACGCAAGGAGTCTGCAGTGGTGGTCGATGAGGTCTCGCGCGCCATCATCGAGCAGCTCCAGGAGGACGGTCGTCGTCCTTATGCCGCCATCGCCAAGGCCGTGGGCCTGTCCGAGGCTGCGGTGCGACAACGAGTGCAGCGCCTCACCGAGGCCGGGGTGATGCAGATCGTCGCCGTCACGGACCCCGCATCGCTGGGCTTCTCTCGATCGGCGCTGGTCGGCATCAAGGTCGACGGGGACATCGAGCGGGTCGCGGATGCCCTTGAGGAGATCCCCGAGATCGACTACCTGGTCATCTCAGCAGGCTCCTTCGACGTGCTGGCCGAACTCATCGTCACCGACGATGCGGAGTTGCTCGATCTCATCAACGGACGCATCCGGGCCATCGATGGAGTCCGCTCGACCGAGACCTTCGTCTATCTCAAATTGCGCAAGCAGATCTACACCTGGGGAACGCGATGAACACAACCCAACCGAATACCGCAGACGGCGAGAGAACGTACGCCGACCGGGCCAGGCGACATCTGTGGATGCACTTCACCCGCCACTCGCCGTACTACAACGGCGAGGAACTACCGGTCATCGTCAAGGGCGATGGCTGCTACTTCTGGGACGAGCACGGCAAGCGCTATCTCGATGGCATCTCCAGCCTGTTCAATGTGCAGGTCGGCCATGGTCGAGTCGAACTGGCCCAGGCTGCAGCAACGCAGGCCGCAGAACTCGCATTCTTCCCCGTCTGGGGCTTGGCGCATCCGCGAGCCATCGAGCTTGCCGAGCGCGTGGCCTCGATCGCTCCGGGAGACTTGAATCGCATCTTCTTCACCACCAGCGGTGGGGAGGCAGTCGAGTCCGCCTGGAAGCTCGCCAAGCAGTACTACCGGCTCACCGGAAAGCCCACCAAGCACAAGGTGATCAGTCGAGCAGTGGCCTACCACGGCACCCCGCAGGGCGCACTGTCACTCACCGGAATCCCCGCCGCCAAGATCCCCTTCGAGCCCTTGGTACCAGGCTCCATTCGAGTGCCGAACACGAACTTCTATCGTGCACCGGAGCACCTGCGCACCGACCTGTTCGCCTTCGGTCAATGGGCGGCGAATCGCATTGCAGAGGCCATTGAGTTCGAGGGCCCGGACAGCGTCGCCGCTGTCATTCTCGAACCAGTCCAGAACTCGGGTGGATGCTTCACTCCCCCACCCGGCTATCTCGAGCGGGTGCGCGAGATCTGTGACGAATACGACGTGCTGCTGATTGCCGATGAGACGATCACCTCATTCGGACGCATCGGCGACTACTTCGCCATGAGCCGCTTCGGGGTCACTCCCGACATCATCACCTGCGCCAAGGGACTCACCTCAGGCTACTCGCCGCTTGGCGCCATGATCGCTCATGACCGTCTCTTCGAGCCGTTCAAGGAGGGCACCAATACCTTCCTCCACGGCTTCACCTGGGGCGGCCATCCGGTCTCGTCCGCCGTGGCCTTGGCCAATCTCGACATCTTCGAGCGCGAGGGCCTCAATCAGCGGGTCATCGACCAGGAGGACCTGTTCCGCAAGCACCTGGAGCAGTTGCGCGAGCTACCGATCGTCGGAGACATTCGAGGCACGGGCTACTTCTACGGAATCGAGCTGGTGAAGGACAAGTCGACGCGCGAGACCTTCACTGATGCGGAATCAGAGCGGCTGCTGCGGGGATTCGTGTCAAAGGCCATGTTCGCCAATGGCCTGTACTGCCGCAGCGACGACCGTGGTGATCCCGTTGTCCAGGTCGCACCTCCACTGATTGCAGGCGAGGAGCAGTTCGAGGAGATGACGCAGATCCTTCGCAGCGTGCTGACCGATGCGTGGAGCATCATCTGACGCTAGTCGCTGCTTGCGGCCAGCAGCGGCGCTATCGCGTCGAGCACCCGGATGTCCTC
>JBAYUM010000138.1:0-5667 GCA_041675125.1 Candidatus Nanopelagicales bacterium
GACAACCTGCTGATGACGATGCTCATGGCCTCGACCTCGCTGCAGGACCTGCAGCAGAACAAGGACATGCGCAAGATCTCCGCCTGGGTCGCCATCGCCGCAGTTCCGACCATGGTCGCCGGCATCTACGGCATGAACTTCAAGTACATGCCCGAACTCGACTACAAGTACGGCTACTTCATCGTCGTCGGCGCCATGGTGACCGCCTGCTCACTGATCTACCGCGCATTTCGCAGGAGCGGCTGGCTCTAGGACGAGGTGAACACTCCCGCGACCAGGAGCAGCATCACGAGGATGCCCAGGACGATCCGGTAGAGCACGAACACCTTGAACGTATGGGTGATCAGGAAGCGCAGCAGCCACGAGATCACTGCGATGCCGACGAAGAACGCGATGACCGTTGCCAGCAGGGTCGGACCCCATGCGGCGGTGGTGTCGCTGCCGATCTTGGTCATCTCATAGAACCCCGAGGCGAGTACGGCAGGGATCGCCAATAGGAATGAGTACCGGGCCGCCGACTCACGGGTGTAGCCAAGGACCAGGCCCATCGAGATCGTCGCTCCGGAACGGGAGACGCCAGGGATGAGTGCCATGGCCTGACCCAGGCCGTAGAGCAGGCCATCGCGCGTGTCCAGCTCAGTGAGGTCGTGCTGGCGTGAGCCGAGCGCATCGGCCACGCCCAGCACGACGCCGAAGACGACCAGCATGATCGACACCAGCCACAGATTGCGTGCGGCGGTCTCGATCTGATCGGAGAAGGCAAGGCCGAGCACCAGGATCGGAATCGTGCCGATGATGACGTACCAGCCCATCCGTGCATCGATGTGATTGCGCAGGGATGCGTCGCGAAGCGACTTGAACCAGACCGCGATGATGCGGGCGATGTCGTTGCGGAAGTACACGAGCACGGCGAGCTCGGTGCCGATCTGGGTCACTGCAGAGAATGCGGCTCCTGGATCCGACCAGCCGAAGAACTGCGAGACGATGAGCAGGTGAGCGGTCGACGAGACCGGGATGAACTCCGTGAGGCCCTGGACCAGGCCAAGGATGACTGCCTCGAACCAACTCATGTGGCACAGCCTGACATGTCGAGCACCTCGGCCATCGTGCGAACACTCGCGATCTTCTGCTCGATTGTGTCGCCTATCGCGCTGAAGGTGAGATTGGTGACACCTGCCTGAGCGAAGGCCTGCAGTCGATCCGCGACGCGTGCCGGGGGGCCGATGAGCGACACCTGGTCCAGCAGCTCGAACGGCAAGGCCGCCTGTGCCCCTGCATAGTCGCGGGCCAGGTACTTGTCCTGGATCTCCTGCGCCTCCTTCTCGAATCCCATGCGGCGCACGTTCTGGTTGTAGAAGTTCATCTCACGACTGCCCATCCCGCCGATGTACAGGGCAGCGCCCGGACGCAGCTGATCGGCGCAGGCCTGCAGATCGTCTCCGAAGACGACTGAAGTCGTGGTCACGACCTCGAAGCCGTCCATCGACTTGCCAGCCGCAAGGCGCGCTGCCCGGACCTTGCCCAGGGTGTCGTCGGCGTGGTCCGGTGAGAAGTAGACGGCCAGCCAGCCATCGGCGATCTCGCCCACGAGTTCGAGCGACTTCGGTCCGATGCCGGCCAGATAGATCGGGATGTGCTCGCGAACAGGATGGATCGTGAGCGTCAGCGCCTTGCCGGGACCATCGGGCAACGGCAAGGTGAAGCACTCCCCCTGGTACTCCAGCTTCTGCCGGGCCAGTGCCATGCGCACGATCTCGACGTATTCGCGAGTGCGCTGCAGTGGTCGATCGAACTTCACCCCGTGCCAGCCCTCGGAGACCTGGGGTCCGGACAGTCCGAGCCCGAGGCGGAACCGGCCTCCTGACAGCGTGTCCAGGGTTGCGGCGGTCATCGCGGTATTGGCGGGTGTGCGCCCGGGAATCTGGAACACACCGGTGCCGATGTCGACCCGCGTGGTCTGCGCAGCCACCCAGGCAGCAACCGTTGCCGCATCGGAGCCGTAGGCCTCCGAGGTCCACACGATGTCGTAGCCCAGCCTGTCGGCCTCCTTGGCCAGGACCACATTCTGTGCGTCGTTTCCGGCACCCCAGTAACCCAAATGCAGACCCAGTTTCACGAAGCTCCCTCTCCAAGGACGTGCCCGCGAGCCTAATCCCTGCGTTCGAGCCTCACAGATACCGTTGCGCCATGCAGCAACGACCACTCGGACGCTCAGGACTGTGGGTTGGGCGACTGGGCCTGGGCACGATGACCTGGGGTCGAGGCACCGACGAGTACGAGGCCCGTGACCAGCTTGCGCTCTTCATCGATGCCGGGGGCACCCTGATCGACACCGCTGACGTCTATGTCGACGGCGTGTCGGAGCAGCTGCTCGGGGAGCTCATCGAGGAGTTCGGCATCCGCGACCAGATCGTGCTGGCAACCAAGGCCGTCAGCCGCCCCGACGGCGAGCGCCGCTTCGATGCCTCCCGTCATCACATCATGCGGGCCCTGGAGACATCACTGCGCCGGCTGCGCACCGACGTGATCGACCTGTGGCAGCTGCATGCCTTCGACCCGCTGACTCCGATGGAAGAGACGCTGGCCGCCTGCGATGACGCAGTGCAGTCGGGCAAGGTTCGCTACATCGGCGTCAGCAACTACAGCGGCTGGCAGACGGCGCGGGCGGCAACCTGGCAGCGGGCCGTGCAGGGTCGGGCCCCGATCGTCACCACCCAGATGGAGTACTCACTGCTCGAGCGTGGCATCGAGCGGGAGATCGTTCCTGCTGCCCAGGCCCTGGGCATGGGCGTGCTGCCCTGGTCGCCGCTTGGCCGCGGAGTGCTGACCGGCAAGTACCGCCATGGCACGCCAGCGGACTCCCGCGGTGGCAACGCCGACAGTGCCGGATGGATCCAGACCTACATGGACGAGCGCGGCCGGCGCATCGTCGACGCAGTGGCCACCGCCGCAGATGGCCTCGGCGCCTCGCCTACCGAGGTGTCCCTGGCCTGGCTGCGCGATCGACCCGGTGTCGTGGCGCCCATCCTGGGTGCCCGGACGAACAGTCAGCTGCTCGCCGCCCTGGCCAGCGATGAGCTCGAGCTGCCCGAGGAGATCAGCCGCGCCCTGGACGAGGTCTCGGCACCGCATGCAAGTTATCCCGAGGCAGGCTGGGCTCAGCGAAGGTAGGTTCTGCGGATGGCGATCATGACCGCGACCACTCCCATGTGGGAGTACCGCGACATTGCGTTGCCACGGGGCACCTCGCGCGAGGCAGCGCGACAACTGCTGACCGGAGCCGCCGATACCGGCCATTGGGAACTGGCCACCTCGCGGCTGTTTCCCGATGGACGACGCGCAGTGCGCCTGCGTCGACGTGTCTACCGCGTCACCCGAACCGCCTGATCGCCTCAGTCTGAACGAATCAGTCTGAACGAATCAGCCTGATCAGCACTCCTTCAGGAAGCGATCCAGCACGCGGACCCCGAACTCAAGGCCCTCGATCGGCACCCGCTCATCGACTCCATGGAACAGGCGCCAGTAGTCGAGCTCTGCTGGCATCTGCAGCGGCGAGAAGCCGTAGCACTCGATGTCCAGGCCGGCAAAGGCCTTGGCGTCAGTGCCGCCCGAGATCATGTAGGGCACCGCACGGGCCCTGGCGTCCTCGGCACGAAGGGCGCCTGCCATCAGGGCGAATATCTCGGTGTCGAGTGGAGCCTCGACTGCCGGACCCTCATTTATGATCTCCACGTCGATCAGTTCTCCGGCGAGCTCACGGATGGTCGCCTCCAGCTCCTCGGCATAGCCGGGCAGATAGCGGCAGTCGATCTGCGCATAGGCCTCGCTGGGGATGACATTGGACTTGTAGCCAGCCTCGAGCACCGTCGGATTCGATGTGTTCTGCATCGTGGCGCCGACCAGATACGCCAGGGTGCCCAGCCGTTGATACAGCACCTCGGGCTCGACATTGCTGACGTCGACCCCATAGGCCTCGGAGAGCTCGTCGAGGAATCGCTGCACCGTCGGCGTCTTCTGGATCGGCCACGTGTGCCGGCCGATGCGCGTCACGGCCTCGCTCAGGGCAGTGATCGCATTGTCCGGATGGATCATCGAGCCATGACCGGCACGGGCCGAGGCATGCAGGCGCATCCACTTGAAGCCCTTCTCGGCAGTCTGGATGGGATAGAGCCGCAGGTCGTCGTGAATGGTCAGGCTGAATCCGCCGACCTCGCCGATCGCCTGCGTCACGCCGGCGAAGAGGTCGGGACGGTGCTCGGCCAGCCAGTTCGAGCCGTGCACCGAGCCGGCCTCCTCGTCAGGCAGGAAGGCGAACACCATGTCGCGCTGGGGACGGCTGCCATCGCGGCCCCACTGGCGCATGACCGCCAGCATCATGGCGTCCATGTTCTTCATGTCGACTGCCCCGCGGCCCCAGATGAAGCCATCATCGATCACTGCGCCGAAGGGCGGGTGGGTCCAGTCCGACGCGATCGCAGGAACGACATCCAGATGCCCATGCACGAGCAGGGCGTTGGCTGAAGGGTCAGTTCCCGGAATACGCAGCACGACCGCTCGACGAGGATCACTGCTCGTGACGATGATCTCCGGATCCCAGCCTGCCTCGCGCAGACGCTCGGCGCAGTAGTCAGCGGCAGCTGCCTCACCGACCGTCTCCGCGGAATCGCCGAAGTTGCTCGTGTCGATCTGGATGAGTTCCTGGGTCAAGGTGACGACGTCTGACGACATGGGCACATCATCTCCTGCTCCACGATCTGGGCCGCTAACACCGCCCATCTCTTTATCGGTATAGTTCACCGGTCGCATCCCACGTCCGGGTGGCGGAATAGGCAGACGCGCTAGCTTGAGGTGCTAGTTCCCTTTACGGGGAATGGGGGTTCAAGTCCCCCCTCGGACACAAACAGATTGCACATTGGTCCCCCCTCGGGGGACTTTGGCTAGGCCGACCTCTTCAAGCAGAACATTGATTCTGGGAACGCCGGACACTTCTACCTCTAAGTGGTCCGGAAATAGGGAAACCTCGGTGAGCAGTTCTTCCACAAGGACGCGTCTCTCTTGGGCTGTGGCGGCGTCCCACGCGGACTCAATGTCCAGCTGAGCCAGAACGGTGGCGACGTCCTCAAAACGAGCGGCAATGCTTTCCAAACGGCTTTCCTCGGCATGAAGGGATGCCAGCTCGACTTGGGCTCGCTCTAGATCCTGCTTCAATCGTTGATCCTCCTGTGCGAACAAGTCCGGACTGATCTTGTCTGTGTAGTACAAGTCCAAGAGCTTTCGGCGTTTGCTCTCAATGGTTCTTAGGGCCCGTCCATCGACCTCGCCGAGTCTCGCCTGCCGTTGCGCCGCAATCGGCGAACGAGCCTCGGCAAGATGCCGACGAATTGCTCCCTGAAGTTCCGAATTGCGCCCAATCAACGAGAGCCCCAAGACCGCTGCCCGCTCCAGACCCAATGCGGCACGACGTGGCATCGAACAGCCTTGCCCTCGGTGGCGGCACCGGAAAAGCGCCATACCGGCAGTTGAGTACTCCACAGCTGCCAATCGCCCGCATAAGCCACAACGGACCCGGCCCGCTAGTACCTGATGGGACCGACGCCTGCCGGAGACATGCCCGCGACTAGCTGCGTTAAATTGGTCTTCAGTTACTAGAGGCTCATGCAAGCCCGC
>JBAYUM010000139.1:0-5652 GCA_041675125.1 Candidatus Nanopelagicales bacterium
GAGTGGAACACCTGCGGGCAGGGCAGTTGGACTCGTGATGCGGGTCCTGTCAATCCATGTGCCATTGGTTGATCCGAGATCCTCGACCATCCATACGCCGTCGACATTGAACACACGGGTGTGCCGGCTCGAGGCGTAGTCATCCTCAACGACCACGGTGGAGTCGGCCGCGCGACCGATGGTCACGTCTGCTCCGCCCAGCGGGATGACAGTGCCCGAGAGGGCACCGTCAGTGATGACGAGCTTCGATCCGCGGACCTTGGCACCCTTGGACTTGGGCGCCTTCTTGGGCTTGGGCGGACGAGGCGCCCTGCCCAAGGCGATGGGACGAGCCTCGGCCGGCTGGGTCAGATCGCGTCGAAGGACCATGACTGTTGCCAGGACGAAGAGCCACAGCAGGCCAAGAAAGGCCAGGCGCGCGAGGGTGAGTCCGAGTTCGGACACGACTCAGGTGCTCCTGAAGACGAGGGTGGTCGAGCCGATGTGAATAGCCGTGCCCTCGGCGAGCTCAAGTTCGGTGATGCGCTGGCCGTTGACGGTGGTGCCGTTCGTGGAGTTCAGGTCGCGCACAGTCAGCGGTGTTCCCATCACGATCTCGGCGTGGTTGCGACTGACCCCAGGATCGTCAACGCGAATGTCGACGTCGGCTCCACGGCCGATACGGGTGACTGCACGCACCAGCGGGTAGGCAGTGCGGCCGATCTCAAGGCGTGGCTGGCCGCCGAGTGCCGCGCCAGCCTCACTGTCGAGACTGGCCGTGCCCTGGGCGGCAACTTCAACGCGCGCCTCGCTGCGCACCCGGAAGATGCCTGTCTCGAGCTCATCGTCCTGGGAGATCACCACCTGCACCCCGCCAAGGAGGGTGTACCGCTGCTCGGCCGCATAGCCCTTGACCAGCGTGGTGAGTTCGCCCTGCAGTGCGTCTCGGAAGACGGCGAGTCGCGTGTAGTCGTGGTCGGACAACTCGATCTGGAAGATGTTGGGAACGACGGTGCGATTGCGGTCAATGATCGCGGCACGATCGTCGATCTCGCGCTGCAAGGCGGACGCAATCTCAACCGGCTGCACCTCTGCTTTGAACGCCCGTGCGAACGCGCCGTTCACCATGCGGTCGAGGGAATCCTCGAACCGAGTTAGCAGACCCACAAACACCTCGTTATCTCGACAGCGGTCAAAGCATGGTACCTCGCAGCCATGAGGAAACCCGTGACTGCGGTAGGCAGTCACGGGTTTGCCCGTGTGAGATCGAATGCCTGCTAGGCCGAGAGAATCGCGGCCTCCAGCCGCTGCAGCGATGCCTCCATCATGTGGGCCGGGACCACAGGCATCCGGACGCGATCCTTCCACTTCTCAGGAATGCCGCTCCAGTCCATGTAGTTCTCGACCACGGTCAGGGAGCTGTCGACAGGGGTCAGGCGAATGCCGTAGACGTGGCCGAACTTGGGCCGTCCCACCACACCTACCGTCCATTCGAGCAGTCGATTCGGCTCGATCGCCACGACCTCGTTCTCAACCTGGTACTTGCCCATCTCAGGGTGATCATCGCGAAGATGGCCTCAGCACCAGTGGGGATCTGGCGTGAAACGCTGACGCGAGTGGAATCGGACACTGGGCTCCTAGGGACGTCAAACCGGTCGGCTGTGGGCTGGCGACACTACCTGCCTGGGGAACCCTGTACGCTTCGCTTGCTTCAAAACAGCGCGCGCGAGTGGCGGAATAGGCAGACGCGCACGGTTCAGGTCCGTGTACCCGAAAGGGTGTGGGGGTTCAACTCCCCCCTCGCGCACTACGAGATAAGGCCGACCCTCGGGTCGGCCTTTCTTCTTGTCCTCTGACTGTGGGCGCGCTCAGGCCTCATGCACGGGAAAGAAGGGGACGAACCTCGGAGTTCGTCGGGCATAGGCTGCGTAGTCGGGGAACCTCTCGTTGAGCCGCTGCTCCTCCCAGCGGACCTTGAAGTTGATGAGCACGATGAGCAGTACCGCCGCGACGGCAGTCACCGCGTTCCCCGAGGCGACACCGCGTGCCACGGCGAACAGCAGCAGTCCCGAGTAGATGGGATGCCTGGTGAACCGATACATCCCGTTGGTTCGCAGTTGTGCATGGGCGTTCGGAAGGGGTGCAGCAGTGAGTCCCCGCCCAAGACTCAGCCCGGCAATCACCATGATCACGATCCCGGCCCAGGAGCCGATGGCGCCCGAAAGCTGGAGGGCCGAAGTAACAGGCCACTCATCTCCTCCAGGAAGCAGCACGAGGATGGCGATCAGCGTGAACTGGATCGCCACCAGCGTCCAGGCGGTTCGACGTTGCTGGGCGGGCAGCTGATTGGGGCTATCGGTCAATGCGTCAACTACTCCCAGACCATTCCGTCAGGAGTGTCCCGCACTTCGATGCCGACTGCGGCAAGCGAATCGCGCACCAGATCGCTCATGGCGTAGTCCTTGTTCTCGCGCGCAACTCGACGAACCTCCAGGGCCACATTGACCAGTGGCTCCAGGACACTTCGCTTGTCCTGCAGGCCATGCTGCGCGGCATCGGCAAGTTCGACGAGCATGGAGCGCAGCAGTAGATGGTCAACCTCAGTCGCAGATGCGAAGAGCCGCTGCTCGACCTCAAGGCACACCGCTGCGGCGCCGGAGGCGTCGGCAGCTGCAATGCAGGCATCGAAGCGTGATCTTGCGTCGCGTGCCGGTGCTGAAGCGGATGGAGCATGTGCACCCGACTTTGCAGGTGCGTCCAAGAAGGCCCGCAGCTCATCGAGGGTCAGTGACTCGCCCGAAGCGATGAATGTGCTAGTTCCGCGGGAGCGGAGGGTGAGTCCGCCCGCACCATGGACGCTCACGACGTCCTCATCAAGATCGAAGAGCACTGCGGTGTGCTCATCAACACCAATGACGCTGACGCCATCAGGAAGGGTGGCCTCCAGTTGCTCAAGTCGCTTGAGCCCGATGTAGCAGCAACTAGTGTCGTGGCGGCCGCCCTCACGGTTGTCGAAATGAGGGACGACAACGGCATTGATGCCGGCTGCCTGTCCGAGCAGGTTGATGCCGTCAAGCCAGTACGGATCGAGCCCGACCTTGTAGATCTCGTAGACCGGGATCGCGAACTCACCGATCGTGGCCGCTGCTGCACTGCCGATGACGAGCGTTCCCTGGCGTTGCAGGACGGCAAGCAATGCATCGGGGATCGGCGTCCCCTGCCAGTGCTGCAAGGCATACGAAGGACTGCCAGGGCCGGCGAACACCCAGTCGGACTTGCCCAGAAGCGACAGTGTGCGCTCCTGCTCGACAGCCGGATCGTCCTTGCGACGCCAGCGCCCGATCTCGATCCGCTGTCCGACGGACTCGTCGAAATACTGCTGGTACTTGCTGGTGAGGTCGTCGGCATTGACCTGAAAGCCGAAGGGAGTGTCGAGCATCATCTTGGGGCCGTCGCCCGCATGCTCCATCAGTGATCGATGGAACTTGACCATCGTGGGTGCATTCTCACCCGAACCGATGATGACGAGGCGACCGCTCACGAGCACAGCATGACGCAGCAGTACGGGAAGGCAAAATAGATCTGAACTCCCGATGGCGACTCACGACTCGTGAGGTGCGCAAGTCAGGCGTTGATCAGGTCGTGGTCAGGTAGACCGCGGCCTTGCCGTCAAGACCCACCAGGCCGGGATCGGCATTGCCGCACATATCGGCACTCGCCTGGCACGGACCCATTTCAACTCCGAAGTAATGCGGGCCCTGTTTGCCCAGTTCAGCGCGGATCACGAACTTTCCCGCAGCATTGGTCTGAGCGCAGGCTCCGTCGAGTGTGTCCCAGGGCCATGAGCCGTTGCTCTCGGGCTTTGCGCTGTAGCGGGTCAGGCACACGATGTTGTCGCCCTTGGTCCACTCGGCCAGATACTTCTGGGCCTTGGCGCTCAGTGAGCCGGTGAATACGGCTGTCTTGCCGGCAGGGACGCTTGCCTTGTTCACGGTGAGACACGCATAGTCCTGGCTCCCGCAGGTGGTTCGTGCAGGTGTCGGGACCCTCGCAGCCAACGCCGGTGCTGCAACAAGCCCGACTATGGCGCAGCCTGCCACACCGGATATCGCAAGTGCTCGAAGTCGCATGACAGTGCTCCTCACTCAAGGGTTCACAGTGAACGTAGTTGCATGTTGCCGGGGCGCGATCAGGTCAAAGGTCCTGACTTCCTACTTCGCAGGAGGTTGCCGAAATCATCATCCTGATCTTCTCTACAGCGTAGGCTCCCTCATCGTGGCGACCTACAAGTGCGTGGTGGAGCCATTTGCTCGAGTATTTGTCACGATTGTCGACGAATTGAAGGCATATCCGCAGGACAAGGCCGCGAGTCTTGCTGCGGAGACTCTGACGCCCAGCGAACTCGATATCTGGACCTCCATGCCCGCTCAGAAGACGCGCAGGCTGGAATGGCTCCTTGGCAGGGTGGCGCTGAAGGAAGCAGTTTGCGAGTGGATGCTGGAGACCGAGCTCAAGAGGATCGACAATCAGGACATCGTGATCACGCGCACTCAGGCCGGCGCGCCTCAGGTGGTCTGGAGTGACGAGCGGGTCGGCAATCTGCCGGTGATCTCACTGGCGCATTCGACTGGTGTGATCGTCGCTGCAGTCGCGGGTGCGGCTGCAGTCGGCGTCGATGTCGAATGCGCCAGCCGTCAGGCCCCCACAGTGGCACGTGTGCTCACCGCTGTTGAGACCGAGCTCCTCAACAGCGATCAGATCACGTTGCTCAGTGCCGTGGTTGCGAAAGAGGCGGCATCGAAGGCTGTTGGACTGGGCCTGGGCGGAGACCTTCGACGCTGGCCGATTGTTCACGGTGACCAGAAGCAGCACTTCGTGACGTGTGTCGACGATCCTGAACTGCAACTGGTGGTCGATCTGCTTGCGGTGCCTGAGTTGGTGCTCGGCGTCTGCGTCGTCATCTAGTTCACGACAGGGCAAATCTGGCACGCCAATGGCCATTGGGCATCCACGCAGTCGACATAGCAGTGGCGGGTGCCCGAAGGCACCCGCCACTGTCATTGCAATCTTGCGACTAGCTGAGCACGACCTTGCCTGTGCTGGTGTCGATGTACCTGCCACCACAGGTCGGCTTGGCGTCCGGAACCAATTCCGTGCCCTTGGCGATGCTGTACCAGGAGCACAGGATCGGGTTGCCGTTGGGCATGATGCCCTTGGGCACGAACGAGACCTTGCCCGGGAGCATGCCGGCGCCGTCGTAGCTGGTGACCTTGCGCAGGTTGCTGATGAACGACTGGCGTGTCGGGCACTTGCCGGCAACCTTCAGACCCTTGATGAACAGGTCAGCGCCCACGTAGCCCAGTGGGGCGGCCGGGGCGTAGGGGTTCAGGCCGGCGGCCTTCATTGCCGAGGCGAAGGTCTTGACTGCGCGCACGTTCACGCCAACCGGCGCTGTGCCGTAGGTCTGGCCGAGAGCGCCATCGAGAGCGCCATTGGCTGTCTTGAGCACGGCCGGATCGGACAAACCTGCCACGGCGAAGGACTTCAGGTTGACGCCCTGCTGCTTGAGTGCCTGGGCCAGTGAGATGCCGCCGTCGATGAAGCCGGAGTAGTTGACTGCGTCAGCGCCCGAATTCTTGATGCGCAATGCCTCTGAGGTTGCATCGTGGGCAC
>JBAYUM010000140.1:0-5650 GCA_041675125.1 Candidatus Nanopelagicales bacterium
CCGGACTGGCGGTCGAGATCAGAGGCGCTGAAGGACTTGACCATTGCGGCCAGCTCATCTCGATTGCTGCGCAGTGCTGCGATTGTGCTGTCGGTTAGAGCGCCCATGGTTCTCCTTCACTCAGCGATTGGCATTCACTCTATTCACGGAGGCGATCTGGGCAAAATGGACACCGCGGGCGCACTGCCCAACTCCGCTCAGCCTCTTACGCGCGATGAACCGGACAGCATCGACCCCTCCTCGCAACCCAAGGCCATGCACGAGTTCTGCCATTTCGGTTGACGGCCCCTACTGGCCTGCCTAGGTTGCCAACACATCCCCCACAGTGCTCGCGCTGGCAGCCTTACTCCATGCGCGAATGAAACGGAGCAACGATGAGCGGCATGCTTGACGGCATTCGAGTCCTGGACCTCACGATGTGGGCCTTCTGCCCCTCGGCGGCACGCGTGCTCGCCGAGTGGGGTGCAGATGTCATTCACATCGAGAACCCCAATGCCCCCGACCCGATGCGACTGTTCGCCGGCGGCACCCTGGAGCCAGGTGGTGCAGCATGGATGTTCAAGCACTACAACCGCGGCAAGCGCTCGCTCGCATTGAACCTGGCAAGCGATGAAGGTCGCGAGGCCCTCTACGAACTGGTCAAGAAGTCCGATGTGTTCATCACCAGTTTCCTGCCCAAGACCCGCAAGAAGCTCGGCTTCGATGTCGATGACCTCAAGAAGATCAACCCCAAGCTGATCTATGCCAAGGGAACCGGAGCCGGCCCGCTCGGCCCGGAGAACATGCGCGGCGGCTATGACGCTGCCAGTTGGTGGTCGCGCGGCTCGCTCTCGGTCGCTGCCATGCAGGTCACCAACACCACCAACCCACCGGGCATGGTCGGCCACGGCGACGGCATGTCCGGCCTGGTGTTCGCCGGCGGCATCTGCGCGGCACTGCTGAAGCGCGAGCGCACCGGAGAGGCCCCGGTCGTCGACTCCTCGCTCATGGGCACGGCAGCCTGGTTCAACGCTCCAGCGATCATCGGCGCCGGCCTGCCACCGGGCACGGGTGTCTTCGGCCAGTTCATCGACCGCAGCATGAGCCAGTGGTCTGGCACCAACTACCGCACGGGCGATGACCGCTTCATCTACATGTCCTTCCTCGGCGACCACCAGGATGAGTTCGAGGATCTTGCGCGCCTGCTCGGGCACGAGGAGCTCATCACCGACGAGCGCTTCGACTCCACCATGAACCGCATGCAGAACTCCGGTGCCCTCATGGCGATCATGGACGAGATCTTCGCGACCAGGACCCTGGCCGAGTGGAAGGCGATCCTGCTGCCGTCAAAGGGCGTGTGGGCACCCGTGCAGAACGCGGCGGAGATGTACGACGACCCCCAGGCCAAGGCCAATGGCATGGTGCGCGTGCCGGCCAATGAGCCGGGCACCCCAGCCGTGGTCATGCCACCGGTGATGTTCGACGAGGATGCCGGACCAGGCAATCCTGCGCCGGACTTCGGCCAGCACACCGACGAGATCCTGCGTGACCTGGTCGGGCTCGATGACGCCAGGATCGCGGAGCTGCGCGCCTCGCGCGTCGTGGCGTAGTGCGTTAGACCGCTGCCAGGTGCGGTGCGATCTCGTTCATGATCACTGCCCGCGGACGAGCGCCGACCGTCTGGGAGACAACCTCTCCGCCGATGAACAGCGCCAGGGTCGGCAGGCTCAGTACCCGGTACTTCAGCATGGTCTGCGGATTGGCGTCGGTGTTGATCGCGATCACCTTCAATCGGCCAGGCTCCGCCTGGGCGATCTGCTCGAGCACCGGCGCGAGCATGCGGCAGGGCGGGCACCAGTCGGCGGTGAACTCGACGAGCACGGGCAGATCGGATTCCAGGACGTCGTGAGCGAACTGCGCGTCATCGGTATGCGGGATGGCCATTGGTGCTCCTTCGTGGTTGCGTGATGCGTGGTTGCGTGATGGTCAGCGGTTGATCTGGGCGATGAGGCGATCATGCGAGCCGACGGGCTCCCCGCACTCGCACACCAGGCGCGCGGTGACGCGACCACCGCAGCCCAGGTGCCGGTAGTCGACCTCGCGAACGGCTCCGGCAGGCAGATGAAGTGAGCCCCAGTCCGAGAGCGCTGCCAGCACCGGCAGCAGGTCGATGCCCGCATCGGTGAGGGCGTACTCCTGACGGGCGCGCTGCCCTGGCTGCCGATAGGCCCGGGTCTCGAGGATCCCTGTGCCCACCAGGCGGCCCAGCCGGTCGGTGAGCACGGCCCGTGGTGCGCCGGTCACGGCCTGCAGCTCGTCGAAGCGCCGGACGCCCAGACCCACTTCACGAACCACGAGAAAGGCCCACTTCTCGCCCACGGCCTGCAGGGCAACGCCCAGTGCATCTTCCATAGTTCTGAGTCTAGACTATGAACTCAGCCTTCGCGACCACTACCGGTGCCATCAGCCCATTGAGATCCCGATGGGCCTCGGCAAGGCTCGCGCCGATCGAGGTCATCAGGCGCCCCCCGTGCTCCAGCAGTGCATTGATCGCATTGCCGGCCGTTGCCACAGCAGCAGACGCGTCGACCTGAGGGCCCAGCTCGAGCCGGCTGACGATGGCCCCGCTCCCCGCGGATGGGCGCCCAGCAGTGATCAAGGCCTGCAGGATCGATTCGGAGGTCTGGCTCTGGCGAAGCGAGGGCAGCCCATCGACATCGGCAAGCATGCGCCCAGCCCAGCGGCCACCGGCCTCCTCGAACCTGCCCAGGCTCACCTGCTCGATCAGCACCAGCTCTGCACTGCTGCTCGCCGCGATCTCGGTTCGCGATTGCACCACGGCACCTTCGGTGAGGATGAGCGCAGGCAGGGCCAGCTGCAGGGTCGACGACTCGCCGAGCCACAACTGCTGATGCAGCGCACCGATGCCTGCGGCCGCACCGGGAAGCGCGATGGTGGCTGCCACGCCCTCGACGCAGAGCCTCGCGCCGTCACCGACCTCGATGTCGATGTCGATCGTGTCATCGCCGATCGGGCCGGCTGCCGTGCCGACCAGGTGCACATGGGCCTCACCTGTGCGGCGAACCCCCAGCGCGCCCTTGGCCCACAGCCGAGTCAGGCGCGTGCGACCCTGCCGATCGAGTTCGGCAACGATCTCGACGCGACTACGCACCGCGGGCAACCTCGTGGGCCGCATGTGTCACTACGGCCTGCCCGCGATGCGCATGCGTGAACAGCTCCCTGCGGATCCAGTCGGCGATGAGTCGAGCTGACGGATCAACCTGCAGCGAGGTCATGATCACCGGCTTGTCGCCGCGCACCCGATGCGCATCGCCTTCCATGATCACCAGATCGGCGCCCACCATCGGCGCCAGGTCGGTCTTGTTGATGACGAGCAGATCCGCGCCGGTCACGCCAGGCCCGCCCTTGCGCGGCACCTTGTCGCCACCGGCGACATCGACGACAAAGATCTGACTGTCAACCAGCCCCTTGCTGAACGAGGCCGTGAGGTTGTCGCCACCGGACTCGATCAGGATCAGTTCGAGATCACTGATGCGCTCGACCAGATCGCCGACAGCGTCGAGATTCGCGGTGATGTCCTCGCGGATCGCCGTATGCGGGCAGCAGCCGGTCTGCATCGCGAGGATGCGCTCATCTGGCAGCACCGCATTCCTGCGCAGGAAGTCGGCATCCTCAGTGGTGTAGATGTCATTGGTGACGACGGCGAGATTCACCGACGAACCCAGGGTGCGGCACAGCGCTGCGACGAGCGCCGTCTTGCCCGAGCCCACCGGCCCGCCGATGCCGACCCTCAATGGCCCTTCGTGCAGATGGACATGCTCATGCGGATCGTGATCGTGGTTGCGTCCCATGGTCATCCCTCTCAGTTGATATGCGATGCGGTTCAGGAGGCAAAGAGCCTGTTGGGTCGGAGCGCATGGCGTTCGATGACCAGATCGAGCCGTGCACAGGCCAGATCGGGAAGATCGCGATGCGAACCCTGCGCTGCGAGCGCTGCGTCATGCGCAACCTGCGCGATGGCATCGGACAGCGTGATGGTCATGACCGCAACCGCGATCGGGTCCAGGCTCAGCAGCCGCTGCGCAGCAGTCGCCGGGCCGGTCACCGTTTGATACGCCACAGCAAGGGCAGCATCCAACGGCATCAGCCCTGCGGCCGTTGCGATGCAGCCCATCAGGATCGGCAGATGCGGACGCTCGCCGACATCACGCCAGGTCAACGAGGCTGACGGCGCAGCCCAGGCGGCTCGAGCAACACGCAGCAGTCCGCGCCCCTGGGCACGGGAGAGCGATCGAGCGATCGGCGAGGCAAGCCGAGCATCGGTCTCGGCCTCCAAGGACTCCAGACCCAAGCAATCAAGGCCCGAGCCATCCGGACCTGCAGCCGCAGCGGCGATCGCCGCGCCGACCAATCCAGCTGACTGCAGCCGCAGCAGCAGGAAGTCACTGAGTGAACGGACATCGAAGACCGACCCGTCAGTCACGGCCTCCTCGATGCCACCGGAGTGCACGTGCCCACCCGATGGCAGTCGCTGATCCACCAGTGCCATCAGCACTGGCATCGTGGCATTCGCAGGCGTCATGACATCTCCTAGAACATGAAGTAGCGCTGGGCCATCGGCAGTTCGCTGACCGGCTGCTCCGGCCAGATGTCACCGTCGATGCGCACGGCGAAGGTGTCAGGATCGACCTGGATGCGTGGCATCGCTGAGTTCTGCGGCATATCGGCCTTCGTCCGCTTGCGCACATCGGCGACCGCGACGAGATCTCGACTCACGGCAAGGCGATCAGCAAGACCGGATTCGATCGCCTGGGCCGAAACGAAGTGCAGCGAGGTGCGTGCTGCGACAACCGGGCTGGCACCGAACATCGGTCGCGGCAGCATGGGCTGCGGGGTCGGGATCGATGCATTCGCGTCGCCCATCGCCCCCCAGGCGATCACGCCGCCCTTGATCACCACATGCGGGCGCACGCCGAACATCGCCGGATCCCAAAGCACGAGATCGGCGAGCTTGCCGACCTCGATCGAGCCCACGACATGGTCGATGCCATGCGCCACTGCCGGGCAGATCGTGTACTTGGCCACATACCGGCGCGCGCGCAGATTGTCGTTGTCGACATCGCCTTCGAGGAAGCCGCGTCGAGCCTTCATCACATGCGCGGTCTGCCAGGTGCGCAGGATGACCTCGCCGATGCGGCCCATCGCCTGCGCATCGGAGCCGATCATCGAGATGGCGCCGAGATCATGCAGCAGATCCTCTGCGGCGATCGTCGACGGACGGATGCGACTCTCGGCGAAGGCCAGGTCCTCGGGGATCGACGGATTCAGGTGATGGCAGACCATCAGCATGTCGAGGTGCTCGGCCAGCGTGTTGACCGTGTGCGGGCGCGTCGGATTGGTCGATGACGGCAGCACATTCAGGTGCGAGGCGATGCTGATGATGTCCGGCGCATGACCACCACCTGCGCCTTCGGTGTGGTAAGCGTGAATGGCACGGCCATTGATCGCGGCGAGCGTCGACTCGACGAACCCGGCCTCATTCAAGGTGTCGGAGTGCAGGGCTACCTGCACGCCAGCCGCATCGGCGACCGTGAGGCAGGCATCGATTGCCGCAGGTGTCGTGCCCCAGTCCTCATGCAGCTTGAAGCCC
>JBAYUM010000141.1:0-5619 GCA_041675125.1 Candidatus Nanopelagicales bacterium
CCCACGAGCCCGACTGTCGTGACCACCGACTTGGTCAGGATCCCCTCGTTACGTGAGCGGGGCCTCATCGTCATCAGCCCCGGGGATTCCTTGTCAAAGCCAAGTGTCATACCCAAGGCGGCATCAATGAAGAAGTTGATCCACAGAATCTGTGCAGGAGTGAACGGCTGACCACCTGCGATATTCAAGATGCTGGCACCCAGGAAGGTCAGAACGAATACCACGAGCGTGATGAGAACGAACCTGATGAACTTGTCGAGATTGTCATAGAGTTTTCGCCCCTGTTCAACAGCCAACACGATCGTCGAGTAGCTGTCATCGGTGAGGATCATTCGTCCGGCATTCTTCGCAACCTGGGTGCCGCTGCCCATGGCGATCCCGATATCAGCGGCCTTGATGGCCGGTGCGTCATTGACCCCGTCACCGGTCATCGCGACGACATCGCCTCTCTTCTTCAATGTCTCGACAATGAGCACCTTGTGCTCAGGAGCTACGCGCCCGACCACCCCGATGTCTTCGATTCTTGACAGGCGCTCGGTCTCACTAAGTGCGGCGAAGTCAGCTCCCGTGATTGCCTCGCCAGGGATACCCAACTGTCGGGCGATTGCAGCACCCGTCACGACATCGTCCCCGGTCACCATCCTGACGCGGATGAAGGCCTCCTGGGCCTTTCGCACTGCGTCCTTTGAGTCTGGTCTTGGAGGATCGACCATCCCCACAAGTGATGTGATCGTCAAGTCGGACATGAGCGAGAGAAGGTCACCCGCGGGATCGAAGGAGCCGGGGCTGAAGTCCTTGTACGCGGCCGCCATGACCCGCAGTCCATCGCCGCCAAGTCGGCGTACTTGCTCATCAATGTGCCCGTTCAGGACATCGTCGAGAGGCACGACCTGGCCTGATGACAGCGCAGTCGTGGAGCGGCCGGCCACCGCAGGGACGGCTCCCTTCACGAACGCGCGAACAACCTCCTTGCCAGCTTGATCCTTCGTGCTGCTGAAGGTTGCCATCAACTTGTAGGTGGGGTCGAAGGGGAGCGTTGCCAGACGAGGCTGGGCATCCCTCGACGCCTCGACGCTCAACCCAGCCTTATGCGCCAGCACCAGGAGAGCACCCTCCGTAGGGTCACCGATGACCTTGCCGTCTTGCAACTTGGCGTCGTTGGCCATCAGGAACGGCAGGATCGCATCGTCAATCGACGCGCTCTGTCCCGCCACGTGCTGCACCTGGCCCTCAAGGCTGTAGCCGGTTCCGGTGATCGTGTAACGATCGGTCGGATCCAGCACTTCGACCACTGTCATCTGATTCATGGTCAGTGTGCCGGTCTTGTCGGAGTTGATGGCCGATGTCGAGCCAAGAGTCTCCACCGATCCCAGGTCCTTGACGATGGCATTCGCCTTGGCAAGTGTCATGGCTCCTGTCGAGAGGATCACGTCGGTCACTGTCGGGAGCGCCTCGGGTATCGATGCGATTGCGAGTGCCACGGCGCTGACGAACAGGACGTTCATCGACTCACCGCGAGCCAGGCCGGTCGCGAACATCACGACCATCGTGACTCCTGCGGCAGCGGCGATCCACAGCGTCATGTTGTTGATCTGCCTGTCGAGTGGCGTCTTCTCGCTCTTCGTCTCAGTGAGCAACTGAGCGATCTTCCCGACCACGGTCTCGTGCCCGGTGTCCGTGACGATCATCAGTCCAGTGCCATGCGTGACCGGGGTGTTCATGAAGGCCATGTTCTTCTGGTCTCCTGGCCCGACTGAGGCGCCGCTGATGCTGCCGGTGGTCTTGGATGCCGGAACGCTTTCACCTGTCAAGGACGACTCGTCGATCTGAAGCGAGCTCGCGGACACGATCCGACCGTCAGCCGCCACCTGGTCACCAGCAGCAATGAGCACCACATCGCCAATAACCACCTCCGCAGCCGGGATCTGTGCCTCGACTCCCTCCCGACGCACGCGAGCAGTCGACTTCAACATCGACTTCAGTGCGTTCATGGCGCTCTCTGCCTTGCCCTTCTGCTTGAGCCCTATCACGGCGTTCACCACAGTGAGCAGCACGAGCACCACGCCTGTATTGAGTTCTCCTATGACCAAGGAGACGATGCCAGCAGCCAGGAGGATGAGCTGCATGTAGCTCTTGTACTCGCCAGCGAAGCGCTTCCAGCCGGGTGTCGGTTCCTCGGCTGACAGCTCATTGCGTCCGTTCTCGGCCAGTCGACTGGCTGCGGTCGCTGCAGAGAGCCCCTGCGCGGGATCGACCCCCAGCGACTCGGCCGCGTCTTCGATCGACAGGGAGTACCAGCGCCGTTCGCCCTCCTTGGCAGGAGCATCGGCAGTCGATTCAGGCATTCATTCCTCCCAGGCGTTGGCTGCAAGGGCCCGTTGCACTCGGTTGACCGCGTGGCATGCAGGTTGATGCCAACGTAACAGCGCTAGACCAGGGAGGAAAGAACCAATGGTCCCTGCGATCGGCGTTGGTTGCATTTCGCATGCACAACCCGGTAGCTCGGAATGATCACGGCGCAATGAGCACAGATGTCGCAGACGAGCCGGTATTGCCTGTTCCAGGCATGTCGGCAACCACGTTGATCGTGTACATGCCGGGACCGGGGAGCGTCACGCTCCCGGCGAAGGTGTCGGTCGACTGATAGGTCAGGGTCACGGTCTGACTGACAACGCCTGGCCCCGTGACGAATGCGCGCACCTTGTAGAGCGTCGGCAGCCATGGTGTCGTCGTCGAGATCGGGCAGCCGCACAGCATCTGCACAGACGCGGTGATCGGGATGCGCACCGGCCCTGACCCGCTTGGCATCGTGTGCGGTGTCGGCGTGACCACCGTGACGATGAGCCCGTGCAGTGTGATTGCCAGGTCCTGGTTGCCACCCGGGGCCACCCACACCTGCGCGGTTGCCTGACTCACGGGAGCGGGGCCAACCAGTGGGCCGAAGGCCTCGATGATCAATCGGCGTGGAGTCGAGTAATTGAAGGCGAAGGACACCGAGGCAGCACCTTGCAGGGTTGGCGTCGACTGCAGCGGCGTGCGCGGATCGGACATGATCGCCGCAGTGTCGCCGCTTGTTCCGGCCACCTGCCCCGTTTGCAGCACCTGGCCCGTCACCGCATCCTTCACGACGACAGTTGCGCCACCGACCTCAGAGCTCACCCACTTCGCGGCATTGGCCTGCACGCGCACAGTCAGCCGGCTGTTGCTCTCAGTGGCAGCATGGGCGGCGGCTGGAAGGCCCGTGACAACAAGCCCTGCGGCAAGAACGACGACAGCGAGACGATGAGCGATCATGGTTCCGAACGCTATCCGAGGTGCGCGAACAGACCTGATCTCAGCAGCACGGCGTGTTCTCGTCAGCCCGCAAGAATCCCGTCGATCTGTCCCATGGCCAGCTTCATGCCCTCGTCCATGCCCATCTCGGTCAACTGCTGCATCGCCTCCAGCGATGGGAACTTCGACTCGATCGACATGATGACGCCGCCGCCGGGCCGTTCTGCCAGGTGGACCTGCATCACGGTCCTCGGCATATCCTCCATGGGGTTTCCGGCATCATCGACAAACGCATCCTCGACGACGAGGCGGGTGGGAGCCTCGACCTCCAGCACGTTCCACATGCCCCCCGGCGTATCCCCCTCGGGCCCGGTCATGAAGTAGGTGATCGTGCCGCCCGGAACGAGGTTGTGCTCGACAACCGTGGCCGGATACGTGGGTGGGCCCCACCAGCGCTCGAGCTGGCGAGGATCACTCCACAGCTCCCATGCCCGCTCGACGCTCACGCCGTATTCGGCCGTGATGGTCATCGTCAACTTCTCCGGGTCCTTCTGCACACTCGTCACGCTCATGTCCTGCCTCCCTCAATCTCCTCAGCGAGCAGGCCGCCGATGCGGTCGAATCTGCTGCGCCAGACCTTCTCGAACTCATCGAGCAGACGTCGGGCGTTCTCGAGCGCCTCAGAGCGCCCGAGAATGCGCTGCTCCCTGCCCTGGCGATGCTTGGTCACCAGACCTGCCCCCTCGAGGACGGCCACATGCTTCTGCACGGCGGTCATGCTCATCGGGTACCGGCGAGCAAGCTCGGAGATCGACTGCTCGCCGTCGAGCACTCGGCGGACGATGTCCCGGCGCGTGGCGTCAGCCAGCGCGTGGAACAGCCGGTCCACCTCGACGTCTGGAATCTGATCTACAACCATTTGGTTGTATTTAATCGCGCGATCCGTCGTTCGTCAAGCGACCAGACGACGCTCAAGGGCTGCCAGATCCCGCTCCGACAGGCCAAGGCCCTTGATGAGGTAGCCCTCGACATCGCCATATTCGGACCCCATGAACTCGAATGCGGCGCCCAGGTAATCGGGATGAGCATCAACGACTGCGAGAAAGGCCTCGACATCGCCGCCCGAATCGCGAACTTCCTGGATCCTGCCTGTGTAGCGTCCGACCAGATTCCTATTGCTCTGGGTGTAGGCAGCGATGACCGTGTCCTCGTCGACACCGACAAAGGCCTGCAGGAATGCCGCCGCCCACCCGGTGCGGTCCTTGCCCGCCGCGCAATAGACAGCAGTAGCGCCGTCGGCTTCGATGACGCAGCGCACGAACGCTCCGTAGCCGGCCTTCGCGGAAGGCAGGCGGACGAAGTTCCGGTAGGTCTCCAGCATCATGTCCCGGCCTCCTGCAGGCGCAGCGCGCTCCACCTTCACCGTCGCATCATCGTCATTGGAACTCATGGCCGAACCGGCTGCAACTGCGCCATTGTCGGCCAAGTCGGCCATGACATCGGCCACCACCACGGTCATGTGCGGCGGCAGCGCAACTGGCAGCTCCCTTCGCTCACGCTCCATCCGGAGATCCACCACGTGACTCAGGCCAAGTGAGCGCAGGGCCGAAGTTGCCTCATCGGAAAGACCGGTCAGCGCCTGGGCGCGATAGACGACTCCGCGACGAAACTCACGGCCCGGCCCTGCGGGAACTCCGCCAAGATCACGGAAGTTCGGCTGTTCTGCAAGCAATACCGAGCTCAGTGCCTCATCCAATTGGTTCCCCTGCTCATGTGCCAGCGCGACCATCGAGGATTTCTCGAGCCATGTGATCGTAAGGGTGAAGGAACGGGCACGGAGGTGCCTCGGGCAGTTCGTCAGCTCCTGGAGAATCCGTACACGATCTGACTCTGCGTGATGGCACCCAGAGGGCCATTCAGATCGAACAGGTGCGTCACCGCCAGTCCGATGCCCTCGTCACTGACACTGCCTTGGGTCGCCAGACAGAACCAAGGTCCGACCGGACTGCCGGCCAGTGTCACGTTCACGTCGACATTGATCAGGGCAACGCCAGCCTCGGGCGCGACTGATTGCGACAGCGCGGAGCCGAAGTCAGCTACGGCAAGCAGCTCGCATAGGGCAGGGGTTTCCTCTCCCGCGATGAACGGCACGCTCAGTCGCATCCAGGCGGTGGCAGATCCAGGAATGCTCCAATCGCCTTTGGTGAACCGGGCCTCGACGGCATCGCGATGGAAGATCACGGGCAGCCCATGCGCCGCAGCAGACCCCGGAGAGGTGTGCTCTGGCCCGGGGAGATCGGGGGCGCTGACTGGATCGAGCCCCACAAGCGGCACCGGCCCTTGTCC
>JBAYUM010000142.1:0-5567 GCA_041675125.1 Candidatus Nanopelagicales bacterium
CAGCATCGTTGGTCAAGCCACGGTAGCCCGCGTCCCAGCGCCGCTCGTCGCCGACGAAGGCCGCTGGCTGGAACGACAGCATCGAGAAGCCCATGCTCATGGTCGCGCGTACGACTTCCGCGACCTGGCCTACGTTCGCCGGGGTGACTGTCATGTTGTGGGCCAGGAACGAACGGACTCCATGCTCACGCCGAAGTCGCTCGAACATCGCTACGAACGCCCGGCGATGCCCATGCAGCTCTGACTCGAAGCGAGGCCGAGGATTCCCACGACGCCCCCGCATCAAGGAGTCGAAGTGGCCGGCGAACGACAGCCGCCGCAGTCGGGGGCCGCCATCTGGGTCGAGGGCAAGGCGCTCCAAGTATTCGTAGTCGAAGTCCCCGTGCGTCATGCTCATCGGCTCGCGCCCATGCGCACGCATGACCTGGAGCACAGCCGCGTGATCATCTGCCGACAGCAGCGAGACCTCGCCGCCGATGAGCTGGGCGTGGCCACGCGGTCCACGCCGCGCCCGCAAATACGCCATTTGGGAATCGACTTCTCGGATCGTGTGATCGCCATCGATGCGGACCTTGTTCGCGTCACTCGAGTGGTAGCAGGGACTGCACGTCAGATTGCACTTGGGGAAGACACCATGGGTGCCTTCACAACCGATGGCGTGCCGTCCCACCACCTGCGCGGACGTGCGCACGCCCAGCGGCAATTCGGCCCATCGCTCGCGCAGCCGTTCACGAAACTCCGGATCAACGGTGCGCGTGAGACGCTCGAACTGGTGCAATCGGGCCATCAGGATCGAAGCGATTCGTGTCACTCACCGGTAACCCGCGAGGGGACCGGTGACATTCCCGCACGGGCAGGATCACTCGCTTGCGATAGCGCGCTCCACGGCGGCCTTGACTCGATCGAGCGCCTCGGGTGCTGGTCCTGCCTCCTCGCCGAACTGGCGGAGGGAGCGATGGAGCTCCTCGTATTCCCGTGCAAGGCCGCTGCAGCGCTCACAGACGTCAAGGTGCGCCTGCACACGCTCACGGTCCTTGGTCGACAGCGGAGCCGAGGGGTCGCGGTCCAGGAACTGCTGCAACTGCCGCGCCGTACGCCGGCATTCGAGCATCTGGCCAACTGATGTCATGAGAGCCTCCCGGAGGCCTTGAGGTGCTTACGCATGCGATCCCGCGCCCGGCTCAGCCTTGACATCACCGTACCCACAGGGATCCCGAGCGCCTGCGCGCATTCGGCGTAGGTTAGGCCGTGAACGTCGACCATCACCAACACCGAGCGAAAACGCTCACCCAAGGATGCGATTGCGCGCTCGAGATCGTCATCGAGCATGTGCGCGGACACGGCTTCATGCGGAGTCTCGGGGCGGTGCGCACCGAACGCTGGTCTGGGGTCCGACAGCAGGTCCCATTCATCGACCAGGTCAGGTCGCGTGCGCCTGCGCAGGTTCGACGCCGTGTGCCGCAGGATCGTCAGCAGCCAAGCGCGCGGGTGCGCACCATCGAATCCCGCCAGTGCCCGATAGGCCCGGATCACGGTCTCCTGGACCAGATCCTCGGCATCAGCATCGGATGCAGTCAGCGTGCGCGCCACGCGCAGCAGCACGGGAATCTCCGGCTCGACATACTCCGCAAAGGCCGCCCGCCTCGCTGAATCGCTCAGCGGGCCGCTGTCGGTGGGATTCACGCAGGCCATTATCCCCTGTTTACGCCGGGGTCCGTGTGTGCTGACCCACAGCGCGCACGGACAGGGTGCCGCACGATGCAACCGTCTCCGGGCCGAGACACCGATACTTGGCTCGCCGGACCGCACCGGGAATCATTCGATCCGCTCACAGGGTTACCAGCCCGACACCCCCACCCTGGAGGCCCATGATGCGCACGCCCACTCGAACCTGGTCCCTGGCCGCCACACTGGCCGCGACAGGCATCACGCTGGCTGCCTGCGGCGGTGCGGCTGATGCGCAGGCGCCGATCGCGTCACCCGTCACGACCGCGATGACGAGTTCGCCTCACTCCACGACATCCAACGCACCCGCGGCCCTCGCGTTCAAGGCCACAACCGTCGACGGCGCGGCGTTCGATGCCGCGACTCTGGCAGGCAAGCCGGTCGTCTTCTGGTTCTGGGCACCGTGGTGCACGGTCTGCCGGGCCGAATCCCCAGACGTCGCCAAGGTCGCCGCCGAATTCAAGGGCAAGGTCACCTTCATCGGCATCGCAGGTCTGGGATCAGTACCGGACATGCAGGCCTTCGTGTCAGAGACGAGCACCGGCGGGTTCACGCACCTCGCAGACGTGGACGGGACCCTGTGGTCCAGGTTCGGCGTCGTCGCTCAGCCCTCATTCGTCTTCGTCACGCCCGACGGACAGTCACAGGAGTTCACGGGTGGACTCGGAGCCGATGACCTGAGCACCGTGGCCAGCAAGCTGCTGACCGCCTGACACCGTCGTGAATTCAGGACTCCTCGCGCTGGCCCTGGTGGCTGGGGCAGTGGCGGCATTCAATCCTTGCGGATTCGCCCTGCTGCCTGCCTACCTGACCGTGCTGGTCGCGCAGACACCGGACGAACACGGTCAGGATTCAGCACTGACACCCGCCCTCCTGCGAGCCGGAAGATTCGCGGCCGGCATGACCGTCGGCTTTGTCGCGGTCTTCGGATTGTTCGGCCTCGCGGTCGCCCCTTTGACGCTGTCGCTCGAGCGGTATCTGCCGATCGCGACCGTCGCCGTCGGGATCGCCCTGGTGTGCTTGGGTCTGTGGCTCTTGCTTGGTCACTCGTTGGCCATCCCGGGTCTTGCTGGACGTGGGCGCGGACCCACAGGGACCTGGACCTCCCAGATCGGCTATGGCATCACCTTTGCCCTCGCCTCACTTTCATGCACGATTGCACCGTTCCTGGCCGTCACCTCGACTGCCCTGCATGCCGGAAGTCTGGTTGATGCTCTCGCCGCATTCATCGCCTACGGGCTGGGCATGGGCACAGTCGTGCTGGTCTTGGCGGTCGCGATGGCAACAGCAAGTGCGGGCCTGGCCTCCCGAATGCGCCGCGCAGGACCCGTCATCACACGGCTGAGCGGTGGCCTGCTCGTGCTCGCCGGAATCTATCTCGCCTGGTACGGATGGTTCGAGATTCGGGTGCTCGCCGGCGACAACAGTTCCGACGCCATTGTTTCGGCTGCCATCATCGTCCAGGCGACGCTCACGCGCTGGGTTGCGGATCTTGGGTCGACGACGCTCATGGTCATCGCTGGCGTACTGACGGTGGCAGCGTTGCTTGTCTTGACCCTGACCCGCCGGAGCCATCGTCTGTCAACTGTCGAAGCCGAGCCATCTGGACCCTGACTGTCGCCGTATCGATGCCCAGTACCTACGAATGCGAAGTACGGACGGCAACAGTGCGGCGGATGCTCACGGGCAGCTGCGCCCCCGGCTTGGCGGCTCGCGCGAGACGGCGGATTGCCTGCTCACGTCGGTCGGCCTGAACATGAGGCAGGTACAGCGCCTCCACTGCGAGCCGTGCGTCGCTTTCAGTGACCAGTGGAAAGGCGAATCTCCTGCCTTCGTCTGCGGTCACGGTCAGGCCAGCCTCCGCGAGCATGCGGGTGAATCGTGTCTTGGCGAACCTTTGGGGCATCTCGGGCAGGTGACGCAACCCCAGGATGAGTCGCAGGCCCATTGGGATGTCGCGCAGGCGCACGGGTCCGGCAACTGGCCTGATCGTTGCGAAGGTCCCACCAGGTCGCAGCACGCGAGCCACTTCTGCGAGCGCCGCCTTGATTGGGTTCAGGAGCATGACGGCCATCGAGCAGATCACCACGTCCATGCTCCCGTCGGCCACGGGCAGGTGGCATGCATCGCCTCGAGCGAGAGGTCCGCGCCCAAGGCGTGCTGCGAGACTGAGCTCCTCAGGCGACCGATCAATGCCGAGGTAACTGACGGCGTTCGCGAGCAGTGGTCGCAGGGGTGCACTTCCGCAGGCCACGTCGATGACATGCCCCGGTTCCGAGGGCAGGGCCGCGCGCAGCCACGCATACGGCGTCCCCAGGTTCGACTCGGCGGACGCGGCAAACACTTGCTCGGTGATCCCGGGATGGCACGCGTGAAAATGTTGGAGATAGTCATTCCACAGAGCACCATCGCGATCTGGGGCCACATGACTGGCATGCACCTAGGCCTCCCCAAGTGGATCCAGCTCCGCCAGCCGGGTCATCACCTCACGCCCTGAGGGCTCGGTCAGCGTGCTGCCATCGGAGAACACCAGGGTGGGCACTGACTGATGCCCGTTGTTCACTCGTATGACGAAATCCGCCGCCGCCGGATCGTGCTCGATGTCGATCTCGCGGAACTGAACCCCGGCACGGCGAAGCTCGCCTTTCAGGCGCGTGCAGTCACCGCACCATGGCGTGGTGTACATCGTGAACCGCTGGTCAGTCGTCTCGTACATGTGAACCCCCAATCGTGGACCCTCCTGGAACGCGGATTGCCACAGCATTGGAACCCTGCCTGCAGCCGCCCGTATTCCATACTGGCCAGCTCAGGCCACCCCCGTCAGAGCACGCGACCAGCGCCGCTGTAGTGCTCTGCATACCAAGGACTCAGGTAGTCGATGACCTCGACGCCATCGGAAGGATTCGAGGCGCTGACCATCTTGCCGTTCCCTACGTAGAGCGCGACATGATGGGCATCCCCGCCGAAGTAGAAGACCAGGTCGCCCGGCCGCAATTGGGAGCTGGGAATGCGCCGCACCTGGTTCCACTGTGCGTAGCTCAAGGCCGTGAGCCCGACCCCGCCGCGCGCCCAGGCCGCAGCCGTCAACTTGGAGCAGTCCCACGATGATGGTGGATGCGCATTGAACGAGTAGGGCGATCCGACATGTGACAGTGCGTGCCTCACTGCAGCCAATGCTCGCGACCGAGCTCCACTTGGTCGCCGTCCAGTCATAGCGAGTGCCTCGGAAACGCGCCTGGCCTCAACTCGTGCACGTCGGCCTCGATCGGTGTCCAGCGAGGTCAGCTGCTTGCGCTCAGCTGGCTGCAGTGCAGCGAGCAAGGACCGAGCCTGGGCCAGTCGCCTGGCGATCTCGTCCTTTGCAGTCTTCATCTCCTCGAATACCCGTGCCGCAATGCGACCCTGATCGGCCAGGTCCGCCCGTCGCTGCAGGACGACAACTCGTGCAGCCTGCGCGAGGCGAATACTGGCAGCCTGACTGCGAGCCACTGCTTCCAGCCTCCCAGCCTGGGCGAGAAAGTGGTGCGGGTCATCTGCCAGGAGCAGCTGAACCGATGGGTTCAGTCCACCGGAGATGTACGCAGCTCGTGCGAGTGCATTCGTCGATTGTTCAGATCGCGCGAGCTGAGCCTGCTCACGCTGGAGACGGATGCGCAGGCTCGACTGCTGCTCACGTGTGCGCCGCAGTTGCCCCTGGGCCTGCTTGTAGTCCTCATTGGCTGCGGCCGCACGCATCTCGACCGCTCTGACTCTCGCCTGGACGACACGAAGGTCCTGCTTCGGAGTGGCTTCCACTTCATCTAGCGAAAACGGGCCGCCGGTGAAGCCCGCAATCGCGACAA
>JBAYUM010000143.1:0-5550 GCA_041675125.1 Candidatus Nanopelagicales bacterium
GCCGCCATGAGACTTGGGCAGACCACTCCCGGCGATATCGAATCCCTGACCAAGTGGCTCAGCGATCTCGAGGAGCACGTGCGCAGGCGCACCCCGCTCAACCACATGATCTACCCCTACCCCGTCAGCTCAACAGCGGCATCAGTCGAGCGACTTGAGGCAACGGCACGCAGCACCCTCGACCAGTGGTTCGAGGCCGGATGGGAATCCGCGATCGAGAATGACGTCGAGCACCTGCGCCTCCTGCTGGTGCTGTGCATTCGCTGGCTGATCCTCTATCCAGGGCTTTCCATCGATGAACCAACGAACAGTCGCGCTGTGCTGCTCGACATCGTCAGCCACGAGATCTGCAGAATCGTTCGACCGGCGACTCCGAGGAAGACTCCCGGCAAGTAGCGCACTTCATTCGCCCGTCAGTGCGCCTCGATCGGGGCCTCTACCAAGTCCGGGTCATTGCCATGCTTGCGCACGATGCGGATGAATACCGCGTACATCGGCAGCCCGAGCAGCAGCAGCGTGATTGCCGCGAAGGCGAACACCCATGAGTAGCCGAACTGGACCGCGATAATGCCTCCCAGCGCTGGCGCTATCTGACCTGAAAGAGCCTGGACGCTCTGGTAGATGCCGAAGATCGCGCTCAAGGCTGCTGCGGACACCAATGTCGGGAGCAGGGAGGCGCTTCCCGTCGCCAGGACACCGCTGAACAACGACATCCCGATGAGCAGCACCGCGAACACTCCGATGTTATGAACGAAGATCATCGGAATCAGGAAGGCAGCGATGCCCACCCCAGCCCACAGCAGTACTCGGGTGTGCGCAATACGGCTCAGGATCCGGCCCGCATAGACCGCGCCGATCGCACTGCTGACAGAGATGCCGAAGAACAGCCAGCCGATGATCGCTGTCGCATTCGCATCCGCCGGCAGCAGCGACACCACGAACGGCGGCAGTATCGGCTGCACCATCGGTGCCGCAAGACCCAGCAGCAGCACCAGGATGAGAGCCGTGCGAGCAACGGGAGAAGCCATGATGGACTTGAACCCAGACGCCTTGTTCGCCGACGACGATGCAGCCACGGGGACACGCGGAGGCTCACGAATCATGAGCACCGCCACAACGGTGCCGGAGAACATCAGGATTCCACCGATGATGAACGTCGTGCGATAGCTCCAGATCGAGATCAGGACCGAGGCGATCACGGGACCTGCGCCCATGCCGACGAGCACTCCGCCCTGAAAGCGCCCGAGGTAGCGGGACATCTGATTGCTTGGTGTGCTGGCCGAGATCAAGGCCATCGCGGCAGGACCGGCGCCGGCCATGAATCCGATGAACGCGCGGATCACGACGATCTGCCAGACGCTGGTCGCAAGGCCGATGAGCAGCAGCCCCAGTGCACCACCGAAGCAGGCGCGCACCAGCATCGCCTTGCGTCCATAGCGGTCCCCGAGCGCTCCCCAGATCGGGCCTGCGATGAACAGGAACAATCCACCGAGTCCCGTGGCGATGCCGGCCCACATGGCGGCCTCGGGGCCGGGGATGTCAGCCAACTGCTCCAGGTACAGCGGCAGGAATGGCGCCGTGAACGAGAAGGTCGTGGCAACCAGGGCGACGGCCAGCGTGGCGGCGTAATTATTGCGACGCCAACTGTGGAAGGTCGCACCATCAGTCGCCACGGACGCGCCTGCTCCCCCGAGATCGTCTGATCGAGATGACGCACTCAACGGCGTCGATCCAGCAGTATGCACTGGGCCGCGCGCGTATGTGCGCAGATGCGATCATTCAGGAGAAATTGCCTCTGCCTGCCTCGACAGTGACTACGCGGTGACGATCGATTCGAGGTTGTCCAAGGACTTCACCATCATGCTCAACGGCACGACCGGGAACGAGGCGCGCGCCTTGCGGCGCTCAGGAAGTCCGCTCCAGTCGCAGTAGGAGGTCACCTCGGTCGACGATTCGCCCACTGGCGTGAGGGTGTACCCGTAGACATGACCCCAGGGCAGTCCCTTGTTGTCGAGCACTGACCATTCGACGAGCCGGTCCGGCTCGATATTGGTGATGACGACTGTCACGTCGTACTTGCCCATGTCGATGTCACCCAGCGGTTCACGGTCCATGTGCATGACAAAGGTGTCCCCGACCGCAGTGACGGGTGTGCTGTCAGGTGAGGCGAGCAGCATGCCCGAGCCGTCGATCTGCACATGGCCTGTCGGACTGGAGACCAATGCATAGATGGCACTTGCTGGAGCCTTGATGACTCTGGTCGATGACACGCGTTCTTCGTTGGACATGTGATTGCCTCCGGGATATCGCGGGAGCTGGGAGCTGGGGAAGGAGGTGCTGCGCGTGCGATGCAGCCCCCGCACCGAGCCTTGTGGGCTCAGTTCGGGGGCCAGCACGTTTGGAGCAGTGGTACCGATGACTGTGGTTCAGTCCACTAAGTGGATTCTGCCCTGGATCGATTTGCCCTGTCTGCGATGTCTTTGCAGCTGCGAGTGCTCGCTCTGCACTAGGCGCGAGTCCAGAACGGCAGGGTCAGCGTGGCGCTCACATGATTCCAGACCACACGCAACGGCATGCCGATCTGCACATCCTCGGGCTCGATATCGACCATGTTCGACAGGAACCGGGCTCCCGGTGCTCCGTCGGCATCGACGACCGCCGGAATGTACGGCACATAGTCGGCAGCATCCGGGCTCAACGGATGGCGCACGACGATGAAGCTGTAGAGCGTGCCGGTACCGGGAAGGTCCACATACTCGATCTCCTGGGTGCGGCAGTGCGCGCACCAGCGCGATGGTGGCAGCCTGAAGGCACCGCAGTTCTTGCACCGAGGTGCGGTGAGCTGCTCGCGCTTGGTCGCCTCCCAGAACGGTGCCGTCCACGCGTCCGCATAGGGATCCGTGAACAGCGGTGGCGGCATGTGCTTGAACGCAATTGCGGGCGTGGTCATCAGCGATCCTTCTTCAAGATAGTGCCGGTCATGGGAATGGATGAGGGGCCACCAGTGCACAGCGCGATCTCCGCACCCTCCACCTGGTTGATGGCCGTCCCCCGCAACTGCTCGACGCCTTCGACAAGGTGAGTCATGCCTGGGCAGTAGAAGTCCGAGAGGTTGCCGCCGTGCGTGTTCACTGGAATCGAGCCGGTGCCGAAGCGGATATTGCCCTCGGCGACGAATGGTCCGCTCTCACCAATCGGACAGAACTGGAAGTCCTCGAGCTGCATGAGCACCATCGGCGAGAAGTGGTCGTACAGCAGGGCCACATCGACATCCTGCGGGCCGACCTCGGCCATGGCGTACATCTGCTTGGCCACATCGCGTGCCCCTGCCGAGGCGAAGCTGATATCTGGCATCTGGAAGTTGCCGAGCAGGTGAGCGTTGTCACCTGTGCCGCCGATGCCGCTGCCCGAGATGAGCACAGGAGTGTGCGGAAGATCGCGTGCCCGCTCGGTGGACGTGGTGATCACAGCGATCGCGCCGTCGCACTCCATCGTGTAGTCGAACAGGCACAGCGGATCAGAGATCATTCGCGCAGCGAAGTAGTCCTCCAGCGTCAACGGCGTCTGGCGCATGGACTGGGGGCGCTTCATCGCATTGTTGCGCTGCGAGATGCAGACCTCGGCGAAGTGCTCGCGCTTGGTGCCGTACTGGTACATATGGCGTTGGGCGAGCATCGAGAAGTTATGCCCGGGCGAGATCACACCAGCCGGTGCGGTGAATGCGGCCTCCGGCGAGACATTGCCACCTCCGCCATAGGCGCCGCCGCCGCGGGCTGCCGGGATCTGTCGCGGACCTTCAGAGCTGCCGCCGAACCGGCCCGTTGGCACCTGCTGGAGGACGAACAGGCTCACGCACACATTGGCCAGGCCCGCATTGATGACAGCAGCGGCCATGCCCACGGACCCGGCTGCTCCACTGCCACCGGCAGTCAGCGTGGCCGCGAACTTCACATGAGGAACACCCATGAGATAAGCCATCGCCCCGGGATCTGCGGGAGCGCCGCCGTAGAACGCGAAGCCATCGAGATCCTCGACGGTCAGCGCAGCATCCTTGAGCGCGAGCAGCGTCGCCTCGATGGCCATGTCCATCATCGACTTGGGCAGCGAGGCGCCTCTGCGGTAGCGCTCGGTCTGCCCGATTCCGACGATCGCGGCCTTGTCCTTCATTGTCACGTGCATTCCCCTCTTCGGCAGCCTGTACCCGGCAAGCGCTTGCCACCGTAGCGCCATCTCTACGGTGTATAGCCGGTTTTCGAGAATTCCCTCGCACCAGGCAGCACCGATCCATGACTCGCATGCGGATGAGGAACCGGCGTAGCGGCTCTACGAGCGGTTCGGATTCACGACATCCGCGACCGCGGTGAACCGCGTGGGCACTGAGTCGTTCGTGATGGTCAAGCCCCTGCGGCCGTGATGTTGACCATCCAGGTGATTCCAAAGGCGTCCTTGCACATGCCGAAACTGTCGCCCCAGGGCGCCGTTTCCAACGGGACCACGACATCGCCTGAAGCTGTCAGCTTGGCCCAGTAGCCGCGCAGCAGCGCATCGTCGTCTCCACTGAGTGAGATCGAGAAGTCGGTGCCGGAGATCAGCTCAGCCTCAGTTGCGTTGTCCGAAGCCATGAGCACCAGACCGTTGTCGCCAGTGAGCATGGCGTGCATCACGCGGTCGGTGTCGGCAGGGTTCTCCGCCATGCCCATGTCACCGAAGGTGCTGATGGCCAGTTCGCCGCCGAAGATGGACTGGTAGAGCTCCATCGCTGCGCGCGCAGTGTTGTTGAACGAGAGATAGGGGTTCAGGATCACGGACATCAGAGTCTCCAAGTCGCCAGAGGGAAGGTGATGTCGCAATCATCCATGCGTAGCGTGGTCGGCGCAATCGTCAGACTTCGGTGCTCACGACCACAGTGCTAATCGTTGGCCGCGAGGATCCTGCGGACGTCGACAAGGTGATGATGCGCATCATGGGCATTCATCGAGATGACCTCACCGACAGTGAGCACGCCTGCCTCCTGATGCAGCAGCCTGCTTCCGGCGTTCTGCGCAGCAGCCACCGCATCAAGCCACGATGCAACCGACCATTGCAGTGACCACAGCGCCGATCCCTTGCTGGTCTTCGGATAGCTGCGCACGACCGCCAGTGCATCCTGGTCGTAAGCCAACACCGGCAACGGCTGTCCGCCGTTGTCATTGGCGCCAGCGAGACGCTCGCCCCAGATCCGAAGGTTGTCGGCCACATGCATGACATAGGCCACGGCATTCCACGCAAGCTCCGGGATCGATTCACCGCCATTGGCTTGCCCAAGCGCCGCGGTGAACTCATCAGGCAGGGCCTCCACCAACGCAATGTCGGTCTGCGACTGTCGACCCCAGTCGTAGCCGCACACAGCACAGGGGTCGCCATACGCATCTGATCCCCAGGCACTCATGCCAAGGAAAACTACCAGCCGGCGCGCTGAGGGACTAGTGCGCCTGTTCGCCGTTGAGCTGGTTCGCAACACCGGATGAGACCAGTGCGCGAAGATCCACAGTCACTGCTTCGCCATTGCGC
>JBAYUM010000144.1:0-5530 GCA_041675125.1 Candidatus Nanopelagicales bacterium
CTACACGATGACCGTGACAGCCCGCGCGCAAGCAGTCAAGCAGGTTTGCCCATCCGCTGCGCTGCTGACCTATCTCGCCTTCACTCCGCCCAAGCGGCCGCTGACCCGGGTGTTCACCACCTACTTCGTACCCACGCAGGATGAGTGGGCCTCGGGCATCCGCACCGTTCGCTGCGATGCGAGCATGGCCAATGGCACGAACACCCTGCAGGCCTTCAGCGGCACGCTGGCCAGCAAGATCACCAAGGACGGCACATTGGGCTGGGCCTGGTGCACGAGCGCGAATAAGAAGTTGCAGTCGACATTCGCACCTGGTGAATGCGGCACAGGAGCCAATACCTGGATCGTCGTCGACCAGTTGACGATGAACGGCACGAAGTATCCGGGGATCAAGACAGGCAAGCGCACGGCCTCCTCCATGTGCCTCGCCCTTGTGCGCAAGCATACGAATGCCAAAGTCGGTCGAAACTCAATGCTGCTTGCCATATATGCCTTCCCGAACGCAATATCGTGGACGCAAGGCAACCGCACAGTGACCTGCGGCATGAAGCTCAGCCAGAGCCAGTGGGTCTGAACGAGTCTTGGGGAGCACAATGAACCGACGACGAGGATTGCTGGGAGTTGCGGGAGTGCTCGTGCTCCTGGGGAGTTGGGTGCCAGTGGCCTCGGCTGCCAGCCCCCGATGCGTCGCCCCCAATGTCATGCGCATGTCCGTGCAGCAGGCTCGTACGCTCCTGCTTGCCAGCCATTGCCTCCCTGGCATCAAGCGTGACGGTCGGCACTTCGCCATCAACGCCGCTTGCGCACCAGCCAGCCAATTCGGCCTCATCACACGTCAGAGCAAGATCGGCCGTCTCGAGACCCGCGAGTTGCTGGTGCTGACGAAGGGCATCCGGCAGACCGCTGATGGCCACATCTGCGAGACCATCACACCCGATACCGGAACGAACGCAACAGCAAGTGACCTGAACGGCAGATACGACGCGACCTTCACCGTCACCAGTTCGTATACCCCATCCATGAAGGTCGGTACCCAGTTGACCGGGCTTGAGTTCAGCGTTGGCGCGCTCAAGGTGACTGGCGATTTCGAAGGCACCGCTACATGGAACAGTGCCACTGGTCAGGCGAGTGCACCCGTACGCGGCAACGTGATCGGCGTGCCATGCCAGGGAACACTGGTCTTCCGAGTCCTCGCCGACCAGTCCGTCACCGTTGCATCAACGACCGACGTGACCTGTCAGGCCGAAGGCGGCGTGCTCAAGGGCACCCTCAAGGGCAGGCAAATCGATTGACCGAGCATGTATACCCACGCACTAGTCCTTGCGGGTCACGGGTGGGGGGTGACACCCGCCTGAGTTTGGGTGGGTCATGGGAGGCAGTCTCTGGATTGCGAGATATTGAGAACAGGAAGCCATCTCATGACCCACGAGGACATTGTCTATGACCGTCGTATCCGACTGACCGAGTACGCCGCCAAGTGCGGGAACGAGACCCATGCCTGCTAGGTGTTCGGGGTCTCGCGCAAGACCTACTACCAGTGGCTCAAGGCCGCAACGGCGTATGGAACCAGCGCGCTGCTGCCCAAGGACCGCCGTGCCCCGCACCAGCCCAACGCGATGAGCACCGAGGAAGTCCCGACGATCCTGGCCGAGGCCATCGCTCGCCCGACCCTGGGGCTCAGGAGCCTGCTGCGGCATCCGGCCGATCGCGGTATCTACCGGTCTGCCTCGGGGTTGACAAGGTGCTGCGCCGTCAACATCTGAGCGCCGCTCGGCAGCGCGTGGCGGCGTTGGCGTCGCTGACTGCTGCGGATGCCGGGCAGGTCACTGACGCGGCTTTGGAGGGCCCGTTTGGGTATTGCCTGTTCGCCACCGCACCGGGCCACGTCGTGTCCCTGGACACGTTCTACGTGGGGCGTTTGAAGGGCGTGGGGCGGTCTGGCAGCTGACCGCTGTCGATGTCACGACCCGCATGCGGTCGTGCAACGGGTCGTTGGGGACAAGAGCGCCACGGACTTCCTGGACCACCTGAAGAAGTCGCTGCGCAGGCTGGGCATCACGTTGGCCGGGATCCTGTCCGACAATGTCCCGGAGCTCACCGGGAAGGCGTTCGACGAAGGTCACCTCGATGGCCTAGTCCATCATCGGATCCCGCCCCGACCACAACGCGGTCTGCAAACGGTTCCACGGCACCGTGCTGAGCGAGTTCTTCCGGCCGCATTTCCAACGCGGCCGAGTCGACGACATCGCTCTGCTGAATCGGTCACTGCAGGTCTGGATCGTGGACTACCACGATCACCGTCCGAACAACGGTGATTACCTGCGCGGACGCACCCCACTGCAGGTCAAGCGCGAACTCGCCAAGCGCCTACGGCACACTGCCGCCTAACCAATCAATCGAGCGGTCCAGAGACAGCCACTGTCACCCCGACCCGTGATCCGCAAGACCTAGACGGATCCCGCGGGACATTGCACCCCCGGCTCCAGAGTCGGGCAATATGCGTGGCCAATGCCTGACGTGGTTGGGTATAATCACGCTATTGCGTTAGGGGTGCACCTTGGAAGGCCGGAGTCCAGCAGGCGCCTCGGTGTCTGGTCTGGTAGACGACACCCTTTGGGAACTCTCGACCGACATGTTCGCCATCGGGGACCGGAACGGGTACCTCTTGCGGGTCAATTCGAACTGGCAGCGCGTGCTCGGCTACTCGTGGGAGGAACTGAGCTCTCAGCCCTGGTTGAATCTCGTTCATCCAGACGACCTCGCGGAGACCATGTCCCTGGTCGGTCAAGTGGCCGATCCCTCGCGCCCGGTCGTCAGGACCGAGAACAGGCTGCGCTGCAAGGACGGCCAGTACCGCTGGCTGTCGTGGATCGCACAGGCGTCCGACAACCAGACCGTGCAATGCATTGCCCGCGACATCAGCGATCTCAAAGGTGCAGAGGCAGAGCTCAACCGCTCGGCTCATTACGCCCGGACCCTCATCGAGGCCAGCTTGGATCCCCTGATCACCATCAGTGTCGATGGCACCATCATGGATGTGAATGCCGCCACTGAAAGGGCGACCGGACTCCCACGACGAGTCCTGATCGGAAGCGAGTTCTCGGGGCACTTCACCAATCCTGATGCTGCCCGTGCCGGCTACTTGCAAGTGTTCTCTGAGGGCCAGGTCACTGACTTCCCCTTGGCGCTGCGCCACGTTTCCGGCTCGATCACTGATGTGCTCTACAACGCAACCGTCTACCGCGACGCTGACGGACAGATCGCCGGAGTCTTCGCTGCGGCACGAGATGTCACCGCCCGCAAACGCGCCGAGGCCGAACTGAGAGCCAGCCAGGCGCAGTTGCTGCTGGCCCAGCGCATCGCGCATGTCGGCAGTTGGCAACTGGATGTGACCTCGAATGAAGTCGTCTGGTCGGACGAGCTGTACGTGATGCTGGGATTGAATCCAGATCTTCCAGCACCCAACTACACCGAGCATGGCCAATTGTTCACGCCGGAGAGCTGGGAGGCTCTCTCGACGGCACTGGCCAACACGCGGGAGACGGGCACGCCCTATGAGGTCGAGCTCAACATGATCCGAGCCGATGGGACATCGGGCTGGATGCTGGCTCGCGGAGAGGCCGTTCTCGATGCCAGTGGGAGCGTTGTGAAACTCGTGGGCGTCGCCTTGGACATCACAGCGCGCAAGCTCGCAGAGGAACGACTCCTGGAATTGGCGATGCGTGACCCACTGACAGGGCTCGCAAATCGGGCAGCCCTATTGGAAGAGATCACGCGTGCCCTGAGCGCCGGTCGGCGTCATCCCCAGTCGACCGCAGTCCTCATGATGGATCTCGATCACTTCAAGAATGTCAACGACTCCATGGGTCACGGCGCCGGCGACGAGTTGCTCACTTCAGCAGCCGAACGCATTACCAAGGCAATTCGAGTCGAGGATCTTGCCGCACGGCCTGGCGGCGATGAATTCATCATCGTCATGCGCGACCTGGGGTCGCCTGCAGAGGCAGTCGTGGTCGCCGAACGATTGGTGGAGGAGTTCCGACGACCATTCGTCGTTGGCGAGACTGACCTGTTCGTATCCTGCAGTATCGGCGTTGCAGTCGGGTCACACTCCAGCAACGCCAATGACCTCGTGCGCGAGGCCGATACGGCAATGTATGCGGCGAAGGCCCAAGGTCGTGATCGCGTCTCGATATACAACGAGCAGTTGCGGGCCGCAGTGACCTCGAAGCTCACCATGGAGGGCGAGCTTCGACATGCCCTTGAGCTTGGCCAACTCGCGGTCTGGTTCCAGCCCGAAGTCGACCTGACTACCGGCTCTGTGATCGCCCTCGAAGCGCTCGTGCGATGGCATCACCCCAGTGGTGAGCTATTGACAGCAGAGCGATTCGTCAAGGTCGCCGAGGAATCCCGTCTCATCACGGACATTGGGGACTGGGTATTGCATCAAGCCTGTCATCAGGCTGCGGTGTGGGTCGCAGAGCGACCTGAGCGGCAACTGATCGTGCGCGTCAATGTCTCCGCGCTGCAACTGGCCGATACCGGACTCCTGGCATCGCTGGATCACGCACTTCAGACCTCCGGGCTCGATCCATCCCACCTGGGGCTTGAGATCACCGAGACTTCCATACTCCTTGAGACAGCGACGGTCCGGCACAACCTCAACGGCATCCGAGATCGCGGCGTCAAGATCGCCCTTGACGACTTCGGCCAAGGCTATGCCTCCTTGGCCTACCTGCATCGGTATCGGATCGACGTGATGAAGATCGACAGGAGTTTCGTCGCCAATCTGACAACCAACGCCCAGGCCCGCCAACTGATCACCGGAATGCTCGCACTGGCAGGCGCCCTTGGAATGCACGCAACAGCTGAGGGGGTAGAACGTGAGGATCAGGCTGCAGTGCTTCGCGAATTGGGCTGTTCAGGGGCACAGGGCTACCTCTACTCCAAGGCTGTACCCCCTGAGTCAGTCTCTGCGATGCTGGAGGCAGCATTCTTCTGATCGCGGGGTTCACCGAGATGCAGTCGTATTCTCAGAGCACACCCAGACCAGAGTGCGGAGGTTCCCGTGACTGTCGTCAGTGAATACCTCGAGGTGGCCAGCAGGGTCCGCCGATTCCTTGCATCCGATGAGGTTGCGAAGTACTGGCAGTACCCGAGCACCCTGGATCAGTGGACCGTTGCCGGCCTGGCAGGGCACCTGGCAAGGCCAGTGCTGATCATTCCAGGCATCCTGGCCGCCGAGGTGCCCGTCGACAAGCCCCTTGCATCGGCAGTCGACTACTTCGCCGGTATCCCCGCTGATGATCTCGGCCCAGACTCGGAGTTCTCGGCGGCGGTCCGTGAGCGCGGAGTCGAGTCGGCAGGAGACGGGCCGGAGGACCTGCTCAAGCGCTACGACGAGGTGCTGGCCGACCTCATGATCGATCTGCCGACGCAGGCACCCGATCGCGAGGTTGTCGCCCTCGGCGTGCGCATGCAGCTTCGTCAGTACCTGATCACGCGCATGGTGGAGATGGTGGTGCATTCC
>JBAYUM010000145.1:0-5520 GCA_041675125.1 Candidatus Nanopelagicales bacterium
ACACCGCTCGCCAGCATCTGATCGGCAATCGTTGCGAACTTGGCCTTGTCGCCATTCGCATTCTGGATATCGAATTCCACGCCAGCGCTGTTGAAGGCCTCTTCGAGGAACTTGCGGTCAGCGGTTTCCCAGCGTGCTGAGGACGCGGCATCCGGAAGGATGACGCCCACCTTTGCAGTCGCCGTAGGCGACGCTGAAGCTGCTGTGTCACTATCTGAGCTACTGCATGCGGCCATGAATAGTGATGCGGCTGCAAGGCCGACCACTGCGCCAAAGAGCTTTTTGGACATACGATGCTGTCCTTTCCTCGCAAGAGACCTTGCGTTCTGAGTGATTGACTTATGCGTACTGACGAGCCGTCCTGCTGCCTGCAACTACATTCCGAGAATCCGGTCAATGACGAGCTGATCGAGCCCGTCATTTCCGTAGTTGCGCGATGCGAGCAGCTCCGGATCGAATTTCTCCGCCAGCAACCGATCAGCAGTCTCGCGTGAGTACGAGCCAACTGTCGGAACCGCGAGCTCGGTCACACCGGCGAACACCTGTGCTTCCTTGACGCGGGGATCGTTGTCGAACTCGCGAGCCTTGGCTGCGAGCATGAGGTAGGTGCGCATGCACCCGCGGGCGAAATCCCAGATTCCCTCGCCCGACGTATTGCGGTACGGGCGGCAGTCGAAATGCTTGGGACCGCTGTAACCACTCGATTCGAGCAGTCGCACCAGGAAGAAGTCATCCTTGATTCCCTCGGATCCGAAGCGGAAGTCCTGGTCGAATCTGCCGACCTTCTGGTCATTGAGATCGATGTGAAAGAGCTTGCCCTGCCACATCGCCTGTGCCACGCCTTGGTAGAAGCTCAATCCGGACATGGTCTCGTGCGCGACCTCGGGATTCAGCCCGACCATCTCCGAATGCTCAAGAGTCTGGATGAAGGCCAATGCGTGACCGATAGTCGGCAGGAACGTGTCGCCGCGCGGCTCATTCGGCTTCGGCTCCATGGCAAAGCGAATGGAGTAGCCCTTGTCCTTGACGTAGCCGCAGAGGAAGTCCAGGGCCTCCTTGTAGCGGTTCAGCGCATCCGAGGGCTCCTTGCTCGCTGCGCTCTCAACCCCTTCTCGGCCACCCCAGAAGACATAGGTGGGAGCGCCCAGTTCCGCAGCGACATCGAGATTGCGCATGGTCTTCTGGATCGCCAGACGTCGTATCGCACGATCATTCGACGTGAAGGCCCCGTCCTTGAACATGGGATGCCAGAAGAGATTCGTCGTGGCCATCGAGCAGACAATGCCTGTCTCGTCAAGACCTCTCTTGAATCGATCAAGCTCTTCCCGGCGCTGTCGTTCGGGGGCGCCGAAGGTCATCAGGTCATCGTCGTGAAACGAGACGCCCCAGGCGCCGATATCAGCCAGGCCCCGGATGAAGTCCACGGGATCGATGGGTGGTCGGGTCGCCTCACCGAAGGGATCCCGGCCGGAATGACCGATGGTCCAAAGCCCGAATGCGAATCTGTGCTCCGGTTTCGGATCAAGTTCGTCAATCACGGCTGTCCCTGACTGTGGAAGGAATCAGATATATGTTGTGCGCCACAACATATGCCTGACTCAGGCCGCCGACAACCCCTTTTCCCGAAAAACTTCCAATTTGTTGTTCGCCAAGCCAAACTCAATCGCAACTAAACGGACAAGTCGTACAAAGCCGCTTGGGCGTACGCAAACTGCCGGCGAATGGCGGGCACGCAATCGGCCTCGAACTTCACGGATGCTCCCTCCAAGGTCACATTCCAGCTCGGTGGATGCGCCTTCCCCGACAACGTCCACGCTGCCTGCCGGGCCGCGCCATCGGCAACGTACTCGCCCGCTGGCGGGATGATGATGGGCAGATCGAAGAGCGTTGAGGCGATGATGCCAACCGCCCGATTCGCAGCACCTCCACCGATCAATACCAAGCGCCGCGGTTGCACACCCACGCGCTCGAGTGCGTCAACGGCATCGGCGAGTCCACACAGCATGCCTTCGATCGCGCTGCGCGCCAGATTTGAGGGCGTCAGGTTGTCGCGAGACATGCCGTGCAAGGAACCGCGGGCATCCGGAAGGTTCGGTGTTCGCTCGCCATCGAGATAGGGCAGCAGGGTGAGGCCGCCTGCTCCAGGAAGGGCCTGCAGGGCAAGGTCTGCGAGAGTGTCGAGGCTGACCCCAAGCAGTTCCGCGGTCGCGGACATCACTCGTGCAGCGTTGAGGGTGCACACCAACGGCAGAAAGCGGCCTGTTGCGTCAGCAAACCCGGCTACCAGTCCCGATGGGTCATGCGTTGGTGACGAGGAGGCAGCGAATGCAGTCCCTGAGGTGCCCAGCGACACCACGACATCGCCTGGTTGCATGTCCAGGCCAAGGGCCGCCGCCATGTTGTCACCTGTTCCCGCCCCCACAACGATCCCACTCGATGTGAAACCAGCTGGCTCAGCCGGGCCAAGAACCGTTGGCAGCGCAGGCACATGACCGAGGGCCATCGCAACCAGATCGGTTCGATAGGCGCCTGCTGCTGGCGACCAGTAGCCGGTCCCGGAGGCATCTCCCCGATCGGTCACTGCCATCGCCTGCTCACCGCACAGCCGCCACGTGAGGTAGTCATGCGGCAGCATCACGGTGGCGACGCGGCTGGCATGCCCGGGCTCGACTCTTGCCAGCCAGCGAATCTTGCTCACCGTGAAAGAGGCCACTGGGACACTGCCGACCGCCTCGGCCCACGCCCTGGCGCCACCGAATTCAGTGACGAGGTCCGCCGCATCCGGGGCAGAACGCGTGTCGTTCCAGAGCAGTGCTGGGCGAATGACGCGGTCCTCGTCATCGAGCACCACCATGCCGTGCTGCTGCCCTGCGACCGATATCGCGGTGACACCGTCGAGCAGGCCGTCGAGCGCCCGGGAGAGCGCGCGCCACCATGCTGCTGGATCGACCTCGGTTCCCTCGGGGTGCGCAGCACGACCTTCCCTCACCAGTCTTCCGGAGTCAGCATCGCGCACCACGACCTTGACGGACTGCGTGGATGAGTCGACTCCGGCGACGAGGGACATGTCGTGAGGCTAACCGTGAAGTGAGTTCGAGCCAATCAATTCAGAGTGTGAATCCGCAGTTGGACGATCAGCGCTCGCCACGCGGGATATTCAGATCGCAATCATTGAGGAAGGCCTCGATGCGATCGGCCTCCTCCTGCTCGTCAATGGCCTGTGCGGCCCTGCCGAGCGACACCAGGCACCGCAGGAATCCACGATTGGCCTCATGGCCCCAGGGCACCGACCCATGTCCCTTCCATCCATTGCGACGGAGGGCATCCAGACCTCGGTGGTACCCGACTCGCGCGAAGGCATAGGACTCAAGGATGCGACCTTCGGCCCACGCTTGATCGCTCACAATCGCCCAGGCAAGTGAACTCGACGGATAGCGCTTGGCCACATCGACCGGATCGTCGCCGGCGTTCAGAGCAGACAGCGGACCGTCCTCCACCGGCAACAGGGTCGGCGGAGGTCCGGCCAGCAGATTGTCCAGCGTCACTTGATGGCTGTTCCGGTTGACCGCAGGTCTTCGCAGCCGCGCACCACGCGAGCCGCCATGCTCGCTTCGGCCAACTTGCCATAGGCACGGGGGTCGTACTGCTTCTTGTTTCCGACCTCACCGTCGATCTTGAGCACGCCGTCATAGTTCTTGAACATGTGATCGGCGATCGGACGAGTGAAGGCGTACTGCGTGTCGGTGTCGATGTTCATCTTGACCACGCCGTAGTCCAGAGCCTCGCGAATCTCGCTCAACAGGGAGCCCGAGCCGCCATGGAACACGAGGTCGAATGGCTTGTCCAAGCCGTACTTCGCGCCAACCGCCTTCTGGATATCGTCAAGAATCCTGGGCGTCAGCACGACATTGCCTGGCTTGTACACACCGTGCACATTGCCGAAGGTTGCCGCGACCATGTACCGACCGCACTCGCCCAGTCCAAGGGCTGCTGCTGTTGCCAGGCCATCCTCTGCGGTCGAGAACAGCTTCGCGTCATGCGAGGCCTCGACGCCGTCCTCCTCGCCACCGACCACGCCGATCTCGATCTCGAGAATGATGTTCGCCTTGTGGCAGGCATCGAGCATGCGCTGCGAGATGTCCATGTTCTCCTGCAGCGCCACTGCCGATCCGTCCCACATGTGCGACTGGAACAGCGGCTCCTGGCCGCGGGCCACGCGCTCCTGTGAGATCGCGATGAGCGGCTCCATGAAGCCCACGAGCTTGTCCGCCGGGCAATGGTCGGTATGCAGGGCGATGTTGACGCTGTAGCTTCGTGCAATCGAATGCGCGAACTCGGCAAGGGCCGCAGCACCCGCGACCATGTCCTTGACTCCCTGGCCCGAAGCGAATTCCGCGCCACCCCACGACACCTGGACGATGCCGTCGCTCTCAGCCTCGGCGAAGCCGCGCATCGCGGCAACGATGGTCTGCGATGACGTGCAGTTGATCGCTGGATAGGCGAACTTTCCGGCCTTGGCCCGATCAAGCATTTGGGCATAAACCTCAGGTGATGCAATTGGCATGGGTCACTCCTGATGTGATCGACGCGGGCAATCTGCAGCGTTCCAACGTTGTCTGCGCCATCCTTTCACCTCGGGCGTCAAGTTGTCGCATGCGGTGCGCCGGGGTCAGCTGTCCCTTGCTCGTCCCCGCGCAGCCGCCAGATTGACGGGGCAAGCAACGACACCGCGATCGCCACCAGTGCCACGGTTGCAGCAAGCAGGAATGCGGTCTGCAGGCCGACGGCAGCTGCAAGCGGTCCAGCCAGTGCCAGCCCAACCGGTCCGAGCATCAGCGAACCCATCGCGTCATATGAGCTGACACGCGACAGCGCATCCCTCGGGATGTTCGACTGCATCGCGGTGAACCAGATGACCATGAACACCTCCATCGAGAATCCCAGGGCGAAGGCGCCTGCGGTGATCCACCCCAGCGGCAGGGCAAGGCCGAGGAACATCAGCTGCACTGGAATCGTGAGCGTGAGCAGCATGCCCAGCACCATTGGCCGCTTGGACCGAATGCGGGTGGCTGCCACGGCCCCGGCGAGCAACCCGGCCGACTGCGCCGACAGCACCACGGCCCATCCGGCCGGACCGCCGTACTCCTGGACGGCGATGACCGGTCCGAGGACCTCTTCTGCACCTTGGGAAGCCATCAGGATCACGCTGTAGGCGGCGACGATGACCACGACCCATCGGTACGAGAGGAACACTCGCCAACCGTGCGCAAGGTCGCCGAACATCGAATCCCCGGAGACATTCGGCCTGGACAGATGACGGATCGTGAAGACCAGGCCCGCCGAGACCAGGAAGGTCGTGGCATCGAAGGCCACCGCCAGGCCAGGACCGACAAGGGCCACGAGCAGTCCGCCCAGGGCGCTGCCGAGGATCAGCCCACTGTTCGATGCCACGCTGAGATAGGCATTGGCGGGTCGAAGGTGCCGATCCTCAACGGTGTCGGGAACCATCCCGGTATAGGC
>JBAYUM010000146.1:0-5507 GCA_041675125.1 Candidatus Nanopelagicales bacterium
CGAACTTGGTCCGCAGCGCCTCGACGTCGAGGTTCCCTGCATCCGTCGCCCACATCAGGAAGAGACGAACCGTTTTCACGCTTGTGCAGCCGGTCAGCAATTCGCCTGCCACAGCAGTGCGCAGCCCCAAGGTGGCGAAGAACAGTTCACGGGCCTCTTGCAACTGCAGGGCCGTACGAACCTCGCGCAAGAGTTCGAGCAGGGCACGTTCTCGGCTGGACACCTTCACGCCCTCGGTGACGGCTGGCGGAGTGACGATGCCGCGCGCCCTGGTCGCTTCGTCGAACAGGTTCAGCGATGTCAGGGTGCCAGGGAAACGCTCCGTGAACCACGCGGGGAGGACGCCGCGGACCGTGGCCCACATCGTCAGGCGTTCCTGCACCTCAAGGTACTGGCGGACCCCCAGCCAGGCCAGCGCCGTTCGGCCGCCCACGTGCAGCCCCTCGATGCGCCCCTGCAGGAACAGCAGAGACTGGTCACGATCAAGTCGTGCTCCGGCCACGCAGTACACGCCCGTGCCGAGGCGCTCCAGCCACCCGGTGCGCGCATAATGGGCTGCGAGCGCCGACGAGATGCCGTGCTCGCGGAGCATGGCCAAGTCCAACGGCTGCTCGTGCGAGACCGCTCGAAGCAGGCCGTTGATTAGGAATGTTCTTTCCTTATTAGCCACATTTGAAGTATAGAGCAATACTCAATCAAATGGCGTTACGATGAGGACCGTCGTCGCTGCCACCCGAGGGCGGAGCACGCACAAAGCCCTCACTGAAACCCCCTGCCACAAAGGATGACGCGCGACAAGTTTGTCATGGAGCCGCCTCGGGTGTGCTGTTCCAAGACATATTTATCGGGTGTTCCGCGTCATGCTTATCGCCTGAGGCCGTGATGGCGGGCAGCGTGTGCTGGCATGTCGAAGCAGCGGGTCATCGTTGAAGCAGTGTTGGCGGGTAAGTCGCAGCGGGAGGTCGCCCGGCTCTACGGGATCTCCCAACCGCGGGTCAGTCAGCTCGTGGCTGCATGGCGATCCGGCGGCTGGTCGGCCTTGGAGCCGCGATCCACGCGCCCGAGAACGAACCCGAATGCCACGGCACCGGCGGTCGTGGAGCGCATCTTGGCGTTACGCCAAGAGCTCCTCGACTACGGCACTGATGCTGGCCCGCACTCCATCGCGGGGATCTTGGACGACGAGATGGACAGCCCACCTTCGGTGACCACGATCTGGCGCATCCTGACCCGCGCGGGAGCGATCACCCCCGAGCCGCGCAAACGACCCAAGCGTTCCTGGATCCGGTTCCAAGCCGACCTGCCCAATGAATGCTGGCAATCAGACTTCACCCACTGGCCCCTGGGCGAGGGAACCGACGCGGAGATTCTGCTTTGGGTCGATGACCACTCCAGGTTCCTGATCTCGGCCACCGCCCACACACCGGTCACCGGACACATCGTGCTGAACGCTTTTCGTGCCGCCTGCGACCTGCACGGCACACCCCAATCCACGTTGACCGACAACGGATTCGTGTTCACCACGCGGTTCCGCGGCGGAGCCAACAGCTTCGAGATCGAACTGCTCAACCGCGGCGTCGCCCAGAAGAACGGCAGCCCCAATCATCCCCAGACCCAGGGCAAGGTCGAGCGCTTGAACTCCACGCTGAAGAAATGGCTGCGGACACGACCACCCGCGCGAACCATCACCGAACTCCAGGCACAACTTGACGAGTTCGTCGACTTCTACAACTACCGGCGCAAGCACCGATCCCTGAACCGGCGAACACCGGCCACCATCTATAGCGACCGCGCCAAAGCCACCCCCGAACACAACCGCAGCGGCCACTTCCGCATCCGCGACGACACCGTCCACGCCACCGGATCAGTCACCCTGCGACGCGGCGGACGCATGCACCACATCAAGCTCGGCATGCACCTGGGCGGCACACCCGTACGCATGCTCATCCACGACCTGCACGTCACCGTCATCGATCGCGACACCGGCGAGATCCTGCGCGAACTGGTCATCGACCCCGACAAGGACAGCCAACCCCGCGGCCTCAAACCCGGACCCCGACCAGGTCACAGGAAAGGCGGAATGCCCAAGGGCTACAAGTTCAAGAAATAAGGAAGTCCCGGGACATCCGATAAGCATGTCCCGGGACATCACAATGGAGCCGCCTCGGGGATTTGAACCCCGGACCTACGCATTACGAGTGCGTTGCTCTACCCCTGAGCTAAGGCGGCCTGCACTTGGAGGGGCCCTACGGCAGCCCCCCAAGGGCCTGCAGAGTCTAGCCGAGGGTTCTGGGCCCCTCGGACCTGCCTAAGGTGACGGGCAAGTTCCTTCATCTCCTCGAAATGGGTCCGCTGTGAAACCACCATCACCGACTGTCTTCTACACCAGCGGGTTGCTGCTCCTGACGGCCTCGACCGGTGTGATCGATGCGGTGTCCTACATCGCCCTCGATCGGGTCTTCACCGGCAATATGACAGGCAATGTGCTGTTCATCGGCTTCGGGCTGATCGGTGTCGACGGCATTCCGGTGCTGAACAATCTGCTGGCATTGGTTGGCTTCATGCTGGGAGCGGTGGTTGGCGCTCGGGCTGCTCGGCGATCCTTGATCTCGGGCTTCGCCCATTCCGGCGGGATCGTGCTGGTCACGTCTTGCATCATCATCGCTGTCGTCTCCGGCAGCTGGTTGCTCGCTTCAGATCTCTCGACGCCGCAGCAGATCACCATCACCTCGATCCTTGCTGCCCTGATGGGCGCGCAGGTCGCGGCGGTCAAGCCCATCGGCAATGCCGAGATCACCACGGTGGTCGTTACGAGCACGATCGCGAATCTGGCCAGGGAGAGCCGACTTGCCGGGGTCGGTCAGTCAACCCATGTCTGGGCTCAGCGCCTCGGCGCGATCATCGCAATGACGATCGGAGCCGCCCTGGGCGCTGGCCTGATCAAGCTGTCCGGCGGACCGGCATCACTGGCACTGGGCGCAATGACAAGTGCCTGCGCGGCCGCCTTGATCTTGATCGGCTCGCGCAGGCACTTTCATGTTCTTGCTGCATATGAATCCTGATTGATTCGATCAGAGCATCGGCACAGCGGCGTCGGCGTCGTGGGCCTGCATGTCCTCCTTGGTCATGCGCACCAGGACGACCCAGATCAGGCCAGCGAAAGCCAGAATGCCGACACTCCAGATGAAGGCAGTGCTGAAGCCGCTGACCAGCGCATCGGCTGATGGGTTCATTGGATTCAACCCATGCGCAATTGCGAAGGCGGCCGTTGCCGAGGTTGCAATTGTGTTGAGGAAGGCAAGACCGATCGAGCCACCGATCTGCTGACTCGTGTTGAGCACGGCTGATGCCACACCTGCGTCGTGGTTGCCCACGCCGAAGAGCGCGACTGCAGACAGCGGAACGAAGATCAGGCCCATGCCGATACTCATGATGATCATGCCCGGCAGGATGTTCGGCCAGTAGGTGCTGGTCGCAGCCAACTGCACGAAGACGAGCATGCCGATGACTGACAGCACGAAGCCGCCGAAGGTGACATATCGAGGTCCGAAGCGCGGCAGCAACTGGCTTGCCAGACCCGCGCTCATCACGACGCCCGCCGAGAACGGCAGGAACAGCAGTCCGCTCTTGAGGGCGGAGTAGCCAAGCACAGCCTGGAAGAAATACGACAGGAACAGGAACATCGCGAACATGCCGATGCCCACGAAGAACGAGGCCAGGTAGGCACCACCACGCGTGCGATTCAGCAGGATCGGCAGCGGCAGCAACGGGTGCGAGGATCTGTTCTCGATGAACAGGAACACGACGAGCAGCAGCACGCCCGACGCCATGAACACGATGGTCTCGGTGCCGTTCCAGCCCACCGTCTGGGCCTTGGAGATGCCGTAGACCAGTGCGACAAGGCCTGCCGTTGCAGTGATGGCTCCCGGCACGTCGTACTTGGTGTCGCCGGTTGCACGAGACTCGTGCACGAACTTCAGAGCCATGAACACCGCGAAGATCGCGATCGGGATATTCACCAGCAGAGTCCAGTGCCACGACGCGTACTCGACGAGCAGGCCGCCCATGACCAGGCCAATGGCGGCGCCGCCACCAGACAGTGCGCCGTAGACACCGAAGGCCTTCGCACGTTCCTTGCTGTCGGTGAAGGTGACGGTGATCAATGACAGGGCCGCTGGTGCGAGGAGGGCAGCGAAACCACCCTGCAGGGCGCGAGCCGAGATGAGCATGAAGGTGGTTGTTGCGATGCCGCCGAGTGCTGAAGCGATCGCGAAACCAGTCAGGCCGACGATGAGCATCCGCTTGCGGCCGGCGAAGTCAGCGATGCGACCACCCAGCAGCAGCAGGCCGCCGAAGGCGAGAGTGTAGGCCGTGACAACCCACTGGCGGTCAGCATCGGCCATGCCGAGATCGGACTGCATCGATGGCAGGGCGATGTTCACGATCGAGGCGTCAAGCACGACCATGAGTTGCGAGATGGCGATGACGACTAGTGCTTTCCATCGCATCGGATCGGGCGCGAATGGCGGAACGTGTTCGAATTCAGGCTGGGACACATTGGCTCCCGAAGGCTATTGAAGGCGGAATCAGTCCGACGACGGTACCAGTCAATTGTTGCCACTACAGAGAAGGTTCGCAGTAGGCAGAACCCCCTGCAAAAGGTAGGCATCTACAGCGTTATCGATGCACTCCGAGCCTTGGCGATAGGCAGTGTGGCTATAGGCATCCCAGGTGATGAGCTTGGAATTGCTCAATTGCTTCGCGAGGTCTGCACCCCAAACCGCCGGAGTCGCCGGATCATGCGTTGTGTTCACGATCAAGATGGGTGACAGGCCCTTGCTGTTCACAGTTGCCACCTGCTCACTGCTCTTCGCGGGCCAGTTGGAGCATGGCAGCAGTCCCCATGCGAGTCCCGCACCAAAGGTGGGTGACGACTGTGCCCAGGACTTGGCGAGTCTGCTCGTTTTGGTCACGGTGGATAGATACGGATGATCCAGGCACGTGACCGCGTAGAACGCATCGGTTGAATTGTCGGCGTAGTGACCGTCGGCTCCGCGACCTGTTCGCTCGTCGAGCAGACTGAGCAGCGGCGCACCGTTGCCTGCCCTCACTGCATCATGCAAGGCACTTCGCAGTCGCGGATAGTCCAATCGCGGGAAGTAGAGATACGACAGCACGGCACTCGATGCCAACGCACTCGTGAGTTGGCGGGCGCCCACTCGAAGCGACTGTTGACTGAGCCCTTCAATGAACGCGCGGATGCCCTGCACGATCTGGTCGGCATTGCCAGTGAATGGACAATCCTCGCGGGTGATGCAGTCCTCAGCGAAGTCCTTCAGGGAGGCCTCGAATCCGAGGGTCTGCTGCTTGGTGATGGCCTCCAGACCCAAGTCGGTGGGAAGCACTCCGTCGAGCACCATCCGGCCAACGCGGTCGGGAAACAGTGCGGCATAGGTCGTGCCGATTGCCGTTCCATAGGACTTGCCGATGTAGTTGAAGGACTCATC
>JBAYUM010000147.1:0-5462 GCA_041675125.1 Candidatus Nanopelagicales bacterium
GTTGACGAGCTGACCGGCCTGCGCAAGGCGGCCATTCTCATGGTCCAGCTCGGCCAGGAGAATGCGTCAAAGGTTCTCGGTGCCATGCATGAAGGCGAGATGGAAGAACTGGTCGCAGAGATCGCTCGCCTGCAGAATGTCGAGGCCCATGTCGCAGATGCCGTAGTCGAGGAATTCGTCGAGACTGCGACAGCACGGCGCTACGTCAGCCAAGGCGGTCTGGGCTATGCGCGCGAACTGCTCGAGGAGGGGCTGGGAAGCGAACGCGCGCGTGAGGTGATGGGGCGTCTGGAAGCAGCGATCTCAGAAATGCCCTTCCAGTTCCTGCGTCGTACAGACGCGCGTCAGCTGCTGTCCTTCCTGCAGGATGAGCACCCGCAGACCATCGCGCTGGTACTGGCGCATCTGTCGGCCGAGCAGGCGTCGCAGGTGCTGTCCAATCTCAACCCGGGGCTTCAAGGCGATGTCGCTCATCGCATCGCGTCGATGGATCGCACCTCCCCCGACATCGTGCGCAAGGTCGAGCAGAATCTGCAGCGCCGCATGTCCAGCGTCCTGCAGCCGGCTGAATTGTCGACGGTGGGCGGACTCGAGCCACTCGTTGAGATCATCAATCGTTCGGACAGGCCCACTGAGCGCCTCATCCTCGACGCGCTCGAAGCACTGGATGCGGGGCTCGCTGAGCAGGTGCGCAGCATGATGTTCCTGTTCGAGGACATCGTCACCTTGGACGACCGTTCCGTGCAGACCCTGCTGCGCGAAGTGGACACCGTGGAACTGGCCACTGCAATCAAGGGCGTGCGAGCCGATGTTCGCGACAAGGTGCTCTCGAACCTCTCGACTCGCGCCGCGCAGAACCTGACTGAGGAAATCGAACTCCTCGGGCCAGTGCGCATCTCGGCTGTCGAGGAGGCGCAGGCCAACATCGTGCGCATCATCCGACAGCAGGAGGAGTCCGGACAGATCGTGGTGAGGAGAGGTGACGATGACCAGTTTGTGGCCTGAAAGCCAGCTCATCGAAGACGGACGCGCAGTCGCACTCGAACCGGCCCGGCTGGACTATGCATTGCGCGGGACGCCCTTGGTGGTTCACGTTCGAGGAGACGCACGCATTGTGGATGCCGGCCTGGCAGAAGCAGTCGAGATCGCAGCACTCCAGGCATCTGCCCTTGCACGCACTGAGGGCCTTGCCCAGGGATACCGCGAGGGCCGCGAGATCATCGCCCAGGAGATGTCCGCTCAATACGCCATCGATCGGCGGCGTGACGAGGAATCAATTGCGCAGACGATTCAGGTCCTGCACACCACGATCCGTACCTTCGAATCTGCCATCTCAGCAGTGGAGTCACTGCACGCGTCGGCCTACGAGCAGACAGGCGCCCAGATCGGCGATGTCGTCTATGCCCTGGTCGAGGCCTTGCTCGGACGCGAGCTCGAGGCCGATCGTATTCACGTCATTGACGCCTTGGGCCGAGCAGTCGGCCAACTGCCGCATGGCTCCCCGCTGCAGGTTCGCCTGCATCCGGCCGCCATCACAACGCTGAATGAGCATGGGATCGACTTGGCAGAACTCCTGTCACGCGAGGTCCGCCTCCTTGGCGACGACTCCATCGAACCTGGCTGCGCCGTGGTCAACAGCGAGTTCTGCCATGTGGATGCCCGGTTGAGGCCTGCTCTGGACCGGCTCAAGAAGGTGATCAGCTCATGACTCTGAACGCCATGCTCGAACGTGGACTTGGTGCAGTCGCGCCACGGATCACGGGTGAAGTCACGGCAGTGACCGGACTGACGATCTGGGTGGAAGGGGTGCTGGCCGCAATCGGCGACATCGTCGTGCTCGAGCTTCCGCAATCCCGCCTGCGTGCTGAAGTAGTCGGTGTTCACGGATCTCGGATGGCGTGCATGCCACTGGGTGTCACTACAGGTGTCAGCCCAGGAACACGCGTGACCTCTACAGGCAGACCACTGCAGGTGCCAGTCGGCATGGAACTGAAGGGTCGGGTACTCAATGGGTTGGGCGAACCCATTGACGGAGGTGCTCCGATCGATGCTCTTGCAAGCGTCAGCATCGACAACACTGCGCCTTCACCCCTTTCTCGCCAGCGCATTCGCGAACAGCTCCAACTCGGGGTGCGAGCCATTGATGCACTCACGCCTGTCGGGCACGGGCAGAGGATGGGGATCTTCGCTGGTTCAGGCGTGGGCAAGTCGACCCTGCTGTCGATGATTGCCCGAAACACGACTGCCGATGTGGTCGTCGTCGCCCTTGTGGGCGAACGTGGTCGCGAGGTGCGCGAGTTCCTTGAGAATGACCTTGGAGCTGAAGGCCTGAAGCGCTCCGTAGTGGTTGTTGCCACCTCCGATGAGCCACCCGTTGTCCGCCTGCGAGCTGCGTTCTCGGCAACCCGAATTGCTGAATGGTTCAGAGACCAGGGACTCAACGTCCTGCTGTTCATGGATTCGATTACGCGCACGATGATGGCCCAGCGCGAGGTGGGTCTGTCTGCCGGCGAGCCCCCCGCCACTCGGGGATACCCGCCTTCGGCATTCGCTCTGCTGCCACGACTGCTCGAGCGCGCTGGTCCGGCCGAGTTCGGCACGATCACCGGCATCTACACGGTACTGCTCGAGGGCGACGACGTTCACGACCCGATTGGCGACACAGCGCGGTCGATCCTGGACGGACACATCGTCCTGGACCGCGATCTCGCTCACGCGAATCACTACCCGGCCATCGACGTGCTCGGTTCGATCTCACGAGTCGCCCCGGCAGTCACCGATGCCGAGCAACGCGACGCCATCAGCAAGGTGCGGCGAATCATGTCCGCATATCGAGAGGCCAAGGTACTGATCGATGTCGGCGCTTACGTCGCAGGCGCGAATGACGATGTCGACACCGCCCGTGCACTGATGCCCGAGATCAATGCGTTCCTGCGCCAGGCAGTCGAAGACCCCTCCGACCTCGACGACACTTGGCAGCAGCTGTTCACCTTGGTGCGTGGACTATGAAGCGCACGCATCTGGAGGTCCTGCTGCGCGTGCGACGCGTGCGCGAACGCGAGGCCCTGCGCACCCTCGCCGAGCAACAGCGGGCTCTCCTGGCTGCAGACCTGCAACTCTCCACTGCGGTGGCCAGCCTCGAGTCAGCGCACCTGCCCGCTTCAAGCGATCTTGCCGAGTTTCGCGCCCACCTTGCCTCGCGAGCCGCGAAGTCTGCACGCGTGGGGCTGGCGCGCACGATCGTTGCGTCTCGAAGTGCAGATGAGGAGAGCGCGCGCCACCTCTGGCTCGTGAGCGAGCAGGACTGCGATGTTGCCAATCGCCTGATTGCACGCCAGCGCGAGCACGAACGCGCAGAGTCCGACCGCAGGGAGCGGCGCGCCAATGACGATCTCGCCCTGGCCCTGCATGGTCGCAATGAGCCAGAACCCATGCTGCGAAGGGGGACTCCATGAAGATAGCTGCCGCACTGCCCCCGCCGCGCGCAGTCAGCGAGGCAGACGCTACGGCCCACGAGCAGAGCGTCAACGCCAGCGACTTCGAGCAGGCTCTCACGAGCACATTCGAGCACAACAGCTCGCATCCTGCGCCGGTCAAGGCACCGCGCTCCAAGGAGGATCCATCGGACAAGGACTCGGCTGACGGAACTCCCCAATCCACGCCCCTGACGATGCCTGCGCCGGTGGTACCTGCACCGGTGATGCCTCCAACCATTGGCGCTCCCGATGCACAGGACTCCATGACCCTCGCGCCCGTGACTGCCGACGAGGGCATGCCGACGACAATTCCCAGTGACCTGCTGATTGCAGCCGATGGAGCGCTCTCGCCGGCGCTCACAGCTTCGTCTGGCACCGACCTCGCAACGACAGGCGAAATGCTCCCTGCCCAAGCGCCGACAAGTCCAGCCGCTGCGCAGGACGCAGCGCAGGTCGGCCTCCTCGAACCAGTCGCCACGGCCCAAGTCGAATCCCCAGCGAGCGCAGCTGCCACTGCCACCGCCACTGCCACTCCCGTCATCCCACTGCCCGAGCGTCGTTCGCCCGCATCATCCCGAGCGGCCAACGATGCGACCCACGAGCGCATATCCGTCACCAGGCTGCTGGCCGAGCATGCAACGGCACCAGAAGGACCGCAGGAATCGGGATTCGAGGTCACCTTGCCGCCTGAAGCGGCCAGTGCTCAGGAGCTCGTGCTTGCTGAGAGCTCTCATCCGTCCGCCTCGATGGTTGCGAAGTCTCAGGAGTCAGAACCCCTCACTCTCGATTCCTCTGACGTGACGACAGGCGCTCCCGCGGTTGCCGCGAGCCCGACCAGTCCCTTGACACCCGGTCCGCTGCCAACGAGCCTCGCGTCTGCGCCACCCGCACCGGTCGCGCAGCAGCTGATGGCTCGCTTGACCCCGCTGCGGCTCGGCGAGGACGGATCCCACGAGACGACACTGCTGCTGCACCCTCGAGATCTTGGCCCAGTGCGCATCAAGGTGAATGTCATGAATCAATCGGTCAGCCTGCACCTGACTGGCACGGGGGGCCAGGCCTGCGAGCTGCTTCGCCAGGCCCTGCCAGACCTGGGCAGGGAACTCGGGGCAACCGGACTGACCCTCTCCTTCGCAGATGTGCAGGAGCAGCCGTTCACTTCCGCACCAGGCCAGGAGCAGTTCACCGATTCGGGCACCGCACATCAGGATGCCAGGCAGGCACCTTCAACACCTGCTCCTGCAGCAGTAGCTGCCACTCCGACCATTGCCGAGTCCGTGCACCTGCGCCAGCACCTTGGCGTCGTGGACGTCATGGCCTGAACCGACCACCATCCCCATTCCCCAGCACGTCCCCAGCACGCGAGGAGACAGCAATGACCGTCAATCCCATCGGCTCGTCGACGACAGCCCCTGCCGCCAGTTCGCCCACGGCAAGCAGCAAGACCGATCTTGGAAGCGACGCCTTCTTGAAGCTCATGGTTGCTCAGCTGAAGTATCAGGACCCGATGAACCCGGCACAGGGAACCGAGTTCCTCGCGCAGACGGCCCAGTTCACGATGGTGGAGAAGCTGTCACAACTGGCCCAGCAGAATTCCGATGCTCTGTCGGCCCAGCGTGCCTTGCAAGCCGGGGGAATGATCGGCAAGACCGTGGCGTTCACTGACGCCAATGGTGCGCTGCATCAAGGTGTGGCGACCAGCGCCCGGCTGCTGCCCAGCGGGCCTGTATTGCAAGTCGATGGCCAGGACGTGCCCTTGTCATCGATCGAGCAGATCAGCACGACCACTGCTTCGGCCCCTTCCGACACGGCAGTTCTGGCGGCCGTGCTCGCCGATCTCAAGGCAGAGCTGGAAGCGTTGAAGAAGGAAGGGGTCAGCGCATCGAGTACCACGACTCCTGCTGTCACAACCAGCACCGGAACAACTGCTGCAGACGCAGCCGCGATACCGACGACAACCGAGACGGTCGCGTCTGTCCCGACAAC
>JBAYUM010000148.1:0-5423 GCA_041675125.1 Candidatus Nanopelagicales bacterium
AGATCGGCTTCATCGCGGCGCGCACGCGCAGGAGCTCGCCCGTCGACATGCCGCCTTCCGTGCCGCCTGACTTGCCAGACGTGCGCACGAGTCCGTTGTCGCTGTTGACGATCTCGTCCTGGGCATCGCTGCCGCGAATCGCCGCAAGGCCGAAGCCGTCACCCACCTCGACACCCTTGATGGCCTGGATGCCCATGAGCGCTGCAGCCAGGCGCGCATCCAGACGGCGGTCCCAGTGCACGTGGCTGCCAAGACCCGGAGGCAGGTTGGTTGCCAGGATCTCGACGACTCCACCGAGGGTGTCGCCGTCGCGATGGGCGGAGCTGACCTCCTCCTCCATTGCAGCGGCAGCCTTCTTGTCGAAGCAGCGAGCAGGGTCCTCGTCGATCGCCGCCAAGTCGGCATAGGTCGGCACCTTGCCCTCGGGGGCCGCGACCGACCCGATGCGCACGACATGGCTGAAGACCTCAGTGCCGCACACCTGGCGAAGGAATGCCTTGGCGACGGCACCGAGCGCGACTCGTGCCGCTGTCTCGCGCGCACTGGCGCGTTCGAGGATGGGGCGAGCATCGGTGAATCCGTACTTCTGCATGCCCACGAGATCGGCATGGCCGGGACGCGGTCGCGTCAGCGGGGCATTGCGTGCCAGGCTCGCCAGCTCCTCGGCATCCACGGGATCCGGTGACATCACGACCTGCCATTTGGGCCACTCGGTGTTGCCCACCTCGATGGCCACGGGGCCACCGAGGGTTGACCCATGGCGCACACCGCCGAGGATGCTGACCTCGTCCTTCTCGAACTTCATGCGCGCCCCACGGCCCACGCCCAGGCGGCGGCGCTGCAGCTGGATTGAGATGTCCTCGGAGGTCACCTCGATGCCAGCGGGCAGTCCCTCGACGATGGCAACAAGAGCCGGACCATGCGATTCACCCGCAGTTAACCATCGAACCATGGGGGCAATCCTGTCAGACGTCCCCGAATCGACCTCAGTCGGACGACAGCGGCAGACTCGCGCGCATTGCCGCAACAGGCGCCTGCAGTCCGGTCATCAGCCGAACCTGCTCCGTGGCCTGCCACAGCAGCATGTCGCGCCCACTCGCGATGCGCTGATTGGGCCAGGCAGCAGCAAGCGGCGTGGGCCAGGGGTGATAGGCGGAATCCAGCAGTGCACCGCCGGCCGCATGCGCATGCTTGGCCCACGACTCACCGGCTGCACCGGGCAGGGTGCTGATCACGAGATCAGTCGCGAGAACCGCCGCGGACGGCCGCCAGGGCTGCGCGTGGGCACGCAGGCCGAGGTCGATGGCCAGATCGACCAGCACCGCAGCCTGCTCGGGCCTTCGGGCGCAGATGCCCACCTGGCCGGCCTGCAACTGGGCAAGGGCTGCGATGGCACTTCGCGCGGTGGCCCCGGCACCGAGAACCAGGGCCGAGTCGACCCCCGATTCGACACCGATCTCTCCGAGCGCTCGAACGATGCCGAAGATGTCGGTATTGCTGCCAACCCACCCTTGCGCGGTCGGAATGAGCGTGTTGACGGACCGAATCTGCAGTGCCATCGGGTCGACCCGTGCGCACAGCCCGATCGCGACCTCCTTCAACGGCATGGTCAGCGACAGCCCGGCCCACGAGTCATCGAGGGTCGCGAGGAAGCCCTCGAGCTCCTCTTCGTGCACCTCGATTGCGCTGTACTGCCAGTCCAGGCCAAGTGCCGCATAGGCCGCGCGATGCAGGGCTGGGCTGAGACTGTGGCTGATGGGCGATCCGAGTACCGCTGCCTGCTTCATGCGCCTCACCCGTGATTCCGCAGATAGGCCTGCAACTGCGCCTTGTACTTCAGGAACCTCTTGTAGTTCTTGGCGAACTTGGTCTCGCCGGTGTCCAGGTTGACCGTGACGAAGTACAGCCAGTTGCCCTGGGCAGGATTGAGCGCTGCCTTGATCGCAGCCGCTCCTGGCGAATTGATCGGTGTCGGTGGAAGCCCTGCGTGCAGTCGAGTGTTGTACGGCGTATCGGTCTTCAACTGCTCGGAGGTCAGGCTCACCTTGGTGATGCCGAGCCCATAGGCGATGGTGGTGTCGAATTCGAGCCGCATGCCCTTGGCCAGCCGGTTGTAGATCACCCGTGCGATCTTGCTGTAGTCGGACGGATTGCCCTCGGCCTGCACGAGTGACGCGATCTTCATGATGTCGTAGGGACTCTGCCCGACAACTGCAGCGTGCTTGTCCAGCTGCAGTTCCCTGCTTGCCTGGTTGAAGCGGGCGAAGAGCATCTTCAATGTCGTGTCTGCCGTCTCGTCGCCGGCAAGGTCGTAGCTCGCAGGAAACAAGAAGCCCTCGGCATTGCCGCTGGCATAGGCGGGCAGCCCGAGTGACGGCGCCTGCTTCAGGGCAGCGTCGAGATCATCGACAGGAATCGATGTCGCAGTCGAGGCGATGGCCAGGCTCTGATTGATGCGCAATCCCTCGGGCAGGATCAGTCGACTCTCAGCCCGCGACTTGGCATCGAGCATCAGCGCTACGGCACCTGCTCCGCTCATCTCCTCGAGCATGGCGTAACGACCAGGCCCGATGGACTTCGCCTTGGGATTGCTGCTTGCAGCACTGACGAAGGCATCGCTCGATGCAACGACTCCTGCTTCGACGAGCGTGTTCGCGATCCCCGAGAGCGAGTCACCGCGCACGACGATGACTGTCGTGCTGCCAGTGCCAGGGCCTGGGAAGTCCTTCGGACCTCGTGTTGCAATGAAGACGGCGATGAGTGCGATCACCGCAACGAGCGACACTACGACGGTCAGCACCCGGCGGTTGCTCGTCACTGCTGCATCCCCTTGGTGCGCTCGAGAGCGGACTGCAGCAGCACCACGGCGGAGGCGCTGTCGATGGCAGATCGTGAACTCTTGACGGTCCTGCCCGCGGCGTGCAGTCCTCGCTGGGCCTGCACAGTGGTAAGCCTCTCGTCGACCATTGTGATCGGAATGGAGAGCGTCTGCCCGAGTCGTTGCGCCCAGTCGCGCGCCATCACGGCAGATGCTCCCTCGGTGCCATCGAGCTTGATCGGCAGGCCGACGATGACCTCGACTGCTTCGTACTCGTCGACCAATGCGGCGATCGCCTGCCACGACTGCTCGCCCGCAGGAATCGCATCGAGCGGAACCGCCAGGATGCCATGCAGATCGCTGCGGGCCACGCCGATGCGCACGGTCCCGACATCGCATGCAAGTCGCACGCCCGGGCGCATGGTCAGCTGTTCACCTTTGAAGTGACAAGCGCCTTCACTGCCGCTACAGCCTCAGCAACGCCAGCAGGGTTGGTTCCCCCGCCCTGGGCCAGGTCAGGCTTTCCGCCACCGCGTCCGCCAAGGGATGGCAGCGCAGCCTGCAGCAGCGCATTGGCACCGACTCCCATCTCCTGGGCACGCTCATTTGCCGTGGTGATGGCCGATACCTTGCCATCACCGACCAGTGTGCCGAACATGACGACGGGGATCTCGGGTCGACTGCGCCCCTTGGCCTGCATGACCAGTTCGCGCATCTCGCCCGGATCCATGTCGAGCGGCGCCTCGAAGATCCAGATGCGAATCGGTCCGATGTCCTCGCCCACGCCGATGATGTCGTCGACATTCGAGATGAGCTGCGCCTTGCGCACTTTCTCCAGATCGCGCTCGGCATTCTTCAAGGACGTGATCGTGCGCTCGATGCGCTCCGGCAGCTGCTCAGCTGGGACCTTCAGCATTTCCGTCAGACGGTTCACGAGCACGTGCTCACGGGCAAGGAACTGATAGGCGTCCGCTCCGACAAGAGCCTCGACTCGGCGCACCCCGGCACCGATGGAACCCTCATTCAGGAAGGTCACCACCCCAAGCTGGCCGGATCGCTGCGCATGGGTTCCGCCGCAGAGCTCATGCGCCCAGTCACCCACGGAGATGACGCGCACTGAATCGCCGTACTTCTCGCCGAACAGGGCCATGGCACCCATGGCGCGAGCCTGCTCCTGCGTCATGTTCTGCGCAGTCACGGCAAGATCCTCGAGCAGCACTTCGTTGACCCGAGCCTCGACTGTCTGCATGACGTCATCGGAGATCGGAGTCGGGTTCGGGAAGTCGAACCGCAGTCGGCCCGGTGCGTTCTCCGAGCCCATCTGCGTTGCCGTGTCCCCCAGCTGCTCACGAAATGCCCGGTGGATCATGTGCGTTGCGGTATGAGCACGTGAGATAGCGCGGCGACGCTGCACATCCACATGCGCTTCCACTGTGAGTCCCTGCGCGAACTCGCCGCTTTGCACCTCTGCTCGATGGACGAACAGGCCGGGAACAGGCATCTGGACGTCATAGACATCTGCGACGGCGCCGGTGTTCGTCACGATCCGGCCACGGTCGCCCAATTGGCCACCAGCCTCGGCGTAGAACGGTGAACGATCAAGGATGATCTCCACATGCTGACCTTGTGAAGCGACCGGAACGGTCGCGCCTTCGCTGACCAGGCCGATGATCGTTGCCTCTGAATCCACCTCACGGTAGCCAGTGAACGACGTGCGGCCACCAGCGTCGAGGATCTCGCGATAGGCAGTCGTTGTGGTAAGTCCGCTCTTGCGCTCACGAGCATCGGCCTTGGCACGTTCGCGCTGCTGGCCCATCAGCGAGCGGAAGCCGTCCTCGTCAACCACCAGGCCCTGCTCCGCTGCCATCTCCAGCGTCAGCTCAATGGGGAATCCGAAGGTGTCATGCAGCGCGAAGGCCTGCTCGCCCGACAGCGTCGTGCCTCCTGCGTCGCGAAGACTCCTGGCAGCGGTATCGAAGATGGTGGTGCCTGCGCGAAGGGTCTGGATGAAGACACCCTCTTCAGCGACGGCGATCTGGCGAATGCGATTGTGCTCGTCATTGAGCTCTGGATACTGCGGCGCCATGGTCAGCACGGTTGCGTCGATGAGCTCACCGATCGACGGCTCGTGCGCGCCGAGCAGGCGCATCATGCGAATGACCCGGCGCATCAGGCGACGCAGCACATAGCCTCGACCCTCATTGCCGGGCAGGACCCCGTCGCCGATCAGGAATGCGCAGGTGCGGGCGTGGTCGGCGATGACCCGCAGGGCAACATCAGACCGCTGCTCCTTGCCGTACCTGGTGCCGGTGAGCTCGACTGCACGATTCAGGATGCCCAGGGTCGTGTCGATCTCGTAGATGTTGTCGACACCCTGCAGCAGGGCAGCCATGCGCTCAAGGCCCATGCCGGTGTCGATGTTCTTGGCCGGCAGGTCTCCGATGATCGGGTAGCCCTCCTTGCCGGGACCCTCGCCTCGAATGTTCTGCATGAAGACGAGGTTCCAGACCTCGAGGTAGCGATCCTCGTCGGCGATCGGACCGCCGTCACGCCCATGCTCGGGGCCTCGGTCGTAGTAGATCTCCGAGCACGGCCCGCAGGGACC
>JBAYUM010000149.1:0-5305 GCA_041675125.1 Candidatus Nanopelagicales bacterium
CGCATCCAAGATTCAGCAGGCGGGCCGCCTGATGGAGGCACTGCAGTCGCTCACCCCCGAGCAGTTGACGGTGTCCTTGGTCTCCGCGCAGGATTTCGAGGGCAGCACGAGTCCAGGAATCCTGACCGGTGCAGGAACCGAGCTCATCGACACACTCGGTGCGCCCCTGAACATCAGCAACTTGATCCAGGTACGTGATCCAGCGCCACGGTTCACTGCAGCGATTCCAGGACCGTTGGCATTGGCCCAGGCCTTCGAGAGCGACACGAAGGACGGTTCGCGCGACATCGTGGTCCTCGGGCCCATTCCCGCGGATGCCGGCAAGCCCAACTACAACGCTGCGCTGGTCCTGACCGATCAATTGGCAACCAAGATCGGCAAGTCGCCGAATCGCTGGGCTGCATTGACAGGGCAAGTCATGTCGATGGGCACGACCGGCCAGTTGCGCGAGATTCCACTGCCCAAGTCGACACCGCCCCTGTCGACGATCGAGGTGGTCATCATGATCACTGTTGTCTCGGCGATCGCGCTGATCATCGGACTCTTCCTCTGGAGCCGTAGCAAGCCGCGTGGCCCAGTGCCACCCATGCCCGGATCATCGATCGTCAGCTAGCGCCCGACGCATGGAATTCTTCATCTGGCTCATGTGGCTGGGCTACTACCTCGCCATCATGAGCGTGCTGTTCGGCGGCGGCTGGACCTTCGTGCTCTATGGCGCAGGCAACAAGTACGTGAAGGAGCTCGCGACTCGTCCGCCGGGGGATTCCGATGACTATCTCTGGGTGTTCTTCGTCCCTGCGCTGAACGAAGCGGTCACGATTGCTGACAGCGTGAGTCGGCTGCGCGCGGTCAAGGCAAAGAATGTCATCGTCATCGTGATCAACGACGGTTCCGATGATGACACAGGTGGCGTCCTCGAGCGGATCGACTGGAAGCGGCTGATCGTGCTCACGCGAGTGCTCCCCAATGCTCGCAAGGGCAAGGCGGAGGCGCTTGATCACGCCTACAACTTCCTGCTCACCGAAGTGCTCACGCGAAAGAGGTATCGGAAGTGGTCGAATGACCAGGTGATTGTCGGCATCGTCGATGCCGATGGTCGGCTCGATGCCAATGCCCCTTCGAGCATCGCCCGGCATTTCGACAACCCGCGAGTGGGCGGGGTGCAGGTCAATGTGCAGATCTACAACCGCTCGAGTTACCTGACTCGAATGCAGAGCCTTGAGTTCAAGGTATTCGGAGGGCTTTATCAAAACGGTCGGTCGCGTTGGGGCGCGGCCTTCATGGGCGGCAACGGCCAATTCAACAGGCTCTCCGCCCTGGAGTCGATCGCAACAGAGCTCGGACCCTGGTCGCACTACCTGACCGAGGATCAAGAGCTTGGGCTGCGGCTCCTCGCGCGAGGCTGGTTGGGCGAGCAAGCGCCTGAAACCTTCGTGGATCAGCAGGGCCTGAACAATCTTCGGCGATTGTTCCGGCAGCGAACCAGATGGATGCAGGGCAATCTGCAGGTCTTCCGCCACCTGGATCGGCTCCATGCCCATCACCTAGTCGGCATCAGGCGCGTGGATGCGCTGGTGACCCTTTTCCTTCCGATCATGACACTCGTCGTGAGCACCGCCGTGGTCGTGGCACTGTTCCTCTGGGCCGCATTCCGCATCCCCTTCCTGCCCCTCAACCAACCAGTGCTCGTGGTGATCCTGATCCTGCTCGCGGTTGGACCCGTGAGCGTCAGCGTCATGGTGCTCGCGCGTGGGCAGGGCCTTCGTGGACTCATGCTCGCCCTGCGCAACATCGTTCCGTACGTGGCCTACACGTTCTTGATGTGGCCTGTTGCGTTCAGGGGGCTGTACAACCTCGTTCGCGGACGAAAGGGCTGGGCGAAGACAGCGCGGGAAGCCATCGCAAAGTGAAGATTTTCCACTAGGGTTGCCTCGACCGGCAATCGCTTGATTTCCGTGTGTCCAAGGTGGGAAGGGCAAGCATGAAGAAGAGATATGCAGCCGTCAGCGTGATCGGGTTGTCGGTTGTTGCAGCCGCCGCCCCCGTTTTCGCGGCGACTAATCCATTGGCGCCGCCAACTGGATCAACGACATTACAGGCCCCCGAGACCTTGCAGGGCGTGCAGTATGCCCGCTACTCAAGCGCCTCGATGACCCCACAGCAGGTTGTCACCTTCTATACGACGCAGCTCCAGGCCAGCGGTTATCAGACGGTGAATGAGGGCGGAGGCGGCTCGGGCTGGAGTTCGGGCTGGGGTGGTGGCGGCGGTGGAGTCACAGCGATCAACAATGGCACCTACGTCTCGGTCAATGCGGGCGGAGGCGGCAAGCCGACCTACTTCGAGGTGTGCTCGGGCAAGAACAGCCAGATCGTCAACAATTGCCAGAATCTCAGCCAGCAGGCCCAGACCCCATCGACCACAGGAGGATCCTGATGAGCAAGCTCGTCAATGCAAGCGGCACTGCTCTGTTGGCTGGCACGGCTGCGGTTCTGATGGCCGTCCCAGCGATGGCTGCACCGACGCCCTCCGGACCGCCCTCGGGGTCGAAGAATCTGCAGACCAAGACGCTGTCGGGCGGGGTGAACTACGCGCGCTACTCGAATGCCAGGATGACTCCGGCGCAGATCGTGAACTACTACCAGACCCAATTGCGTTCGCAGGGCTGGAAGACCGTCAATGAGGGCGGCGGTGGTTCGGGCTGGAGTTCGGGCTGGGGTGGCGGTGGAGGCGGCCTCACGGGCATCAAGACCGGCACCTACTTCTCGGTCAATGCCGGTGGTGACGGAACACCGACCTACTTCGAGGTCTGCTACGGGCCCAATAGTCAGGTCGTGAACAACTGCCAGAACGTCAGTCAGAATGCGAGCAAGTCCAGCGGCTCATAGTCCAGGAGCTCTACAGCTGCACAACCGAGCCGTCGAGAGTGACCACCACTCCGGCGGCTCGGTGCTTGCGCAGCAGGGGGACACCTATCTGAGGCCCAGCCAGCAGCAGGGCCTTGGCAAGCATCTCAGCCTGCCAGCCGCTAGGTGCGATAACCGTCGCAGAGGCGATCTCAACCTCCGCAGGGGTTCGGGTGCCCGGGCTCAGCAGATGGTGCATGCGTGTTCCATCACCTTGTGCCCAGTTCCGCTTCAGGGGCGTACTTGTCGCAATGGCGCCATCCTTGATGCGGATGAACTCATCGAGGGTCCCCTGGGGGTCGAGCGGATTCTCGATCGTGACCTGCCAGCCGTCCTCTGGATGGTCGCCGCGGCAACGCAGATCGCCGCCGAGATTGACCAACGCACCTCGTGCCCGCCCGGCAAGGATGAATCGCGACACATGATCGGCTCCAAGTCCCTTGCCGATGCCGCCAGGGTCGAAGTCAACACCATTTGGCAGGGTGACTGCGCGATTCACGAGGTCGATCGAGAAGGTGGAGTAGTCACGCCTGGATGTCGCAACCACGCCAGAGTCGCTGAGAGTGAGCGCATAGGAGCGCGTGCCCGCGATCTGCTTGTCCGACCCGAGCAGTTTCTCGAAGTCCCTGTCGTACCCGAGGCTTGCTAGGTCGCGACCCATGAAGGGATCGAACCAGCCGTCTGTCAATCGATGTGCCCGCAATGCCCGGCACAGAATCGCGATGGTCTCCGAGCTGACTATCGTCGGCTTGCCGACTGCGGAGTTGAGCCGACTGATCTCACTGTCAGGCTTGAACCTGCTCCACAGCGATTCGAGGCGTCGCACCTCACCCTCCGCGGTGCTCAGTTGCTCTGGGTCGCCCCCGAGGATGACGATGTGGCAGTCGGAGCCCATGGCGCGAAAGTGGATCTCCTGCAATGAGTGCACATCAGAGTTCATGGTCTAGTCATGACTCCAAGACGACTGTGCCTCATTAACCGATTCTGCGACCACTATCGTCCCCGTCATTCAGTACCAGAAGTGTGCCTTGGAGGATATTGACGCCTGACCTGGAAGGGCTCCAGCGCAAATTACAGCGTGGGCGATGAGGGACTCGAACCCCCGACTTGCTCCTTGTAAGGGAGCCACTCTAGCCAACTGAGTTAATCGCCCGAGGCCCTGAACACTACCGGCATGAGCCACTCGTGACGTACGCCGGTGAAGGGTAACCTTCGACTATGGCCGCGACTGTTGCACAAGTGCATGCTGCGCTCGAGCGACGCTACCCGGTGGGCCTTGCAGCCGATTGGGATGCCGTCGGGATGATCTGCGGTGATCCGACTTCGGTGGTCGAGCGCGTCCTGCTCGCAGTCGATCCAGTCCAGGTGGTGGTCGATGAGGCGATCATCGGCGGCTTCGACATGGTGATCACCCACCATCCGCTGTTCCTGCGGGAGGTCAACGGTGTCGCGGCAATCAATGCCAAGGGCAAGGCAGTGCACGGGCTGATCACCAACGGCATTGCCATGGCCTGCGCGCACACCAATGCCGACCACGCCAGCCCCGGAGTCTCGGACTCACTTGCCCGCGCGCTTGGTCTGCGTGACCTAAGGCCCCTCGAGGTGCTCAATGGCGACACGGGCACCGGACGCGTCGGCGATCTCCTTGAGCCACTGACCCTTGAGCAGTTCGCAGAGATGGTGGCAGCCGTGCTGCCGGCTACTCAGCATGGAGTCCGCATTGCAGGCGACCCGATGGGACTCGTGGGCACGGTTGCGGTCTGCGGAGGCGCCGGCGACTCGCTGCTCGGGCTCGCCGCGCAGGTTGCCGATGTGTACGTCACTTCTGATCTGCGACACCATCGCGCGCAAGACCATCTTGCCGACGGTGGGTGCGCGCTCATCGATGTGGCGCACTGGGCCAGTGAATGGCCCTGGCTCGCGGATGCCGCCGAACTGCTGGTAGACGATCTTGCGGCTGCTGGATTATCGATCACGGCTGAGTGCTCTGCAATACCCACCGATCCATGGACGGCCTATCGTCCGAGCACCACACTAGGGAGTACTCGATGAAGGCTGATGCAGCCGCACAGCAACTACTGCTCGACTTGCAGAAGCTCGACACCACCGCAGCGCAGTTGGATCACCGCGAGCGCACTCTGCCCAAGAAGCAGGAACTCGCTGATCTGCGTATCCGCGTCCAGCGACTGCACGACGAGCATGTGGCGTCAGTGGTGATCGCTGCGGATCTCGAGCGTGACCAGGCGCGTGCCGATGCGGATGTCGAGCAGGTTCGAGAGCGGTCGCACAAGGATCAAGTGCTGCTCGACTCAGGATCAATCGGAGAGCCGAAGCAACTGCAGAACCTGCAGCACGAACTTCAGTCGCTCGCTCGTCGCCAGTCTGATCTGGAGGACATCGA
>JBAYUM010000150.1:0-5262 GCA_041675125.1 Candidatus Nanopelagicales bacterium
AGGTCGGTCAGCATCGTAGAGCCGTTGGGCGCGGCGTAGAACGTGCCGAGCTCCATGATCGTCAGGCCCTTGAGCGGGAGATCAGCGGGTGCATTTTCCGGCGCAGCCTGCCGTGTCAACGTGATGCCAGCCGCGCGCTTGCGCAACTCGTCACCGTGCTCGTCAAGATGCGGTGCATCGGCGCCGAGTTCGGCAGGAGTGCCACTCAAGCGAATGAGCGGTCCGGGCATGAGCACGTCGCCATGGCGACGATCCTTGATGGTGACCAGTTGGTTCTCAATGGCAAGCTGCGGGTGATGAAGCACATCGGTGCCGCGACGGAACACCTCGGCGAAGACATTGGGCCATTCATCGAAGATCGCCTGCCACTCGGTCAGGGTCTTGCCCTTCACGATGTCCAGCAGCAGGTCCCAGAACTCGAACTTCATCTCAGCAGTCGCATCCGCTGGGAGCATGACAGTGTCGGTGCCCATGGTGACGAATTCACTCCACTTGGGATCGTCGTACATCCATCCCAGTCCGCAGGCCAGGACGAAGTCCTTGAACAGTCGCGGCTGCACTTGCGAGAACTGCAGCCAGTGACCGTCCTTGGTGATTGCCACCAGCAGCTTGTAGGCGTAACTGGAGTTCGGGCTGCCATCCGCGGCCACCGGCGCGGCGGCATTGAGCGCGTCGGGGAAGCGCTGAGCAAGCACGGCGTTGAACTGGTTCCAGGGATCCTGGCCGCCCAGGGCATGGCCGAGGCTGGCATCGACAACCTGGCCCATACCGCTGGTCTCGCGTTCACGCAACGCTGAGAAGATCGCGTGGAGCAGGGTCTGCGATGCGCTCCAGGTGGCCCATGGCACGGTGACGAAGTTGGGTCCTGGGGCAAAGGTCAGCCGCTGACTGACCGAGTTGCCGCCGATGCTCGCCATGACGAGGGACTCATAGCCCTTGACGTCGGCCAGCGGCCCGGTGAGCCCCCAGCCGGTCACTATGCCGTACACCGCACGAGGGTTGACGGCCAGAACTGCGTCGGCATCCAGGCCCCACGCCTTCAGCGTCTTGGGGCGCACCGAGGTGACGATGACATCGGCCTGCGACATCAGCTTGAGCGCGATCTCCGCATCGGCTGCCTCACGGCAGTCGAGGACCGCACTCTTCTTGCCTCGACCCATGAAGAGGAAGCCGGGCTCATTGCGGAGCGAGATGCCGTGCGGCGGTTCGATCGAGATGACTTCCGCCCCGAAATCAGCGAAGACATTGCCCACCTGCGCCACCGAAAGTCCGTCACCAAGCTCGACAACCTTCAGACCGGCCAAGACTCCACTCATGCGCTGCCCTTCCCAAAACCCGGATGACGCCTCTTGGACTGACCCGACAGGCCAGCCCAAGAAGGGTCGAAGTGGTTGGACTCTAAGCGCGGGAGTGATGATTGGGAACGGAAATCGCCAAACTTTTATACGCCGTATATGGGAAGGCCGAGTGCATGACCGAGTGCACCCGAATGCCCCTAGTAATAGGAGTACGGGTCATTGGTCCCGGAGCCTGACGACCCCGTGCCGCCCGAGGTCGAACCGCCGGCTTCGCCACTCTTGGTGGTGGTCTTGACCCAGGCCCCATTGGGTCCCAGCACCCACCAGAGTCCGCCTGCAGCATTGAGACCCTGACCATTGGCCTGGCCCGACGCAGTATCGCCCTTGAAGGTGTACACGGGCCAGCCGTTGACCGACAGTTGTGTTGTTCCGTCGGCCCGCCTCAACGTGCCGAACTTGGCGGTGACGCCGCTGACCTTCGGAAAGGTCTTGACCTTGACCAGGACAGGAGGCCAATTCGCTGCACACGCGCCAGTGCAATTGGACCGCCCGACGCCATCAGCGGCGAACGCATACAGCGTCCTGCCACTGGGACCCACGAGAACCTTGCCGACGCTCGTCGTGGCTGTATGCGCCGGAGGGTTGGCCGCTCCTGCTTCAGGAGCGACAACGGCGACACCGACCACTGCGACGAGCAGCGTGCCGAGCCCGAGGCTCAGGCGCATGCGCAGGTGACGTACTGATTTCGAAGGGTTCGTTAGCCATCTCATGCTCGGGATACGTCTGCAGCCCGGGATTGGTTCACTGATCTGGCGACCGATGGCGATGAACGGATGAGGACCGGGAACCGTAAGGTGAAGTGTGGCGCGTACGACGATTGCTGATGAGCAGCTCATCCGTGAGCTGTACGCCCACTACGGCCGGGATCTGCTCGCTTACACCACTCGCCTGCTCAGCGGGGACCGGCAGCGGGCCGAGGACATCGTGCAGGAGACTCTGCTGCGTGCCTGGCGGCACCCGGAGGTGCTCAACTCCACCCTGGAGCGGTCGCCTCGAGCCTGGCTGTTCACCGTCGCCCGCAACCTCACCATCGATGCGTTTCGCGCCCGCTCTGCGCGTCCGCCGGAGTCCTTCGACGAGATCGACGAGGAGGTCGGTGCCGACGATGGTGGCATGAGTCTTGTCCTGACCCGCTTCGAGATGCTTGAAGCCCTCGATGGGCTCGCGTCGCATCATCGCGAGGTGATCATCACGCTGTTCTATCTCGACCATTCGACAACTGAGGCGGCGCAGCTGCTTGGAGTCCCGGAAGGGACGATCAAGTCGCGCTGTCACTACGCACTCAAGGCGCTGCGCGTGCTGTGTGATGAACGAGGACTCCTCCCATGAACTGCACACTGGCCCAGCAGGAGCTCTCGGTCGCGCTCTTGACTCGATCGTCACCGGACACGGCGACTGCCAGGCATATCGCCGGCTGTCCGCAGTGCGCTGCGGAGCAGGCCCTCCTGCATGCAATGCCTGCACTCATGGCAACGGTGGCGCGCAATGATCTTGAACCCCCGTCAGAGCCGCAGAACGATCTCTTCCTGAAGCGACTGCTCAATGCGGCACAGATGGAGGCAACAGTTCGCAGGCAGCGCAAGCGTCGTTTCGCCTTGGCGGGCGCAGCAGTCGTACTCATGGTGCTCTCCGCAGCAGCCACGCTCGCGGTCATCCGCACCGCTCAGAATCCCCAGACGCTTCAGGCCAGCGCCTCCTCGAATGGCATCAACGCCACCGCGACGGTCACCGCCCACGAACAAGGCAGCAACGTTTCCTTGTGGATCGAAGGGGTTCCGGAGGACACCCATTGCATCCTGCGCGTCCTGAGCAAGGGAAACGACCCCCAGGTCATCGCAGATTGGACTGCTGAATACGAGAGCAGCATCACCTTCGCCGCGACCTCACCGGCATCTCCGGATGCGATCGCTCGAATTCAGGTCGTGCAGGCAGACGGCCCAACGCTCTTGGACATCCCGGTGACCTCCTGATCACTGCCCCGTCCCAGTGCTCATCTGGCTCCCTGACTGCGATCCCAGCGGACCTAGGCCTCACGACCGACTGCCTATTCGGTGAGACTTGAAGCGTCGTCCGGCGCATCAGCGGCACATTGCGCCAAGGCTTCCATGGGCACAGAGTCCAATGCAGCCTGATTCGTCGCCTTCAGGACGACCGGGGACATGACCCCATCCTCGAATGCCTGCAACCATCGCGACGCGCAGACAGCCCAGCGGTCGCCAGGCAGGAGTCCAGGAAATCCGTACTGCGGCATAGGTGTGGTCAGGTCGTTCCCGATGTACTGCTGGTGACGCAGGAACTCAGGCGTCACGACTACGCAGACCGTATGCGACCCCACATCGTCAGGACCGGTGTTGCAGTAGCCATCGCGATAGAAGCCTGTGATCGGCTCAAGGCTGCAGATCTGGAGCTCTTCACCGAAGACGTTGCGTTGGTCCACTCGATCAACCTAGCGATCTAGCCCAGTAGGACCAATCCCTGCTCGACGAATTCCGCGATCTCTGCTTCGCTGAACCCGCTCTCCTGCAACACCTTCTTGGTGTGCTGCCCTTTCGTGTTGCCCGGCAGGGCCACCGTCGTGGAACGCGAGAACCGCTGGTAGGGCGCCATCCGGGGGTATTCGCCCACGATCGGGCTCTCTACTCGAGCGACCCAGCCCTGGGCGATTGCGAGCTCTCCGATGGCGATGTCCTCGGACTTCTCGGTGTTGACCTCCATCAATGGCACGCCGGTCTCGAGCAGGTCGGACTCCCAATCTGCGCCAGGACGCTTGGCGAAGACCTCGGCCAGGATCGTGATCAACGCACCGTCGTGCTCTGCACGCAACGAGGAGTTGATGAAGCGGCTGTCGCCAGCCAGTTCGACGTAGGGCGCCAGGGCAGCAGCCAGGCGAGTCCACTCCGCATCAGTAGTCACCGAGAGCGTGACCCAGCCATCAGCGGCCTCGTAGAGCCGCTCGAGTGCGCTGAATCCGAAGACCTCAGAATCGACGGTCGAAGGCGCCCAACGACCGTTGAACTCGACCATGCCCTCACCGAGCGTGTGACCGCACGTCTCGAGCATTGTGGTGAGCAGCTGCTGGCCGGGGACTCCGATCTTCTGCAGATAGGCGGCCATGGCCAGGGCCGTACCCACGCCGAAGGCTGCGAGTCCATCAGGAGACGCAGCCGAGGTCGTGCCGGCCGCAGACAGCTTCGAGGCGTACTTGCGGATCTCCTCATGCGAAGTGGGCATAAGGCCTTCGGGAATCTGGCTGCCGATGTTGCGCATCGCGATGCCTGCGCCAGCGGCCATCGTTGGGGCGAACGCTGGACGCGCGCCGTAGGGTGGCAGCACGCCGAAGCCCGGGCAGTCCAGGTACATGATGTTGGGGTTGATCTTCTTGAGGTCGTTGAAGCCCACGCCCAACCGGTCGGCTGCACCGGCGCGGAACGAGCACATCACGATGTCAACCTGTTCGGCGATCCTGCTGAGCACCGCCCTGGCACGGGGTGAGCCCAGATCGAGAGCCACCGAGTCCTTGCCCTGGAGCACCTTCATCGCACCCGCCTCCGGGAAGGCCTGCTGCGCACGCATGGGCTCACCGTCGAGCGCCTCGATCTTGATGACGCGTGCCCCGAGGTCCGTGAGGATCGTGGAGCCGTATGGCGCTGCGTAGAAGGTCCCGAGCTCCAGGATGGTCACACCAGAAAGTGGAAGGTCGGTAGGCGCATCGACCGGAGCAGCACTCGGTTCAACCGTGATGCCCGCGGCACGTGCATGCAACTCGGCGCCATGCTCGTCAAGACGAGGAGCATCGGCGCCAAGTCGAGCCGGGGTCTCGCTGAATCGAACCAGGGGGCCCGGCTGGAGTACTTCGCCATGCTCTCGGTCGTTGATCGTGACCAGTTGGTGCTCGACCTCGAGC
>JBAYUM010000151.1:0-5233 GCA_041675125.1 Candidatus Nanopelagicales bacterium
TGCTGCTCACCGGATCGATGATGTTCTTCAGCAGTCGTTTCACCGACGACCTGCGAACTGGTGCGACCTTCGTGCATGACTGGTTGTCGCTGGCTGTGCTCATCGTGGTGGTCGGGCACGTCTACATGGCCTTCAGCGACACGACGGCACGCCTTGGCATGCGCACTGGCGAGGTTCCGATGGCCTGGGCCCTGCGCCAGCACGGCCAATGGGCCGCCGAGGAGAATCCGAACCACGATGCTGCGAGCAGGCCTCGCGGTGAATGACCAGGCTTGGAGTGCTAGGCCCCCGGTGAAATCAGAATCGGCTCGCACGGCGATCCTGGGCTCGCAAGCCCACCGGACGCCAAGCCGAAGGGGTTGAGGTCGCGCGTTTCGGGTTGAGGCGCCCAGCCACTGCCAGGATTGACGTAGTTCCACGTGGGACCGTGACGCACGATCGAAGCCAGCGCGTCCAGGAGCCGGTCCACATGCTCCGAGGTGGTGCCCGCACCCAGGCTCACGCGAACAGCCGTGCCGGTGGGCGAGAATCGTGCAAGCAGGGGATGCGCGCAGAATCGCCCGTCACGCACGCCGATGCCGTATTCAGCGGCGAGAATCGTGGCCAGTTTGCTGCTGTCCCAGCCGTCGATCACGAATGAGGTCACGGCCATGCGATCAGGAGCGTCGTCCCAGATGCGGATGGTGGTCAGGCCGGGAATCTGGGCAAGACCATCGTCGAGCCGGGCCAGTAGCGCTTGCTCGTGCCGCTGCTGGGCACCGTGGGGGAGTGCCGCCAGGGAGGAGCACGCCTGGGCGAGCGCGATGGCGCCGAGGATGTTGGGCGTGCCTGCTTCATGGCGCGCAGGCGCCAGAGCCCATTGCACCGAGTCATTGGCCACTTCATGCACTGCTCCGCCGCCGGCCAGGTGCGGTGGTCCGGCATTGAGCCAATCGGCGCGGCCGATGAGCACTCCGGCGCCGAATGGGGCGTACATCTTGTGGCCGGAGATTGCGATGTAGTCCACGCCGAGTGCCGAGATGTCGATGCGACGATGGGGAGCCAGTTGCGCAGCATCCACGGCGATTCTGGCGCCATGCCTGTGCGCGATGGCGACCAGGTCGGGCAGGGGCAGAGCCTCACCCGTGACATTCGATGCGCCGGTGATCGCAAGGAGTGCCGCCGGGACGCGTGCAAGCTCGGTCTCGAGTGCCGCCAAGGTCTCCGCGACCGTGGGCTGTGTCTGCACGGTGCGCGCTTGACGTGCTCGCCATGGCAGGAGATTCGCGTGGTGCTCGATATCGAGGTGCACGACGGAGCCACCATCGGGAATGCACGAGGCGAGGAGATTCAAGGCATCCGTGGTGTTGCGCACGATCACGGTGACGTCATCACTGCGGGCACCGACGAATGATGCGATGGTCTGCCGGGCACTCTCATAGAGATCGGTGCTCACCTGGGATGCGAAACCGGCTCCCCGGTGCACATTCGAGTAGTAGGGAACGACAGCGTTGACGCGCTCGACAACGCTCGACAGCGCCGGCGCACTGGCCGCCACGTCCAGTCCGGCATAGGCGATGGAGCCACCCTGGACGAGCGGTGCAGCAAGATCTGCTCCGGCCACTGGCAGCAATGCGGGAATATCACAGCGAACGGGGCTGGCGAGGTGGGCTGTAGAGGGGATTGACGACGACATGACGATCCTTCGGTCCTTGGACCCGACAGGTATGCCGTGCCCGCGCTTGTCGCTGCGCGTATGCAACAGCAACCGGGTCCTCACCCAGGGCACCCCACCGCGGTGGAGGGTTGCCGGCCGACAAACTGGGGTTTTGCATCGGCACTCATGACCTGCGCGAAATACTAGGACATCCATGCGCGTATTGCTCGCCCAGTCCACCTGGCAGGGTCAAAATGTGGGCAGCCCCACATCGCAAGTCCCTCACGGCGCACATGCCGATAATGCACATTATGACACTTATGCCATTTCGAGCTCACTCACTTCCCCGCGGTGGCCAGCCGATCGGCGAGCGTGCGAGGCGTGCGTGGTCCGAAGCTTTGCGCTGGGGGTCTACATTCAATGGATGACCCCTCCCACCGATATCCGCACCTGTCAGATCTGCGCCATGAACCCGAAGTTCACGCACTCAGCCACTGAACACCAGCTTGCCGAGGAGCTGGTGGGGCCCTTTCTCGAGTATGTGAAGACCGATGCGTTCTCAGGTGGTGACCGTCCCATGACCTACGCCCAGGTCATCAAGCGTTTCGAAATCGACGCCCCGGTGCGGAGAACTGCACGCATCCTGGACGGAATGGAGCACATCCTCGGGACCGCTCATTGGCCCGATACTGCACGGGCGGGCATTGCCGCCTATGTGCTCGACAGCTCGGGCAAGCCCGGTGGCGGTTGGTCCGAGGTGTGGAAGATGCGCCCTGAGGATGCGCGGAGGCAGGCCCGCGCGCATGTCCGCAAGATCACCTTGGATGTCGACGTCGACATCTAGCAGGGCCCAAGTCGCCGCCCACGATGCGGGCTAGCGCGGAAGCGTGATCCGCTTCGTCGCTGCCGGGGTGACAACCCAGACCTGTGCCTGACCATTCTCCGGCAGCACGGTGAATGTCAGTTGGGTCTTGGACGCGCGAACCGATGCGGTGGTCCCGCTTCCGTTGCCGTTGCCGCTTTGGGCGCGAGTCGTGAACACTTGGGCGTCGCCATCGGTCGAGATCGTGAACGTGCCGTTGGGCGCCGTCAGTGCCAGGTTGGTGATCAGCCAGACAGTGACGGCAGCCCTGCCGAACGACGTGTGCCATTCAGGTGCGGCATTGGCCGCCTCGGGTGCGACCGCGCTGGCACCCGGGCCCCACTTCCCCACTCCCTGGCGAGTCTTGCAGGCGTTCTTACCCGGAGTCCCCGGACCGCAGACGAGATCGGTGGTGATCGCGCCGGCTGTGCCCGGTGTCCTGGTCGCAGAGGCGCGAGCTGGGCGATTTGAACCGGTTGGGCTGGGGGCACTCGGTGTGCCGGAGGAAGTGGCGGCGAAGGGGGCCACGACCGTGTGCATCTCGCCGGATCCGTCCTTGTTGGTGAACACGGCCTGTGCCATCGTTCCGCCGATGGTCAGGACCGTGTTGACGGCCTTCGCGCCGTTGGCCTTGACGACCGCATCGATTGCCGCATAGAGCCTCTGAGAGTAGGCAGCGACATCCACCCGAGGAGTTGCAGAGCCTGTAGTGCTCGGCAGGACCGTGGGCCTCGGCGTCAGAGTGCTGGGCGTGACAACGCCAGGTCGGGCCGAGCTCGCCGCTGGCGTCGCCGATGCAGGAGCAGTCGGTGCAGGAGTGGCCGCATTCGCACTCGCGGTGAGGACCAGGCTGAACAGGACCCCAGATGCACAGGCTGCTGACATCCGCATGCGACTCCTTCCATGCTGCTTGAACACCCGACCCTCGACAGGCCGTCACGATGAGCCCAGGAAACGACTCCCAACCCTTATCTCCATCTGACTCCATTTGCTGAGGCATTCACGGTCACTACTTCACTTCTGCTTGGAGCAGGAGTCCAGGAGTGCTTGGAGCAGGAGTCCAGGAGCCAGGCGTTCGCATTCGCGATATCTTCCGCATCTCCCCCACTGGACCTGCACCTACACTCGCCCATCATGGCCGGGATGCTGATCGCAGGAACAAGTTCGGATGCAGGCAAGTCCATGGTGGTGACGGGGTTGTGCCGGGCCTTCTCCCTGCGCGGTATCAGGGTCGCACCGTTCAAGGCCCAGAACATGTCGAACAACTCCATGGTCTGTCGCGACGGTGCCGAGATCGGACGGGCCCAGTACCTTCAGGCACAGGCTGCCGGTGTTGAGCCCTCGTCATTGCACAATCCAGTCCTCCTCAAGCCCGGCAGTGATCGTCAGGCGTTCATCGTGCTGCGGGGTCGGCCAGCGGGCCAGCTGTGGGCGGGCGAATATGCAACTGGGCGTTCACTCTTGGCGCAGACAGCATTCGAGACCTACGAGGAATTGGCCGGCACGGTCGATCTGGTTGTCTGCGAAGGTGCCGGTTCGCCAGCAGAGATCAACCTGCGCGCTGGCGACTACGTGAACATGGGCTTGGCCAGGAAGTTCGATCTTCCTGTCGCAGTCGTGGGCGACATCGATCGTGGCGGCATCCTTGCCTCGCTGTACGGAACCTGGGCGCTGCTCGATACGCACGACCGGGCGCTGATCCAGGCATTCATCATCAACAAATTCCGGGGCGACGTTTCAGTGCTCACGCCCGGGCTCGATTCCATCAGCGAACTGACCGGAGTCCCCTTCCTGGGGGTCGTCCCCTGGCTTGAGGACTTGTGGCTGGACTCCGAGGATTCGCTGACCATCGACCGCTGGCGCGCCAAGGGTTCGCACGAGGATCCCGCCAGGAGACTGTCGGTGGCCGTGGTGCGCTTCCCCCGCGCATCGAATGCCACCGACATGGATGCCCTCGCAAGCGAGGCAGGCATCGACTTGCGTGTCACTGCTGACATCGATGTGTGCCGGGAGGCCGATCTCCTCGTTCTCCCTGGTACGCGTGCCACGGTGGCCGACCTGCAATGGCTCCGTGACAGCGGATTGGCCGATGTCGTGATCGATCGGGCTCGCAGGTGCAGGCCCATCCTGGGCATCTGCGGCGGGTATCAGATGCTTGCCGCCTTCATTCACGACACGATTGAGAGCAGGAGCGGCCGAGTCGACGGACTTGCCCTGATCGACCGCGAGGTTGCATTCCATGAGCAGAAGGTCCTGGGGCGGCCTTCGGGCACCTGGCAGGGCCATGCCGTGGATGGCTACGAGATCCATCACGGAGTCATCGCCGGCGACGAGACCTTCCCCGGTGGCTGCATGCAGGACGCGATATGGGGAACCATGTGGCATGGAATATTCGAGAATGACGAATTCCGTCGTGCTTGGCTGTCGACCATTGCCCAGCAGTCCGGGTCTGCCTGGCAACCGGATCCGCACTCCATCACCTATCGTCAGCGGCGAGAAGCCATGATCGACCTTCTCGCCCAGGCACTTGAACGAGATCTGGATCTCGACCGGCTCCTGGGGATGGCACTCGACCCGTCGTGATCCCGGGCATCACATTCCTGGGCATCACATTCCTGGGCAGCCACCACGCATCCAATGGCCTCTCATGCCCCGTCCAGAACCTTCCGACCGCTTGCATCCCATGCTTCCAGCCACAGGAGCAATTCGTCATTGGGCAGAGCTGCGCTCCATAA
>JBAYUM010000152.1:0-5225 GCA_041675125.1 Candidatus Nanopelagicales bacterium
ACGCAGCAGTGCGCGAGGACCAGTTGGCCAAGCTGGTGCGCCTGCGTGCCGATCGCGATCAGGCTGCAGTCGACGTTGCGCTGAAGGCGATCGAGGATGCGGCTCGCGAGGGCACCGGCAACCTGCTCGAGCTCGCGGTCAATGCGGCACGGGTTCGCTCCACCGTTGGCGAGATCAGCATGGCGATGGAGAACGCCTGGGGCCGCCACAAGGCCGAGATCCGCACCATCACCGGCGTGTACCGTCAGGAGATGGGCGAGAACGACGAGACCGTTGCACGCGTACGCTCGCAGGTCGAGCGATTCGAGAGCGCTGAGGGCCGTCGCCCGCGCCTGCTCGTGGCCAAGATGGGCCAGGACGGTCATGATCGCGGCCAGAAGGTCATCGCTTCGAGCTTCGCCGACCTGGGCTTCGTCGTCGACATCGGACCCATGTTCCAGACCCCTGAGGAGGTCGCCCGCCAGGCCGTCGAGGCCGATGTCGACATCGTCGGCGCCTCGTCACTGGCTGCCGGTCACCTCACCCTGGTGCCGCAGCTGAAGTCGGCCCTTGCCGATCTCGGGCGTCCGGACATCATGGTCGTGGTCGGTGGCGTCATTCCGCCGCAGGACTTCGATGCACTGTATGCAGCAGGCGCTGCAGCCATCTTCCCTCCGGGCACGGTCATCTCCGCCGCAGCCGAGAAGCTGCTGCAGACGCTCCTAGACTCTCGTGCATGAAACAACCGCTTCCGCCCACTGCGGAGCTCGCTGAGCTCGTTCGCAGTGGGGATCGAATGTGGTTGGCGCGAGCCATCACCCTCATCGAGAGTCGCAAGGCCGATCATCGAGCGCTGGCAGCAGACCTGCTGACGGCCCTGATGCCCGCAACCGGCAATGCCGATCGCATCGGGCTCACGGGCGTGCCAGGGGTCGGCAAGTCGACCTTCATCGACCAGTTCGGCACCAATCTCACGGCCGAGGGCCATCGGGTTGCGGTGCTGGCCGTCGATCCCAGCTCCTCGCGCACCGGTGGCGCGATCCTGGGCGACAAGACCCGCATGCAGCGGCTTGCGGTCGACCCGAATGCGTTCATCCGCCCATCGCCTGCCGGCGCCTCACTCGGCGGAGTCACGCGCAGCACGCGCGAGACGATGCTGCTGTGCGAGGCAGCCGGCTACGACGTGATCATCGTCGAGACCGTCGGCGTCGGCCAGAGCGAGACCACGGTGCACGAGATGGTCGACATCTTCGTGGTGCTGATGCTGGCCGGTGCAGGGGATGAGCTGCAGGGCATCAAGAAGGGCGTGCTCGAGCTCGCCGATCTCATCGCGGTCAACAAGGCCGATGGCGACAATGTGAAGAAGGCCAGGATCGCGGCCTCGGACTACCGCCGGGCCATTCGCCTGATGACGCCCGAGTCCAAGAACTGGACCCCGCCGGTGCTCACCTGCTCGGCGGCCGAGAACATCGGCCTGGATGAGCTGTGGGCCGACATCCTCAAGCATCGCGAGATCAAGATCCTCAGCGGGGAGCGCGAGGAGCGCCGCCATGAGCAGCAGATCCGCTGGATGTGGTCGATGATCTCCGACCGCCTGCTCGACCAGTTCCGTGAGTCACCCCAGGTGCAGCAGCGACTGGCCGAAGTGACCTGGGCGGTCAAGGCCGGGACGCTTCCGGCGGCCGTCGCTGCCGAGAGCCTGCTCGACACCTTCCTGAACGATGACTAGGCAGCCCCACTATCCTTTGACGACTGCCACCAGGAGGAATCATGAGCACCGATCACGTTGAGAAGACCCACCCCGTCGCCGGGTATATCTTCGCCATCGTCCTTGGCGTCCTTGCCTTCTACCTGGTCGTCGCACTCAATGACATGAAGACCGCGCTGTTCGCGCTGCCCCTGCTGGCGGGCTGGGCCGTGGTGTCAATGTGGCTGTTCGGTCGGCCGCTCGATCAGGACGCGCACAAGTCGCACTAGTCGCACTTCTCCTCGGCCGACTTCTGCAGCCCGAGTTCTCTTGCACGCTTGGCCGCATCGGCCCGATCGCTCGTGCGCAGCACCTTCATCGAGCGCTGCAGCTCCTGCTTGACCGTTGACTGCGAATACCCCAGGGTCACGGCGATGGCAGCATTGGAGCGCCCCTGCTCCACCAGCCGCAGGATCTCCAGCTGGCGCCCATTGAGCGAGAAGACCGCATCGTGGGTCAGATCGAAGACATCCTCGGGAAAGCCGGAGTCGGTCCGAGGATTCGAGATCCACATGCCGAGCAGGGCCGAGATCCCGTTGAGGAAGGAGAAGTCGCTGGGCGTCCACACCTGCGTATTGCTGGTGTAGAAGTTCAAGGCTCCGACCGCCATGCCGTGGCTCACGACCGGCAGGCAGATGATCAGCTGGTCTCCGCCTGAGCGCTCCAGCTGCTCCTGCCAGATGGCCAGGTCGATGCGCACGGCGGGGAAGCTGTCGATCATCTCGGTGATGGTGATCATCACCGGCTCCATGTCCTTGAACGCACGTCCCATCGGGGTGTCCAACGACAGGGGGAGCTCCTGATAGCGGGTCATCGTGCGCTCGGTGATGCCCGTCGTGCCCACCAGCACCAGGCTGTCGGGCTCCTTGAACGTCATCAGGTTGCAGGCAGTGGCGCCGTAGTGACCGAAGGGTCCGCGCAGGAGAGCCTCAACGGTTGCCTGGGGCTCCGGATAGGTGGCCAGGAAGGTGATCAGCGGGGGCAGGGCCTGCAGCCGGTCGTTTCGCTGCATGCTGGCCACTGTGCTGCTCCCCGGTGCTCGGACGATGTTGGACGATCGTACCGATCATGACCGGTCTACTCGGAATGAACATGCAGGCGGCGGGCCGCCTCGGCGATCGAGCCGGACAGGCTCGGGTAGACGGTGAAGGCGCTGGCCAGCTCATCGACGGTCATCCGCTGGTGGATGGCGACGCTGAGCACGTGGATGAGCTCGCTGGCACTGGCCCCGACGACCACTGCACCGGCGATGAGTCGGGAGCCGCGCCGGCACATGATCTTGACGAAGCCATCGTGCTGCTCCTGCATCTTGGCCCGGGGATTGGTGCCCAGGGGCCAGATGATGACATCGCCGCGGAAGGTGCCCTCGTCGAAATCCTTCTGGGTCAGGCCCACGGTGGCGATCTCCGGATTGGTGAAGACCGTGCTCGAGACCAGGTGACGATCCAGGGGCTGCACGGCGTCGCCCAGGGCGTGCCACATCGCGATGCGTCCCTGCATGGCCGCAACAGAGGCGAGCATGAGCGTTCCGGTGCAGTCACCGGCGGCATAGACCCCGCGAGCACTCGTGCGCGAGACGCGATCGACGCGGATGAAGCCGGCGCTGTTCGTGTCGACGCCTGCGCCGGCCAAACCCAGGTGCTCGGTGTTGGGGATCGAGCCCACGGCCATGAGCACATGGGAGCCCTGGATCTGGCGACCGTCCTCGAGGCTGACGACGACCCCGTCGCCGACGCGCCGGGCAGATACGGCGCGTGCGCGAGCGATCACTTCGAGTCCACGCCGGGCGAAGACCTCCTCGATCACCGCAGCCGCATCGGAGTCCTCCCCGGGCAGTACGCGATCGCGTGAGGAGATCAGCACCACCCGGCTGCCCAGCCCGTGGTAGGCGCTGGCGAACTCGGCTCCGGTGACACCTGAGCCGACGACGATGAGGCGTTCGGGCAGGGTGTTGAGCTCGTAGAGCTGCTCCCAGTTGAGGATGCGCTCGCCATCGGGCATGGCATCGGCCAGCTGCCGTGGCCTGGCGCCGGTGGCGATCAGCACGGTGTCGGCGCGAAAGGTCCTCTCATCGCCGTCGGGGGCCGCGACCAGGACTGAGTTCGTGCCGTTGAGCCGGCCCTTGCCGCGCACGATGCGCACGCCCTCGGCAACCAGGCGCGAATGGATGTCCTCGCTCTGTGAGCAGGCCAGGGCCTTGACCCGGGAGTTGACCGTGGCCATGTTGACGCTGAGCAGGTGCCCCGCGGCCTCCTGGCCATCGATCATGACGCCCAGGCTGCCGGACTCGGCAGTGGCGTTCATGACATTGGCCGTGGCGATGAGGGTCTTGCTGGGCACGCAGTCGGTGAGGACCGCAGAGCCGCCGACGCCGTCGCTGTCGATGAGCGTGACATCGGCACCGAGCTGCCGCCCGACGAGCGCCGCCTCGTAGCCGCCAGGGCCTCCACCGATGATCACGACCGCTGTCACGGCGTCATCCTCTCGTACCAGTGGTCGAAGTCGTCAGTCGGCCTTGATCTCCAGCAGCACGGTTCCGTTGGGGACCGTCACCCCGGCCTCGGCGGACAGATTGCGGATGAAGCCGGCCTTGTGAGCATTGAGCGGCTGCTCCATCTTCATCGCCTCGAGCACGACGAGCAGGTCTCCAGCCTTGACCTCCTGGCCCTCGGCGACCTCGACCTTGACCACGGTGCCCTGCATCGGCGCGACGAGTGCATCGCCGTCGGCGACTGCCGTGGGCTTGGTGTTGCCGTGGCGACGGGGGCCCTTGCTGGACGAGCGGCCGCCGCCACCGATGACGCCATCGCCGGGAAGCGAGACCTCAAGGCGCTTGCCATTGACCTCGACGACCAGGTTCTGGCGCTGGTCGACGGCCTGCAGGCCGCCGCTGACACCGGAGTACGGCTGGATCTTGTTGTCGAAGTCCTCGTCGATCCACCGGGTGTGCACGGTGAATGGCACAGTGGGATCGGCCGGGGCGAAGTGCTGATCGCGCACCACCTCGCGGTGGAAGGTGAGGGCGGTGGCGATGCCCTCGATGATGAACTCGTCGAGGGCGCGGCGGGCGCGCTCCAGGGCCTGGGTGCGGTCCTTGCCGGTGATGATGAGCTTGCCGATCAGCGAGTCGAAGTTGCCGCCGATGACATCGCCGAGGCGGGCACCGGTGTCCAGGCGCACGCCCGGACCGCTCGGTGGACGCCAGACGATGAGCTCACCTGGGCCGGGCAGGAAGCCGCGGCCGGGATCCTCGCCGTTGATGCGGAACTCGATCGAGTGGCCACGCAACTGCGGGTCCGGATAGTCGATGACGCCGCCGTCGGCGATGCGGAACTGCTCGCGCACCAGGTCGATGCCGGCAACCTCCTCGGACACGGGATGCTCGACCTGAAGGCGGGTGTTGACCTCGAGGAACGAGATCGTGCCGTCCTGGCCGATGAGGAACTCGCAGGTGCCGGCATTGACATAGCCGGCCTCCTTCATGATCGCCTTGGAGGCC
>JBAYUM010000153.1:0-5221 GCA_041675125.1 Candidatus Nanopelagicales bacterium
CGAAGTACGCAGTCGTGATGATGGTGACCGAGGGCGGCACCGGTTCCAAGACCTCGGGTCCCAGTGTGCGCAGGATCTATGAGGCGCTCTTCGGGGTCAGCGGCCGTTCGGTCAATCCTGGCAAGAGCGTGCTGGTCGGCGGCGCGCCGAACCCGACTCTGCCCAAGGTTCGATCAGATGGAACTCCAGTGTCACCGCGCGGCAAGCAGTCAGGAGTCAGCGGATGAGCATGTTCCAAGTGACCGGATCGACTGATCAGCATCTGCTGCCCTCCCGCAGGGGCGGTGACTACTGGCGCGATCTCGACTGGGTGCTCCTGGCGGCAGCGCTGGCGGCGACCATCTTCGGCTCGATGCTGGTGTGGTCTGCCAGCCGCGCTGACCTGGCCTCGCCGACAGACCCGCAGTCGTACCTGAAGAAGCACCTGATCAATGTGGTGCTGGGCCTCGTTCTTGCCTTCATCGCCACTCGCGTGGATCATCGCTGGCTTCGTGCCTACACGCCGATCATCTATGCGGTCTCGGTCTTCTCGCTGCTGCTGGTCTTCGTCCCGCACCTGGGAACCAAGATCGCTGGTGCGCGAGCCTGGATCCAGCTGCCCGGCGGCTTCACCATCCAGCCATCGGAGTTCGTGAAGATCGCCGTCATCTTGATGATGGCGGTGATCCTGTCGGAGAAGGACCGTGCCGACGAGGAGCCGCGGGACAAGGACGTGCTGCTCTCATTGGGTGTTGCGGTGCTGCCCCTGCTGATCATCCTCGTCCAGAACGACACCGGCAGCGTGCTCATCCTGGGCTCGGTTGCACTGGCGATCATCGCTGTCAGCGGTGCACGCAACACCTGGGTCATCGGACTGCTGGTGGGTGCGGTGGTGAGCATCCTGCTGGCCATCCAGCTCGGCCTGCTGAAGCAGTATCAAGTCGACCGACTGACCTCGTTCCTCAATCCGACCGCGGACGCAGGCAGCATCGCGTACAACTCGACCCAGGCCCGCATTGCCATCGGTGGCGGTGGATGGTTCGGGTACGGGATCTTCAACGGCCCTCAGACTCAAGGGCGGTTCGTGCCCGTCAATGAGAGCGACTTCATCTTCACCGTGGCCGGGGAGGAATTCGGCTTCGTCGGTGCCGGACTGCTCATCATCTTGCTGGGCATCGTGCTGTGGCGGGCTGTGGTCATCGCGATGAGGGCGGATGACATGTACGGCCGACTGGTGGCCACCGGCATCGTCGCCTGGCTGGCTTTCCAGACCTTCGAGAACATCGGCATGACCCTGGGCATCATGCCGATCACTGGTGTTCCGCTCCCGTTCGTCTCGGCCGGAGGCACGTCGATGATGGCCGTCTGGATAGCCATCGGCCTGCTTGAGAACATCCGGCTGCACAGCCAGCAACAATTGCCCTAGCTGGAATCCACGTAGTATTCACCAGTGACTGTCATGGATGCTCGTGTTCGCGGTGCCTCGATATTCGACGAGGTCGAGGCCCTGCTCCCGCTGGTGTCCAAGCCGATCCAGTACGTGGGCGGCGAGCTCAATGCGGTGATGAAGCCCTGGGAGTCCGTTGACGTGCGGTGGGCGCTCATGTACCCGGATGCCTATGAGGTGGGTGCGCCCAACCAGGGCGTGCAGATCCTGTATGAAGTCATCAACGAGCTTCCGAATGCGCTCGCGGAGCGCACGTACTCCATCTGGCCCGATCTCGAGGGCCTGATGCGCAAGGCTGGAGTGCCGCAGTTCACCGTTGACGCCCATCGCGCGGTCGGGGACTTCGATGTCTTCGGCATCTCCTTCTCCACCGAGCTCGGCTACACCAACATGCTCACGGCAATCGACCTCGCAGGAATCCCTGTGTACGCGAGAGATCGCACCATCGATCATCCGATCGTGATCGCCGGCGGTCACGCGGCGTTCAATCCGGAGCCGATCGCTGACTTCATCGACGCAGCCGTGATCGGCGACGGGGAGGAGGCCGTGCTGCGTGTCACCGAACTCGTGCAGGGCTGGAAGGACGCAGGCCAGCCAGGCGGGCGCGATGGACTGCTCCTGTCGCTGGCCACTTCCGGTGTCGCCTATGTGCCGAAGTTCTATGAAGTCACGTACCTTGCCGACGGTCGCATCCAGCGCGTCGTGCCAACCAACCCTGATGTGCCATGGCGGGTCGCCAAGCACACCTTGATGGATCTTGACGAATGGCCGTACCCCAAGGCCCCGCTCGTGCCATTGGCAGAGACGGTGCATGAGCGCATGAGCGTCGAGATCTTCCGCGGGTGCACGCGCGGTTGCCGCTTCTGCCAGGCCGGAATGATCACTCGTCCGGTTCGCGAGCGCAGCATGAGCACCATCGCCGAGATCATCGACAACGGGCTGTGCAAGACCGGCTACAACGAAGTGGGCCTGCTCTCGCTGTCGAGCGCGGACCATTCCGAGATCGCTGAGATGTCGAAGGCACTCGCCGATCGCTATGCGCAGTCGCAGACCTCGCTCTCGCTTCCGAGCACCCGAGTCGATGCATTCAATGTCGACCTCGCGAACGAGCTGTCGCGCAACGGAAGGCGCAGCGGCTTGACCTTCGCCCCAGAGGGCGGCAGTGAGCGCATGCGCAATGTCATCAACAAGCAGGTGACGGAAGAGGATCTGATTCGAACTGTCTCAACGGCATATGCGGCCGGCTGGCGGCAGGTGAAGCTGTACTTCATGTGCGGGCTGCCGACTGAGACCGATGACGATGTGCTGCAGATCGCCCAGCTCGCCCGCGAGGTGATTCGCGCAGGTCGGCTGGCAACAGGCACGCGTGATATCCGCTGCACGATCTCCATCGGTGGATTCATCCCCAAGCCGCACACCCCATTCCAGTGGGCGGCTCAGCTGAACCACGAGGCCACGGACTCCCGCCTGCAGAAGCTGAAGGAGGCGATTCGCAATGATCGTGAATTCGGCAAGGCGATCGGCATGCGCTACCACGATGGCAAGCCCGGCATCATCGAAGGACTGCTCTCCCGCGGCGACCGTCGCGTTGGCAAGGTGATCTTCGAGGCCTGGCAGCAGGGGGCCCGGTTCGACGGATGGAGCGAGCACTTCTCCTTCAATCTCTGGATGGATGCGGCACAGGCTGCACTTGCGGACGAGCCGGTCGACGTAGACTGGTACACCACTCGCGAGCGGCTGCAGACCGAGGTGCTGCCATGGGACCACCTCGATTCCGGTCTGGACTCGCAGTGGCTGTGGGAGGACTGGCAGGCAGCGATTGCAGAGGAGGGCGTCGGCGACTGCCGCTGGACGCCCTGCTCGGACTGCGGTGTCTGCGATCAGATGAGCACCGAGATCCAGGTCGGCCCAACGGGAGTCACCGAATTGCCGATGCCCATCCTGCGAACAAGCGTGGTGGGCTAGTTGGCGCGTCAGGCTCCCGTTCGCGATGTTGCTCCAACCGTGCAGAGACTGCGGTTGCGCTATGCCAAGCGGGGGCGGCTGCGCTTCTCCTCGCACCGGGATTTCCAACGGGCCTTCGAGCGCGCCCTGCGTCGTGCTGGTGTGCCCATCGCCTTCAGTGCGGGTTTCTCGCCTCATCCGAAGGTCTCGTACACGAACGCCGCACCCACGGGGACGGCCAGTGAGGCTGAGTACATCGAGATCGGTGTCACTGCCGCCTGTGATCCCGCCAGGGTCCGGATCGCCCTCGACGAGGCGCTGCCCCCAGGACTTGATGTGCTCGATGTCGTCGTGGCCAGCACGGCAGATTTCGCCGCCCGCCTGGAGGCCAGCGTCTGGCAGATCGAGTTCCCCGGGCTGGGCACGTCTGCGGTGCAGGCAGCGGTCGATGCCTTCTGGGCCGAGCAGGAAGTGCTCGTCGAGCGCCTCATGAAGCAGGGCAAGCGCACCTTCGACGCGCGGGCCGCTGTGCTCGTCACCAAGGTCGAGAGCGTGGATGCGGCGATCCTGGCTTCAGAGTGTGCGATACTCACAGTGGTTGTCCGGCACAGCACTCCCGCCGTTCGACCTGACGATGTTCTTGCCGCGCTGCGGCTTGTGGCTGACCTCGTGCCGCCCACCCCTCCCAGGGTGACTCGGCTGGCGCAGGGGCCACTTGCCCCCGATGGTCAAGGCGTGGGAGACCCCCTCGCCCTTGATCGCGGTTAGCGGGAGCCAAGAGCCCCATGGCTTTGTGCACCACCTGCGGGTATGTGCACCTGACTGGCGGATTCCTTTCGCCACCGAAGGAGGGTCGACCACATGGTCGACAACGAAAACCCAGATTCCACTGAGTCCACCACCCTTGCTGCTGCACCTCGCACCCGTCGTCGGGCTGCCAGTCGGCCTGCAGGCCCGCCGGTAGCCGTCGAGGGCGAGGTGCCCGAGTCCACTGAGGCCCCGGCCAAGCCCAAGGCGAAGACCACCCGGACCCCTCGCAAGACCAAGAAGAGCGAGACCGTGCCCGAGGAGGCCGCGCCCGAGGCGACCGGCGATTCGGCACCCGTCGACACCGTCGTCGCCGAGCCGGCAGTGCGCGCCCGCCGTGCCCCGATCAAGGCAGCCTTCGTGGCGCCGGTCTTCATGGCACCTGAGGTTGTCGTCGATGACGACGCCGATGGGGGTGCCGATGCCGCTGAGAAGCCGGTCAAGAAGGCCGCCGCACGCCGCCGCAGGGGCAAGGCCGCAGATGAGGCCCTGGCCGAGGAGGGCGCCGAGGAGACTGCCAGCGCCGAGCCCGAGGGCTCGGACGAGGTCGATGACGACAGTGAAGAGGGCCAGCGCCGTCGCCGTCGCCGTCGCGGAGGTCGAGGCCGTCGTCGTCGCGCTGGTGACGGCGAGGGTGAGTCCGCTGAGGACTCCGAGAGCAGCGATGGCGAATCCGACGAGGCAGGCGAGGATCCTGATGCCGTCGAGGGCGAGACCGAGGAGCAGGCGGCCTCACGTCGCCGTCGTCGCCGCCGCCGCCGTGGCAATGATGACCTCGAGCCATCGCCTGATGACCCACCGAACACTGTGGTCAAGGTGCGCGAGCCTCGTTCGAAGAACAACCATGACGATGTCACCTCGATGCGTGGATCAACCCGCCTGGAGGCCAAGAAGCAGCGCCGTCGCGAGGGCCGTGAGGCCGGTCGCCGTCGTCCGCCGATCCTGACCGAGTCTGAGTTCCTGGCCCGTCGTGAGTCGGTCAATCGCGTGATGGTGGTGCGCCAGAACGGTGATCGCACCCAGATCGCGGTGCTCGAGGATGGC
>JBAYUM010000154.1:0-5169 GCA_041675125.1 Candidatus Nanopelagicales bacterium
AACGGCAGGCCCAAGTACGTGGCATCGACCAGCCTCACTGATCCGAAGTGGACGGGAACGACGGTGCTGAAGGGCGATGTCGCTACGGCTATTCGCGATCTCAAGACACAGCACGACGGCGAACTGCTGGTGCCCGGCAGCGGAGTCCTCATCCGCTGGCTGCTTGCCAATGACCTGGTCGACCAGCTCAACCTGCTCACCTGTCCAGTCATCGTCGGCGCGGGCACCCGGCTGTTCCCCGATGCCGGTCCGGACATGGCGGTTGAGCTGATCGACTCGCGAACCACGTCGGGGGGCATCATCATCCAGACGTACCGGCCGCTCGGGCGTCCGGAGTACGCAGATCCCACAGCCGACGCGACTCACATGGCGTAACCGCGGTGGATCGCGATTGTCTCGGCACCATGCGCTACCCCTCTTGATGCGTTCGGGTTGATGCGTGCGGGGCCAGAGTTTCCCCGGTGTTCATGGCACGTTCCTCCTGTAGCGGTAGTGCAGCCTCCCCTGCGAAGTAGACTGCCTCATCATCGTGGAGCAGCATCATGGAGCAGACAGAGCGTTGGCCAGCCGCGCCACCAGGCGACGGCCAGGGCATGCGCACAGGTGTGCTCTCCCTTGAATCCCAGCTCACGGAACTTCCGCTGTACGACTGCACGATCACGTTGGAGGCCCATGGCTCTGCGGCCCTCGACCTGCTTCGTTCGAATCTGCAGCTTCCCGGCATCATCGTCGTAGACCGCGGCACCGTCAGGGGCATGATCTCCCGCCACCGTTTGCTCGAGCAGATCTCCTTGCCATACGGCAGGGAGATCTACCTGCCTCGCCCGCTGTCGCACATGCTCGAACGCCTCGGCCAGGAGCCGCTCGTCCTTCCGCAGAGCACTGGGATTCGCGACGCCGCGTATTTGGCTCTGATACGCCCCCGCGATGAGCTGAACGAGCCCATCGTGATGCAGGCGGAATCCGGCTACCGACTGATTGACGTGCACGACCTGCTCACCGGACAGGCTGAGATCCTTGAACTTGCCTCACGGCTTCTCGAAGAGAGCAACCGCCGACTCCAAGAGCTGTCTGTGCTGGACCCGCTCACGGGCTGCGGCAATCGCCGCATGCTCGACCAGGTGCTCGACCGCGATTGGGCCTTCGTGCAGCGCGAGGACAAGTGGCTCAGCGTTGTGATGTGCGACATCGACCATTTCAAGTCGTACAACGATGCCTACGGGCACTCAACGGGCGATGCCTGCCTGCAATTGGTCGCCGAGGTGCTGCGCAGCCACTGTCGACGCGTGACCGACACCGTCGTGCGGTTCGGCGGCGAGGAGTTCCTGCTGGTTCTGCCGGCAACCAAGCCCGAGAACGCTGTGAACGTGGTCAAGGACATCCAGCGCGCCCTGGCGGCCCGCCATTTCCCGGTTAGCCCGGGCTTGACTTTGAGCTTCGGCATCGCCAGCGCACGGCCGAACTTGGGTGCCACTCCCGAGCAATTGGTCGAGGATGCGGACGCTGCGCTGTATCGCGCGAAGGCTGAGGGGCGCAACCGCTACGCGGTAAGCACTGAATAGGCGGGCTTGCCTACAACTCGCGCACCGTCACCACGGTCACCGACTGCCCGCCGGCCTGCGCTGCTATGCCCGTCACTGATCCGACTCCGTTGTCGCCAGTGCTCTTGCGAATCTCGGTCTGCTGACTTGGCGGCACCTCGAAGGTCGCATCGGTTCGTGCCCGCATGCCGAGCATCGCCTGTGCTGCCGGATTGGCAGTGAGGACCTTGTTGTCCTGGGAGATGATGAGTACGCCGTCACCCATCGTTGCGACAATCTGCGTGAAGGGCTCGGTATCGAGGTTGTTGCGATCCTGCTTGCGTGCCTTCTCGCTCGCGTCAGCGCGACCGATGGCGCGCTCGGTCATGAGCGAGAACATACCGACGAGAATGGTGATGAACAGGGTGATCGCAAGCTGGACGACCATCATGATCTTCCAGTTGTCATTGCCGCGATCGCTTGCCTGCGAGGAGCCAAGTCGGGCAGCGGCGGTGGAGAGGCCGAACTGCTCGTCTGCTTCCTTGTAGGCAGGAGTGTTGATCATGGCCTTGACTGCTGCAGCATGGCTGCCACCCGGTGCGAGGGCAACGTCGACAACCTTGGTCGCAATCGTCGTGTAGTCGTCCAGCGTTACGCCGAGCTCCTTCATGCCGGGAGCGTGCGTGGTGGTGATGCGACCCATCGCCTCGCTGAATCCAGGATCCAGGGAGGCGAGTGCCGCGCGCATGTCCTGTCCGTCATTGGCGATGTAGCCATCGGCTGCCGCATTGATGTTGTAGCGCAGGGCGTCGCGACTGCCCTCTGCCTCCTTGAGGATCAGGCTCTGGGTCTGGTAGCCGTTGATCTCATCGACATTGGTGTTGGCGAAGTTGAACCACAGGATCCCGACGATCAGCGGAAGCACGGTGAAGATGACGAATGCGATCCGGCGACGCACCTGATTGCGCTGAGTGCGCGATGCCGCATTGCGGTCCCGCCTTGATGTAACCCGACTCACGAAGCCTCCCTTGTGGATCTGGGCAGGTTAGCGGCAATCCGCGTGAAGCGGTGGGAGATTTGGTGCATCTGAGGCGTTTGGTCGTGGTTCTGTGCTTGTGAGCGGCGCAGGTGGCACCATGGGGTCATGAGCCACCCTCCGGAGTCCGCTTCGCTCGGCAAGGTCCTTGTTGTCGATGACGATGAGGCATTGTCAGAGATGCTCGGCATCGTGCTGCGCCAGGAGGGCTTCACACCTGAGTTCTGCAACGACGGAGCCAAGGCTCTTGCCATGTTCCACGAGACCAAGCCCGATGTGGTGCTGCTCGACGTCATGCTGCCCGGAATGAGCGGTATCGAGATCTGCCGCGCCATTCGCCAGGAGTCGGGCGTGCCCATCGTCATGCTCACTGCGCGAAGTGACACTGTCGATGTCGTGGTCGGCCTCGAGTCCGGAGCCGATGACTACGTGGTCAAGCCCTTCAAGCCCAAGGAGCTCATCGCGCGGCTTCGTGTCCGGGTTCGCAGCGTCGATGGGCCAAGCCCGTCGTTGAGCATCGGTGATCTCCGGATCGACATCACCGCGCACAAGGTCACCCGGGCAGGCGAGCTGCTCTCGCTCACCCCACTTGAGTTCGATCTGCTGGTCTGCCTTGCTCGCAGGCCCGGCGAGGTGTTCTCCCGCCAGGCCCTGCTGCATGAGGTATGGGGCTACCAGCACGCTGCCGACACCCGACTGGTCAATGTGCATGTGCAGCGCCTGCGCTCCAAGGTCGAGCGCGATCCGGAGAGCCCTGAATACGTCCTGACGGTTCGAGGAGTCGGCTACAAGGCTGGCCCCGCTTGACCTCGCATCTCCACCTTTGGCACCGCATCTCCCTGAGTCTGCATTGGGTGACGCCGCCATTTCGATGGATGCTGCGCAGGTGGCGGGGCTCGCTGCTGCTGCGCATTACCACGCTCACCCTGGCCTCGTCGCTCATCGTGCTCGCGGTGCTGGGCCTGACGCTGCTGAGCAAGGTCTCCACCGGGCTGATGGACACCAAGGAGCAGGCCTCGCTGTCGACAGCGTCTGCGGGACAGATCGAGGCCGAACGGGTCATCGAGGCATCTGCAGCGGCGCCAACCGCACCTTCGCCGTCGCGGCTGGTGGATGCGGTCGTGGCCGACCTGGCCTCGCGCAGCGGCTCACCCGAGCAGTTCGATGTGCTGCTGCTCAGTGCTGTTCCCGGGCAGTTGCTCCCCGAACGCGGGACCAATCTGGTGTCGACCACGAGCGTGACTGCTGACCTGCGCCGGGCCATAGCCGAGACCGGCCAGCAGTCGTGGATGTACGGCCCGATCAACTACATCAATGGCACGAGTGTTCCCGGCCTCATCGTCGGAGCGCCATTGCAGGTGCCCGCACTCGGAAAGTACGACCTCTACTACCTGTTCCCGCTGACCCAGGAGCAGCAGACCCTCGACCTGGTGCGCGGAGCTGTGCTGCTCACCGGAGTTCTTCTGCTCGTGCTGCTCGGCGCGATCGCCCGCATCATCACGCGCCTCGTCGTGAATCCTGTGCGCGCCGCCGCACGAACCGCGGCCCTGCTTGCCGAAGGACAGTTGTCAGAGCGCATGGAAGTGCGGGGTGAGGATGAGCTGGCGCAATTGGCGACCACCTTCAATGACATGGCGGCAAGCCTGCAGGAGCAGATCAAGCAGCTCGAGGAGCTCTCGCGAGTGCAGCAGAGATTCGTCGCGGACGTCTCGCATGAGCTGCGCACCCCTCTGACCACCATCCGCATGGCTGCTGACCTGATGTTCGAGCATCGTGAGGAGTTCGACTCGGCGACCGCTCGTGCCGCCGAACTGCTGCAGAACCAGCTCGATCGATTCGAGGAGCTGCTCGTCGACCTGCTCGAGATCTCGCGCTTCGATGCGGGCGTTGCCGTGCTCGATGCCGAGAGCTGGGATCTGGGAGAGCTCGTCCAGCGCTCGGTCGAGATCGCGCAGCCCTTGGCCGATCGTGCCGGAGCCGAGGTCGATGTCGTGCTGATGAGTGAGACCAGCATGGTGACTGCAGATCGACGTCGCATCTATCGCATCGTCCGCAATCTTCTGGAGAATGCCATCGAGCACTGCGAGGGCAAGGGAGTCGTGATCACGGTCGCGGTCAATGACGAGGCAGCTGCGGTCACCGTCCGCGACTTCGGCGTGGGCCTTCGTCCAGGCGAGGCCTCGTTGGTGTTCAACCGGTTCTGGCGTGCCGATGCAGCCCGAGCCCGAACCAGCGGTGGAACCGGCCTGGGGCTGTCCATCGCCTTCGAGGATGCCAGGTTGCACGGTGGCTGGCTGGAGGCCTGGGGTGAACCGGGCCAGGGGTCGTGCTTCCGGATGACCCTTCCCCTGCATCCGCGTGAGCCCTTCACCTCCTCGCCGCTGCCACTGGTGCCTGTGGGATTCGTCGAGATCGAGACTGCGGTGCGCAGCGGTGTGCATCTTGATGTGCTGCCGCAGCCGCCAGCCGATGCCTTCCGCCTGCCTCCGCGATCGGGTCGCACATGAGACGCCTTGGCCTGAGCCTGGGACTGGCTGCCACGGCAAGCCTGCTGGCCGGTTGCGGTCTGCTGCCATGGTCACTTGCGGCTCAAGTGCCGACCAGTGGCTCGAT
>JBAYUM010000155.1:0-5021 GCA_041675125.1 Candidatus Nanopelagicales bacterium
AGCACGACTCCGACTACGGTGTGCGCATCCTCGTCGCTGCTGCCGAGGCAGGTGCGAGCGTCGGCGTCATGTGCGACACCAACGGCGGCATGCTCCCGTACGGCATCTACGAGACGGTGACCGACGTCGCTCAGCGCACTGGCGTGCGACTGGGCATCCACTGCCAGGACGACACGGCATGCGCCGTGGCCAACACCGTGACTGCGGTCACCGCCGGCGCGACCCATGTCCAGTGCACGGCAAATGGATATGGCGAACGAACTGGCAACGCTGATCTCTTCTCGGTCGTGGCGAACCTGCAGCTGAAGATGGGGATCGACGCACTGCCCGAGGGCAGCCTGCGCGAGACCGTGCACATCTCGCATGCGATCGCTGAGATCGCCAATATCGCGCCCGACATGCACCAGCCGTATGCCGGATCGTCCTCGTTCGCTCACAAGGCAGGGCTGCATGCCTCGGCGCTCAAGGTCAACGCCGAGCTGTACAACCACATCGACCCGGCCCAGGTCGGTCACGTGCAGCGTGTGCTCGTTACGGAGATGGCCGGTCGCGCCTCGGTCGAGCTGAAGGGACTTGAGCTCGGCTACGACCTGTCCGGCAACCCCGACCTGGTGACGCGGGTGGTCAGCCGCATCAAGGCGCTGGAGTCCGAGGGCTGGACCTTCGAGGCTGCGGACGCATCCTTTGAGCTGCTGATGCTGGCCGAGGATGGTGTCGAGCGCGGGTTCGAGGTCGAATCCTGGCGCACCATCGTCGAGCAGGGTGCTGATGGCCTTGTCGACTCCGAGGCCACGGTCAAGGTGCATGCCGGTGGCGAGCGCGTCATCTCGACCGCTGAGGGCAACGGTCCCGTCAATGCCCTCGACAATGCCCTGCGCGCCGCTCTGATCCAGATCTACCCGGAGCTCGCGGCCCTCAAGCTCATCGACTACAAGGTGCGCATCCTTGACGGCGGCAGCGGAACGAACGCGGTCACGCGCGTGCTCATCGGCACGACTGACGGCGAGGCCGACTGGACCACGGTCGGCGTGCACGAGAACGTCATCGCGGCCTCATGGAAGGCCCTTGACGACGCAGTGCGCTTCGGCCTGCTGCGTGCCGGCCGGGCAGTTGCCGCGGAGTAGCCGTCCAGGGCAGGTCGGTAGGCTCTACGGGTGCGTATTTGTCGTGTAGCAGTCGGTGATGAGTTGTTCTTTGGCGTGCTCGAGGGCCTGGGCGCAGACGGTGAGCCCGGCGAGGGCACGGTGATCGCCCTGCTCGAGGGGCATCCCTTCGGGGAGATCGTGCCTGATGGCCGGCTGGTCCGGTTCGAGGATGTCCGACTCATCGCCCCCGTGCTCCCGAGCAAGGTGGTCGCGGTAGGCAAGAACTATCTCGATCACATTCGCGAGGTCGGTCTTGGCGAGGCGCCGCCTGAGCCGCTGATGTTCCTGAAGCCGAGCACGGCCGTCATCGGACCCGGCGATCCGATCGAGCTTCCCTGGCAGTCCGAGCACGTCGAGCACGAGGCCGAGCTCGCGATCGTGATCGGGCGGGTGTGCCGCGAGGTGCCGCGCGAGCGCGTCGCCGACGTCATCCTCGGCTACACCTGCGCCAATGACGTCACTGCCCGCGATCTGCAGACCCGTGACGGGCAGTGGGCCCGTGCCAAGGGATTCGACACCTTCTGCCCCCTTGGGCCCTGGATCGAGACGGACTTCGCCTGGGAGGACACCTCCATCCAGTGCCGGGTCAATGACGATCTGCGTCAGGATGGGAACACCGCCGACATGCTGTTCGATGTCGCCACCGTGGTCGAGGCAGTCAGCTCTGTCATGACACTCCTGCCAGGCGATGTCATCCTGACCGGCTCGCCAAGTGGCACCAAGCCGATCAAGGCAGGGGACTCCGTGACCGTTCGTATCGAGGGCATTGGCACACTGACCAATCCGGTGGTCGATCGTGCCTGATGTCCGCGTGCGGTTCTGTCCGTCCCCGACGGGCAACCCGCATGTCGGCATGGTGCGGACGGCGCTGTTCAACTGGGCCTATGCGCGACACACGGGTGGCACGTTCGTCTTCCGCATCGAGGACACCGACAGTTCCCGCGACTCCGAGGAGTCCTATCAGGCCCTGCTGGACTCGTTGCGCTGGCTGGGCCTGGATTGGGATGAGGGTCCGGAGATCGGCGGACCCCATGGTCCATACCGTCAGTCGCAGCGACTCGACATCTATGCCGACGTCGCTGCCCGCCTGCTCGATGGCGGGTTCGCGTACAAGTGCTACTGCTCTGCCGAGGAGCTCGACGCTCAGCGCGAGCTGGCGAAGAAGGAGAGTCGGGCACCGGGGTATGAGGGCACCTGCCGCGATCTGACGCCGGAGCGAGCTGCTGCCTTCGAGGCGCAGGGCCGGGTTCCCATCGTGCGTTTTCGGATGCCCGATCGCGACTGCACTTGGACCGACCTCGTCCGTGGTGAGGTGACCTTCGGCCATGAGCATGTGCCCGACTACGTCCTGGTGCGCGGCAATGGCGAGCCGCTCTACACCCTGGTCAATCCGGTCGATGATGCACTGATGCGGATCACCCACGTCCTGCGGGGTGAGGACCTGCTGTCGTCCACTCCGCGCCAGATAGCCCTGTACGAGGCCCTTGCTGCCATTGGCGTGAGCGATGGCACCACCCCGCAGTTCGGCCACCTGCCCTATGTGATGGGTGAGGGCAATCGCAAGCTCTCCAAGCGCGATCCTGAGTCCTCACTCCTGATGTATCGCCACGAGGGCTATCTGCCCGAAGCGCTGCTCAACTACCTGGCACTGCTCGGCTGGTCGATGGGCGATGATCAGGAGTTCTTCTCCCTCGACGAGATGGCGCAGGCCTTCGCCCTCGAGCGAGTCAGTGCGAACCCAGCGCGATTCGATCTCAAGAAGTGCAATGCCATCAATGGTGACTGGATTCGCCGGATCAGCCTCGGGGACCTCATCGGGCGCATCTCCCCCCTGCTGGCGGCACGGAACCTCATCAGCATCCCGCCTTCGGCGCAGCACCAGGCGGTGCTGGAGGCTGCAGTGCCCCTGATCCAGGAGCGCCTGGAGACCTTGAATCAGGCTGTGGGGATGCTCGGCTTTCTCCTGGTCGACCAGGCGCAGTTCGTCATCGACGAGGACGATGCCCGTGCGGTCCTCGGTGAGGACGCGGACGAGGCGCTCGCCGCCGCTGTCGCCTCCCTGGACGAGCTTGCGGACTGGAAGACCGATGCGATCCAGGAGGCGCTCAGGAGCGCCCTGGTCGAAGGCCTTGGACTGAAGCCGAAACTGGCCTTCGGTCCGGTGCGCGTTGCCATCACCGGACGACGCATCTCGCCGCCGCTCTTCGAGTCGATGGAGATCCTGGGCAAGGAGACCTGCCTGCGTCGCCTGAGGGAGGCCCACAGCATTCGCTAGCAGTCCATCCGATACTGCAACCGATCATGCTTCAAGACGCACTGGATTCCCTGGTATCCAGTGCAGATTCAGGAGTCTGACAGCCGTACGGGGATACCCGATTTTGGGTCGCGGTGCCTGACCCCTAAACTCTGTCAGTCAGTCACAGCAAGTCCCATGGGGTATGGGGTAATTGGCAGCCCAACTGATTCTGGTTCAGTTAGTCTAGGTTCGAGTCCTGGTACCCCAGCGAGCGTGGCGATCTCTATGATCGCTACGCGATTGTTGGAGGAGACTCCATCAATTTGGCCCCGTTGTGTAGTGGCCTAGCACGCCGCCCTCTCAAGGCGGTAGCGCGGGTTCGAATCCCGTCGGGGCTACTTGGCCCCCTCCTTGTGGAGGGGGCCAAGAGTTTTTTCAGTGGGTGATGGCTGATTCGAGCTGCGCGGCTGCGGCCAGCAGTGCCGCGATCTGCTGCTTGGTCGGCCTGGCCAATGGATCGATTGGTCCAGAGATCGACATCGCTGCGATGACCTGGCCGGTCGCATCGCGAACCGGAGCTGCCAGTGAGGCCACGCCCGGCTCGCGCTGGGCGATCGACTGAGCCCAGCCCCGCTTACGGACGGTTGCCAGGTCGCTGGAGGTGAAGGTGGCCCCGTGCAGCACCGCTGCCTGGTCCTCGGCAGTCGACCATGCAGCGAGCACCTGAGCCGCGGAACCGGCCTTCATCGTGAGCAGGGCCCCGACCGGGACGGTGTCGCGCAGGCCGCGTGCCGGTTCTGCGGCTGCAACGCAGACGCGCTCGCTGCCGGCCCGCCGGTACACCTGTGCGCTCACACCGCTGGCATCGCGCAGCTCACGAGCAATCGTCGTCGCGGCGCTGACCCAGGGGGCATGGGGCATGGTCCACTCGGCAAGCTGCGGACCCAGAGCGAACTGGGCACCATCGGCGCGCGCGACCAGCCCATGGTGCTCCAGGGCCACAGCCAGCCGGTGGGCTGTTGGTCGCGGCAGTCCGGTGGCATCCGAGAGCTCCTGCAGGGTCATCGGACCGCCGGCCAATGAGCCAAGGAGGGCCACGACTTTGTCCACGACGCCGACTCCGCTAGAGTTGTCCATACCTTGATATTGCTGTCTCACATAGTGAGATGTCAAATATCGACACGCAAAGGAGCAGGCGATGGCGAAGACACTGGCGGAGAAGGTCTGGGAGGCGCATGTCGTGCGTCGGGCAACAGGTGAACCGGACCTGCTCTACATCGATCTGCACCTCGTGCATGAGGTCACGAGTCCGCAGGCCTTCGATGGCCTGCGTGCGACCGGACGCAAGGTGCGCAGGCCTGACCTGACCCTGGCGACCGAGGATCACAATGTTCCGACGATCGACATCCTGGCACCGATTGCCGACCCCGTCTCGCGAGCACAGGTTGATGCGCTGCGCACCAACTGCGCCGAATTCGGCGTGCCCATCTATTCGCTCGGCAATGTCGAGCAGGGCATCGTGCATGTGGTCGGACCCCAACTGGGCCTGACCCAGCCAGGAATGACGGTTGTGTGCGGCGACTCGCATACGTCCACCCATGGTGCATTCGGAGCCCTGGCGTTCGGCATCGGAACCTCCG
>JBAYUM010000156.1:0-5005 GCA_041675125.1 Candidatus Nanopelagicales bacterium
CGCCCGTCTTGCGGCACACCTCCTGCCATGGCACCAGATTGGCATGGTGCTCCATCTCGGTGACGACAATGGAGTCACCAGGCCTGAGCACGAATCTCGGATCAACCTCGTCGGCATTCCACCGGGCCAGGTCGGTGGCATTCGAGAAGGCATATGCGACCAGGTTGAGGCTCTCAGTGGCGTTCTTGGTGAAGACGAGGTCCTCGGATCGAGCACCGACGAACCCCGCAATGGCCAGTCGTGCCGACTCGTAGGCATCGGTCGCAGCCTCGGCCAGCGCGTGCGCGCCTCGATGGACCGCAGCGTTGGAGTGCTCATAGAACTCACGTTCGGCATCCAGGACACTGCGTGGCTTCTGCGAGGTGGCACCGCTGTCGAGGTACACCAATGGATGGCCGCCACGAACTGTGGAAGCCAGGATCGGGAAGTCGGCCTTGATGGCCGCCACGTCGAGGGCGGACACTTGACTAGGCGCTCCTGGCCGTCGTGAAACGCTCGTAGCCATCGGCCTCGAGGATGTCGGCAAGCTCCGGCCCGCCTGTCTCGACGATGCGACCATCGGAGAACACGTGCACGACGTCTGCCTTGATGTAGCGCAGGATGCGCGTGTAGTGCGTGATGAGCAGCGTGCCGGCACCGGTCTCCTCGCGGAAGCGATTGACCCCTTCGGAGACGACACGCAGGGCATCGACATCCAGGCCAGAGTCAGTCTCGTCAAGGATCGCGATCTTGGGCTTGAGCAGGCCGAGCTGGAGGATCTCCAGTCGCTTCTTCTCACCACCGGAGAAGCCCTCATTCAGGCTGCGCTCGGCGAACGACGCATCCATCTGGATTGCGGCCATGGCCTCCTTCATCTCCTTGATCCACACGCGAAGCTTGGGAGCCTCTCCACGCACGGCCGTGACCGAGGTGCGCAGGAAGTTCGCAACCGAGACCCCCGGAACCTCGACCGGGTACTGCATGGCCAGGAAGAGACCGGCGCGGGCCCGCTCGTCGACTGTCATGCCCAGCACATCGACACCGTCGAGCGTGATGGAGCCTGAGGTCACGGTGTAGCGCGGATGCCCGGCGATGACATAGGCCAAGGTCGACTTGCCTGAGCCGTTCGGGCCCATGACTGCATGGGTGTGTCCGGAATCGACGGTGAGGTCGACTCCGCGCAGGATGTCCTTGGGACCGAGATCAGTCTCGACCTGCGCGTGCAGATCGGTGATGACGAGTGCGCTCATGACTGGGGCCTTCCATCTGGGCTAAAGGGCGTGGGTTCTGTTGCGATGTCGATATGCGTCTGACCGCCATCGTCGACGAGGCGGACTTCGTAGGTGGGCACAGGTGTGATCGCCGGGGGGCCCAGCGGGGCACCGGTGCGCAGGCTGAACTGCGAGCCATGCAGCCAGCACTCGATCGTGCAATCGATGACCTCGCCCTCTGACAGCGAGACATCGGCGTGGGAGCACAGATCAGAGATGGCGAATACGCCCTCATCGCAGTTGACGACAGCGACAGGGCGATTGCTGACCAGTACCTTCAGCGATGTGCCGACAGGGACCTGATCAACGGTGGCAACGCGAACGAACTCAGTCATCACTGCCTTCCAGCGCCTCGATGCCAAGGCGGCTTGAGATCCTGGCCAGCAGTTCATCACGCAAATGCGCAGCACTGATGTCGTTCAGCACCTCCGCGAAGAACCCGCGAACCACGAGCTGACGCGCCTGCTCGAGGGAAAGACCACGCGACTGCAGGTAGAACACCTGCTCATCATCGAATCGGCCGGTTGCACTCGCATGTCCGGCTCGTACGATGTCGCCGGTCTCGAGTTCGAGATTGGGAACCGAGTCGGCGCGTGCGCCTTCGGACAGCAGTAGATTGCGGTTCATCTGGTACGTATCGGTGCCAATTGCATTCTTGTGAACGAGGACATCGCCGATCCACGCGCTGCGCGCACCCGCATTCATGAGCGCACCCTTGTAGAGCACATTGCTCGTGCAGTGCGGCTGCTCGTGATTGACGAACACTCGGTGCTCAACATGCTGACCGGTGTCAGCGAGAAAGGCGCACAGCAGGTCCGCATGACCGCCTGGCGCGCGGTAGTCAACTGCATTGGTGATGCGCACCGCTCCACCGCCCAGGGTTGCCAGGGTTCCGGTGTATGACGCGTCGCGACCCAGGATCACCGGCATCTGCATGGCATACGCGGTATCCAGGCGGCCATCGATGATCGTGACGATGTTCAGCGATGCGCCATCGCCGATATTGGCCACGATCGTGCCGTTGACGTCTCCCGTGAGATTCTGGCGCAGCACCAGGGTCGCACTGCTGAAATGACCCGCGAAGATCTCGACATGCTGGTACGCCGACTCTGCAGTGGCGACCAGATCGATGACCACCGGCTCATCCCACCGAGCCTGCGCAGGGATCTCGATGATCGTCGCATTGCTCACCGACGCACGGGCGATCGCCGAGGGCAGATCGGTCGGCACCCACGAGCTGGCGACCTCCGACATGGGCACGACGGAAACGCCCAGCGCGTCATCGGCACGGACGAACCCGGCCGTTGCATCGACTGCGAAGAATGCGCTCAGTCGCTGGGTCGGCGAGAAACGCCATTCCTCCTCACGACCGGTGGGCACGGTGAAGTCGCCCGGGTTGAGCGAATGCACCCGCGGCGCCAAGTCCGCAGGCGGGGTTGTTGCCACACTCATCCGACCGAGCCCTCCATCTGCATTTCGATAAGGCGGTTCAACTCGAGGGCGTACTCCATCGGCAGTTCACGCGCGATGGGCTCGATGAAGCCACGAACGATCATGGCCATTGCCTCGTCCTCGGTCATGCCGCGCGACATCAGGTAGAAGAGCTGGCTGTCACTGATCTTGGAGACCGTGGCCTCATGCCCCATGGAGACATCGTCTTCACGGACGTCGATATAGGGGTAGGTGTCGGATCTGGACTCATTGTCGATGAGCAGGGCATCGCACTTCACCGTGGCACGCGAGCCGTGACAGCCCTCGTTGATCTGCACGAGACCGCGATACGAGGTGCGACCGCCGCCGCGCGCCACTGACTTCGACACGATGGTCGAGGTGGTGTTGGGTGCCGCGTGCACCATCTTCGAGCCCGCATCCTGATGCTGGCCTGGACCGGCGAAGGCGATCGAGAGGGTCTCGCCATGAGCACGCTCGCCCATCAGCCAGACTGCCGGGTACTTCATGGTGACCTTGGAACCGAGGTTGCCGTCAACCCACTCCATGGTTGCCCCCTCATGCGCAACGGCTCGCTTCGTGACGAGGTTGTACACGTTCGTCGACCAGTTCTGGATCGTCGTGTAACGACAGCGAGCACCCTTCTTCACGACGATCTCGACCACGGCCGAGTGCAGGGAGTCAGATGAGTAGATGGGGGCCGTGCAGCCCTCGACGTAGTGCACATAGGCGCCCTCGTCGATGATCATCAGCGTGCGCTCGAACTGGCCCATGTTCTCGGTGTTGATGCGGAAGTAGGCCTGCAATGGAATCTCGACGTTGACGCCCTTGGGCACGTAGATGAAGGACCCGCCGGACCACACTGCGGTGTTCAGCGCCGCGAACTTGTTGTCACCGACTGGGATCACGGTTCCGAAGTACTCTCGGAAGAGATCCTCGTGCTCACGCAGGGCGGTATCGGTATCCAGGAACAGCACACCCTGCTCCTCGAGATCCTCGCGGATCTTGTGATAGACCACCTCGGATTCGTACTGCGCGGCAACGCCTGACACGAGCCGCTGCTTCTCGGCCTCGGGGATGCCCAGGCGGTCGTAGGTGTTCTTGATGTCATCGGGAAGGTCTTCCCAGCTCGACGCCTGCTTCTCGGTCGAACGCACGAAGTACTTGATGTTGTCGAAGTCGATGCCATTGAGATTCGAACCCCAGGTGGGCATGGGCTTTCGCTCGAACAGGCGCAGGCCCTTGAGGCGCATCTCGAGCATCCACGCCGGCTCGTTCTTCTTGGCACTGATGTCGCGCACGACCTCCTCATTGATGCCGCGACGTGCATTGGTGCCCGCGGAGTCCGGATCGTGCCAGCCGTAGTCGTATCGGCCGACTTCCTCAATGGTGGTGGCTTGTTCGGTGCTCATGCCATTGCCTTTCGCTGGACAAGTGGAATCAAGGTCGTGCACACACCGTCGCCATGGGCCAAGGTGGCTAGTCGGGTCACGTGCAGGCCCAGGGCCTCGCCCAGGGCGTGCGTCTCTGCTTCGCAGAGCTCGGGGAATTCACTTGCCGCATCCACCACCGGACAATGGTGCTGGCACAACTGCACCGTGTAGCGGCCGTCGGACATCTCCTCGACCGTCGCGGCATAGCCCGCATCAGTGAGAGTCCGTGCGAGCTGGTGCACGGCACCCTCGGTGGTGTCAGCCAGGGGCTGCAACTGGGCCATCAGCTTGCCGGCCCGCTGGGCGGCGAAGGCCTCGATGCCTGCAGGGCCCTGCACCTGCGCGACGAAGCGCAGCGCATCGATCGCCAGATCGTCGTAGTCCTGGTTGAGAGCAGTACGACCGCGCGGGGTCAGGCTGAAGACCTGGCTCGGGCGACCTCGCCGCTTGGCCGGGGCCGGGCCATAGGGAGCACGCTCGGACGCGAACACCAGTCCATCGGCCTGCAGCGAGGCCAGGGACTTGCGAATGGCAGCAGATGACAGGCTCAGGCGCTCGGCCAACTGCGAGGGCGTGCCCGGGCCAGCGGACAGCAGACTGCGCGCCACTCGCTCTGCTGCATCGCCGGGGAATTTCACAACGTCATTGTTGCGTAATTCGCTGAAAATCCAAAACCCGGGGGTCGCTCCCTCCTGCCCGCTCCCTATGCTCAGGGGGTGTCTGCCGTGGAAATCACCGATCTCGTCGTGAGATACGGACCCCTCACCGCAGTCGCAGGACTCAACTTCACCGCCGAGCCCGGTGCCATCACCGCCCTGCTGGGCCCCAATGGGGCCGGCAAGACCAGCACCATCGAGGTCGCCTGTGGTCTGC
>JBAYUM010000157.1:0-4952 GCA_041675125.1 Candidatus Nanopelagicales bacterium
AGGCTGACATCCTTCACCGCAGCGGCGCCGTGATCGCCGTCGGCACTCACCGACATCACTTCCAGAACGGTCTCGCCTGCTGTCTCGCGACCCGATGCCCGTCGGATCGGCGAGACTGTGGAGCCGACCATCGCAACGACAAGCGCCGCATCGTCGTAGTCATTGGGGTTCTCGCCGTCGAGGATGACCTTGCCTCCTCGCAGCACGGTCACCCGATCGGCTATCGCGCGCACCTCGGGCAGCTTGTGGGTCACGATGACCACGCCATAGCCCTCGTCACGCAGCCGGCGCAGCACGGCGAAGAGCCCCTCGACCTCCTGGGGCGCCAGCACACTGGTCGGCTCATCGAGGATGACCAGACGGGCACCGGTGAGCAGCACCTTCAGGATCTCGACCCGCTGACGCTCGCCGATGGAGAGGTGACGCACCAGGGCACCCGGATGGACAGACAGGCCGAACTGCAGGCTGGCAGCGGTGATCGCCTCCCGGACATCGCGCATATTGAGGCGCTTGGTGCGCATGGCCAGTGCGATGTTCTCTGCAACGGTCAGTGCGGGCACCAGGCGCAGGTCCTGGAAGACCATGCCAATCCCGAGCGCACGCGCAGTGAGTGGGGTAGCGACCACGACCTCGCGGTCCTCGAACATCATCTGTCCCTCATCGGGGTGATAGAGCCCGAAGATCATCTTCAGCAGCGTCGACTTACCGGCGCCGTTCTCGCCGATCAAGGCGTGGATCTCGCCTGTCTTCACTGAGAAGTTCACTGCGTCATTGGCAACCAATTCACCGAATCTCTTGGTGCAGCCGATCACATCGAGCAGTGGACCTCCGTGCATCGCATCTGTCGTCACATCGAGGGACGCTAGTGACGCAAGATTTCCGACGCGTTCCCCACCGTTTCATTTGCATTTCGATTCCGACGCTCTATCGGTCCCTTTGCCGGGTGTTCCATCGGAAGGCGAAATGCACACTTAACAAATCTCATCAATGCGCGAAACACCCCATCCCTAGATTCGCCGTCGAGTGCCTTTCACTCACTTCACCCGCAGACATGCGTCGTGTCTGACCATTGGAAAGGTTCCAAATGCGCAAAATCCCAATCGTTGGTGCTGCTATTGCCGCGGCACTCCTATTCGCAGGATGCAGCAGCACCGCGTCGACGAGTGAAACCACCGCACCCACCGATGCCGCATCGACGGCTCCTGCAGGTTCGGCTCCGGGCACAGGCGGGTCGGCAGTCGGCTTCATCTTCGTCGGGCCCAAGACCGACTTCGGCTACAACCAGGCCGCCTACGAGGGCAGCCAGGAGCTCGCAGCGGCCTACCCGGACCTGAAGGTGCTGACCGAGGAGAACGTTCCCGAGGATGACAACGCCTATCGAGTGATGGAAGGCATGGTCAGTCGCGGGGCCAAGATCCTCTTCGCCACCAGTTACGGCCACCTGCAGGCAGCACAGAAGCTCGCGGCAGCGCATCCAGACGTGGTCGTGGTGCAGCAGGGCAACTACATCTCAGACCCGAAGGCGATCGGGCCGAACATCGGCACCTACTTCGGCACGGTCTACGAGCCTGTGTACTTGGCCGGCATTGCAGCAGGGAAGGCAACCAAGAGCAACAAGCTGGGATACATCTACGCATTCCCGATCCCGCAGACGGTGAACAACATCAACGCCTTCGAGCTTGGTGCGCAGTCGGTCAACCCGAAGGCGACGACTTCGGTGATCAGCACCTCGAGCTGGTGTGATCCGCAGAAGCAGAAGGCAGCGGTCGACAGCCTGCTCAAGCAGGGCGTCGATGTCATCACCCAGCATCAGGACTGCACGGACACGATCATCAAGGCCACGGAGGCCGCAGGTGCGATGACCGTCGGCTACCACGCAGATGCATCCTCGCTGGCACCCAAGGGCTGGCTCACCGGCTCGCAGTGGAACTGGGGACCGCTCTATGAGGACATCGTCGCCACCACCTTGGCCGGGCAGTTCACGGGCAGCCCCTACAACGGCAACTTCCGCGTAGGACTCCAGGATGGCGAGAACCCGTTCGTGCAGTCGCCATACGGCCCAACGGTCACCGACGACACCAAGGCCACGATCTCGGCTGCCTTGGACAGCCTTTCAACACCGGGCACCTCGGTGTTCACCGGTCCGATCAAGGATCAGGCCGGCAAGGTCGAGGTTCCTGCAGGGACTGCGCTCCAGTACGGCGACCCGGCAATCGAGGGCATGAACTGGTTCGTCGACGGAGTGAAGGGAAAGCTCGCACAGTGACCTCTGATTCCATGCCAGCACTCGACATGCGGACGATGACCAAGCAACCAGCAAACCTGGTGGCTGACACGACTCCGTATCCCTGGCCCTACGACTCAAGGATCGAGGCCTCCGGCCTTGCCCTGGTGGTCCTGGTTCCCGGCGGTGCAGTGCATGGAATCAGCAGTGCTGATGGTGATGCGGCCATGGCCGCTGTCACCGAGCTCGCTTCGGCGGTGGTGACGTTCGGCGCGCAGGTGCTGGTCGTCACCCCCGCCGGACCTCTGGTGCGACGGGGGCAGGACATGACCGCCAGTGGACAGCCTGTGGGTGGCGACCCCTGGTCGCCACCCACAGAACTGCTGTTTCCCGCACGCTCGTTCACGGCTGCCGGGCTCGATGGATTCTTCGGCAGCCAGCTCGACTCGTACTTGAGAGGCTGGCACATCACCCACCTGCTGCTCGCGGGTGTGCCGCTCGAGACCGCGGTGCACTCCACCATGCGAACGGCCAATGATCAAGGCTATGAATGCCTGCTCGTGCATGACGCAACAGCAGCGCTCGATCCTGCTCTCAAGGCCAACACCCTTTCGATGGTCGAGATGTCGGGCGGCATCTTCGGAGCCATCGGCACCACTGCTGCCGTCCTGGCAGCCCTCGCCAACTGACCTTCCACGACCGAACCACTACTAAGGAGCCCCATGCCGCTCTTCACTCAGGTTGAAGCCAATCCCTATGCCTGGCCCTACAACGGGACCTTCGACTCGGCGACGACTGCACTGGTGTGCATCGACTGGCAGGTCGACTTCTGCGGACCTGGCGGCTATGTCGATGCGATGGGCTATGACCTCAATCTCACCCGCGCCGGCCTCGAGCCGACCGCACGGGTTCTTGCCGCAGCGCGCAAGGCAGGCCTGACAGTGATCCACACGCGCGAGGGCCATCGTCCCGATCTCTCGGACTGCCCGCCGAACAAGCTCTGGCGCTCTGCGCGTATCGGCGCAGCCATCGGTGATACCGGCCCATGCGGACGCATCCTCGTTCGCGGAGAACCCGGTTGGGAGATCGTCCCTGAGGTGGCCCCCATCGAGGGCGAATTGATCATCGACAAGCCTGGCAAGGGTGCCTTCTACGCCACTGATCTCGATCTCCTGCTGCGCACCCGTGGCATCACGCATCTGATCTTCACCGGAATCACCACTGACGTATGCGTGCACACCACCATGCGTGAGGCCAATGACCGAGGCTATGAGTGCCTGCTGCTCACCGACTGCACCGGAGCAACCGACACCGGCAACTACGCGGCCGCGCTCAAGATGGTGACCATGCAGGGTGGGGTCTTCGGCGCCATCGCCGGGTCCGCAGAACTGCTTGCAGTGCTCGATGTCGACTCAAGAGTCGATGCATGACCGTTCCGGCCCAAGCAGCGCTCGACGCTGCGGCACGAGCACGCGCACTGGATCAACCAGCATTCATCTCGATCCTCGACGATGCCGGCATAGCCGAATTCGCGCATTCTGCAGGTGAGGGACCACTCGCCGGAGTGCCCTTTGCCGTCAAGGACAACATCGATGTCCAGGGCATGGCGACCACGGCAGCCTGTCCGACACTGACGCAGCCAGCAGCACAGCATGCCCATGCAGTCCGGCGACTGATGGCCGCGGGAGCGATCCCGATCGCCAAGACGAATATGGACCAGTTCGCGACCGGCCTCGTCGGCACGCGCACTCCCTATGGCGCCTGCCACAGCGTGTACTCCCCTACACACATCAGCGGCGGAAGCAGCAGTGGCAGCGCGATCGCGGTAGCGGCCGGCGTGGTTCCACTCGCACTCGGCACTGACACGGCCGGCAGCGGTCGCGTGCCCGCCGCCTTCAACGGGCTGATCGGCATGAAGCCCTCGCGCGGGCTGGTCTCCAACTCCGGGCTCCTTCCGGCATGCCCGTCACTCGATTGCATCACCACTTTGACCCGCACTGTCGCGGAGGCGCGGACAGCCTTCACCGCCCTCGTGGGCTTCGATGCCGCCGATCCGTATTCCCGGCCGATGCCAGCAGCACTGCCCCAAGGCATCGCGCAGCACCTGCGCGTCATTGCCGTGCCGAGTGGCCCGCTTGATCTCGAGCCGGCACATGAGGCCGCGTGGCAGGAGGCACTCGCCTATGCCGCATCAATCGCGATCCTCGTACCCGTGGACGTCGAGCCATTCCTCGCCGCTGCGCGACTGCTCTACGAAGCGCCATTCGTCTCCGAGCGCACCGCTGCCTTCGGCCAACTGCTCGAGCCCGATGGTCCGCATCTGGACCCGACAGTACGGTCGATCGTGCAACGCGGATCCGAGTTCACCGCAGTGCAGTCCTTCACCGCCGCTCATGAGCTCGCGCGCCTGGCGCGCCTGGCCCTGGCGTGCTTCGTCAATGCCGATGCACTGCTGCTGCCGGTAACGCCCTGGCACCCGACCCTGGCCCAGGTGGCCGCTGACCCAGTGGGTGCGAACTCCCGCAACGGTGTCTTCACCAACATGACCAATCTGCTGGACCTGTGCGCCATTGCCGTCCCTGCCGGCATGCGCACTGACGGACTGCCCTTCGGCGTTCAACTGCTCGCACCGGCGTTCAGCGACCTGCCGCTCATGGAACTCGGCAGTGCGTGGACCAGGGAGGGCACCGTCGATCCATGGTCGGTCGATGCCACCCGGACCCTGATC
>JBAYUM010000158.1:0-4939 GCA_041675125.1 Candidatus Nanopelagicales bacterium
CCTGGGTCTTCGCCGCCAGGCGCCGCAGTCCTGCCGAATGCAGGACCCGGGCCCGATCGCGAGCGAAGGGACTGCGCACGGACTCCTTGATGGGTTCGGGGACGAATCGCGCCCTCGCGCTCTCGTCGTACCCAGCAAGCCTGCTCACTGACCAGACACTAACGATGCCTCTTGCGAGATAGGTGCCGGGACTCGATGTGACCGACAACCTCCTGCCGTGCGGTGCGGCCTCCCCCAGATCGACCGGTTCGAGTGTGAGCATGTGCGAGTGAGTGCACCGTCGGCGCCATCCAAACGCCAGGCAGTCGCTCCACATCGACCTCGATCGCTACGAGGCTGGCTGACTGCTGGCCTGACGATCCTCATCGCCCTCGCGCTGCTCATTCCCATCGGCGCTGTCATGCAGATCGTGCTGAGTGCCCAATTCGATGACCGCAGCAAGACCCAGGCCATCGTGCTGATGGACCCGAGCCGCTTCTGGGGCGACGGAGCCGAGGTGCTCGCCTCGCGAGTGGGCCACGCTGCCGAGCTCTACCACCAGAAAGTGGCACCGGTGATCATGCTCACCGGCAAGGACTCCACGACGAGTGCTGAACGCACACTCCTGGTCGCCAGCGGAGTGCCTGCGCGAGACATCGTCAGCTTCACCACCGGAGTGGACACCCTGGGATCGCTGGAGATGATCGCCGCGGTCATGAATGACTTGCACTGGCAATCGGCGACCATCGTCACCGACCCGCCCAATGCCGCTCGGGCGTCAGCGATCGCCAGTGGCTACGGCATCGACGCACATCTGTCCCCCGCCAAATCGGGTCCTGGAACTGCCTTGACCAGTGACTACGTCGGCCGCGAGACCGCAGCGCTGATGCGGTACTACCTGCTCACCCGTTGGACGCAGCCACAACTGGTGCATCCGGTCGACTAGCGAGAATCACTGCCCACCGTCGACCTCTCGACCGTCGCCCGTCCCGCCTCGAGTCGTGCGACGGGCACCCGGAACGGCGAGCAGGAGACGTAGTCGAGTCCCACCTCGTCGAAGAAGTGGATCGACTCCGGGTCACCGCCATGCTCGCCGCAGACCCCGCAATGCAGATCTGGCCGTGTCTTGCGACCGCGCTCCACTGCTATCCGCACCAACTCGCCCACACCCTCCTGGTCGAGGGACTCAAAGGGCGATACTCCGAAGACTCCCTTCTCCAGATAGGTCGAGAAGAACGCTCCCTCAACGTCATCGCGACTGAACCCCCAAGTCGTCTGGGTCAGGTCGTTGGTGCCGAAGGAGAAGAACTCAGCGGCCTCGGCGATCTGGCCTGCTGTCACTGCAGCACGCGGGAGCTCGATCATCGTTCCGATAGGAAAGGCCAAGGTGCAGCCATGGGCATCGGCCACGCTCTTGAGCACGGTTGCCGCCTCATCGATCACCAGTTCCAGTTCCTGAATCGAGCCAACGAGAGGAATCATGATCTCGGCCATGGGGTTGCCGCCCATGCGCTGGCGGAAGCAGGCGGCCTCGGCAATGGCCCGCACCTGGAGCGCGAAGAGCCCGGGAAGGACGAGTCCGAGCCGCACGCCTCGAAGGCCCAGCATCGGATTCTGCTCATGCAGCCGCCGGACGGCCTGCAGCATGCGTAGTTCGGGCTCTGACCGCTCCCCGCGCGATTCGGCCAACGCGACGCGAACCGCGAGTTCGGTGAAATCCGGCAGGAACTCATGAAGTGGTGGATCGATCAGGCGGATGGTGACAGGAAGCCCATCCATGACCTCGAGGATCCGAATGAAGTCCTTGCGCTGCAGGGGAAGCAGCGCCGCAAGCGCCTCATCATGCTCTACGTCGGTGTCCGCAAGGATCAGGCGCTCGACATAGGTCTTGCGTTCCCCGAGGAACATGTGCTCGGTTCGCAGCAGGCCAATGCCCTCTGCTCCCATCCTGCGAGAACGCAGCGCATCGTCTGGAGTATCGGCGTTGGCGCGCACGCCAAGCCGCCTGCGCGCATCTGCGTGATGCATGAGGCGGTCAACTGCACGGATGAGCTCGATCGTCTCCCCATCTGCCTGCTCGATCGCTGCATCGAGGCCTTCCTCGAAATAGCGCACGACAGGACTGCTGACGACCGGCACCTCGCCGAGGAATACCTCACCGGTGGCACCGTCAAGGGAGACGAGATCACCTTCATTGACCACTACCCCGGCATGGTTCGTGATCTTCTTCGCCCTCGTGTCGACTTCGAGCTCCTCGGCACCGCAGACCGCGGTCTTGCCCATGCCACGTGCGACCACTGCCGCATGCGAGGTCTTTCCGCCGCGACTGGTCAGCACTCCACTTGCTGCAACCATGCCCTCGAGGTCATCGGGATTGGTCTCCCGCCTGACCAGGATGACTCGCTCCCCTGCAGCCACCCAGCGCACCGCCGTGAGTGAATCGAAGACCACTCGACCAACTGCTGCACCTGGTGACGCATTCATCCCTCGCGCGAGCAGCGTGTGCTGGACGTCTGAGACGAATCGGGGAAACATCAACTGCGAGAGCTGATGACCGTTCACGCGAAGCAAGGCCTCATCCATCGTGATGACATGCTCGTCGACCAACTGCGTTGCGATCCGAAATGCTGCGCCGGCAGTGCGCTTGCCAACGCGCGTCTGCAGCATCCAGAGCTTGCCTCGTTCAATGGTGAACTCGATGTCGCAGAGATCGCGATAGTGCAGCTCAAGGCGATGCATGATGTCGACAAGCTCGCGATAGGCATCGGGATCGAGGTCCTCAAGCGCGGCAAGGGGCAAGGTATTGCGAATTCCTGCGACGACATCCTCGCCCTGTGCATCAGGCAGATAGTCGCCGTAGATGCCGCGCGCACCCGTTCCAGGATCACGAGTGAAGGCAACACCGGTGCCGGACCCCTCGCCGAAATTGCCAAAGGCCATCACCTGCACATTGACAGCGGTGCCGAGGTCATGCGGAATGCGCTCCTGCCTGCGATAGAGCCGTGCTCGATCGGTATTCCAGGACTTGAAGACGGCTTCGATGGCCATCCGCAATTGCACCTGGGGATCCTGCGGGAACTGCTGATCGGCATGAATGGCGATGATTCCCTTGTAGGCCGTGACCAGGTGCTTGAGCGAATTGACGGGCAACTCGACATCGGTGCTCACGCCTGCCGATGCCTTCGCGGTGTCGAGTGCCTCTTCGAACAGCGCTCCCTCGAGTCCGAGCACGGTCTTGCCGAACATCTGGATCAGGCGCCGATAGGAGTCCCATGCGAAGTGCTCATCGTCTGCCTTCCTGGCCAGCCCCTTCACGCTTGCATCATTGAGCCCGACATTGAGCACTGTCTCCATCATGCCCGGCATCGAGAAACGCGCGCCGGAGCGCACGGACACCAGGAGCGGATCCTCGTCGGCACCGAGCCGCTGACCAAGGCCTTGCTCCAATAGCGCCACCTGCTCGGCGACCTGCTCCTGGACGCCTTCGGGTAGAGCGCCGACTTCGAGATAGGACTTGCAGGCCAGCGTGGTGATCGTGAATCCGGGAGGAACGGGTAGCCCAAGTCGCGTCATCTCGGCAAGGTTCGCTCCCTTGCCGCCCAGAAGATCTGCCTGGGAACGATCACCCTGGGTGAACGAGAAGACGTATGTGGGAACCAGTGTCACTGCCTTGGTCGACTTCATGTGCTCAGTTCATCGCACTTGCCCATGCTCTGGATAGTGCCGATCGTCACACGCCCCATCGAGCAGCGGGATTGGTGCCTCAACCACCGCTCACGGCAAGCTCGGCATCCTTCAGCATGATCAGGGCCTTGTCATCGAGCAATGGCGAATTCAGCCAGCCATCGGGCAGCGCAGGACGCTTGCCACCTGAAGTGCGCCCACGCGGGCCCGCCCCCACCTCGCTGTTGAACTCCTGCCGCGGATCGATCTCGGCGAGCAGCCGATCGAGCTGGTCGAGGCTCTCGACATTGCCGAGGGCCTGGCGGATCTGCTGCTTCACGCTGAACCCCTTGAGGTACCAGGCCATGTGCTTGCGGATGTCCCTGATGCCCTTGTAGTCGCCATAGTCCTGGCACAGCAACTCAGCGTGGCGGCGAAGGAGCACGAGCACCTCGGCCAGATCAGGATCCGCAGGGATGGGACGACCGGTGAAGGCAGCAGCCAACTGGCCGAACAGCCACGGCCTGCCAAGGCACCCGCGACCCACGACGACTCCATCGGCACCAGTCGTGGCCATCATGCGCAGGGCATCCTCCGCTGTCCAGATGTCGCCGTTGCCCAGCACTGGCGTGCCCAGTGGGGCAAGGTGCTCCTTGAGTCTTGCGATGGCCTCCCAATCAGCCTTGCCGGAGTACATCTGCTGCGCAGTGCGACCATGCAAGGCAACCCAGGTGGCACCCTCCTCTGCAGCAGCTCGACCTGCTTCGAGATAGGTGAGGTGATCATCGTCGATGCCCTTGCGCATCTTCACCGTGATCGGAACCCTGCCATCGGCGGCAGTGACCGCAGCCTTGACGATCGCCCTGAACAGATCGCGCTTCCACGGGAGCGCACTGCCGCCGCCCTTGCGCGTGACCTTGGGAACAGGACAGCCGAAATTCATGTCGATGTGGTCGGCACGGTCCTCGTCGATGATGATGCGCACAGCCAAGGCCATCACCGTGGGATCAACCCCATAGAGCTGGACCGAACGAGGCTGCTCATCGGCATCGAAGGTGACCATGTCGACGGTCTCTGCATTGCGCTCGACGAGCGCCCGTGAGGTGACCATCTCCGACACGTACAGGCCAGCACCGGCCTCGCGGCACAGGCGACGAAACGACCGATTGGTGATGCCCGCCATGGGGGCCAGCACGACGGGGACGCTCAGGTCATCCATGGTCAGCACCGTCAGAGTGTGCCAGTGCAGCGCACTGTCAGGCGAACCTGGATCAACCCTCAGCAGGATGGCAAGCGC
>JBAYUM010000159.1:0-4841 GCA_041675125.1 Candidatus Nanopelagicales bacterium
CGCCAGGCAGTGCTGGCCGGCCATGATCCCAAGGCCGCAGCACTCGAGTCCGTGCAGACCGCCGGTCGAGCCGTGCTGTTCGCCGGCGGCACCGTGATCATCGCGCTGCTCGGCCTGTTCGTGATGCGCATCAACTTCTTCAACGGCCTAGCCGTTGCTTCGGCCGTCACCGTGCTGTGCGTCATGCTCTCGGCGCTGTGGATGCTGCCCGCATTGCTGAGCCTGCTCGGCAACAAGGCGCTGTCGATTCGCCTGCCCTGGGGCAAGAAGCCCGGACAGGTCCACCCCGAGGGCAAGGCCTGGGCACACTACGGGCGCATGCTGCAGAAGCGGCCATTGGTCCCGGCCGCGATCTCGCTGCTCGTGGTGCTCGTGCTCGCCATTCCGATGTTCAGCCTGCGTCTTGGGTTCTCGGATGACTCGGGCAAGCCGGAAGGATCCACTGCTCGCGTTGCCTATGACCTCAAGGCCAAGGGCTTCGGCGCTGGTGTCAACGGGCCGTTCATCGTTGCAGTGAAGCTGCCGAAGGCCAATGATGTCGCGGCCTATGCCGCTGCGGTCAAGGGCCTGGAGTCTGCCACTGGGGTTGCCAGCACCCTGCCGGACAGTTCGATGCTGCCGGCGGTCATGGCCAATCCTCAGGTCTTCGGCCCCGATGGCACCATCGGCACCATCGTGGTCACTCCGACTACCGCGCCGCAGGATGAGGCGACGACGGATCTGCTCAATTACCTGCGCAGCGACATCAATCCGGCGATCACCGCGGCGAGCGGAGCCGTGCTCTATGTCGGTGGCACACAGGCGATCACCAGTGACTTCACCACTGTGCTCACCGACGCATTGCCGCTGTTCCTGCTGCTCGTCGTGGGCCTGGGCTTCCTGGCGTTGATGCTGCTGTTCCACTCGATTGTCGTGCCGCTCACCGCTGCGATCACGAGCCTGCTGAGCTTCGCAGCCGCAACCGGCGTCACTGTGGCGATCTTCCAATGGGGCTGGCTTGCTGACCTCATCGGACTGTCGGGAACCGGGCCGATCTTCCCGTTCCTGCCGATCATGGTCTTCGCGATCCTGTTCGGCCTGTCGATGGACTACCAGGTATTCCTGGTTTCGCGCATGCAGGAGGAGTGGAACCGCACGGACGACAACGCAGTGTCGATTCGTCGCGGACTTGCCGGTTCAGGTCGCGTCGTGGTGATCGCCGCAGCCATCATGTCGATCGTGTTCGGCTCATTCATCGCCGACACCAACTCGATGATCAAGCTCTTCGGTGTCTCACTTGCCTCTGCCGTGCTGATCGACGCGTTCGTCATTCGCCTGATCTTCGTGCCGTCGCTGATGTCACTGCTGGGCAAGGCGAACTGGTGGCTGCCAGGCTGGCTCGATCGCATTCTTCCCAAGGTTCACATCGAACCCGGCGAGGACGAGATCACCGACGACGAACCAATGGTCGCAGCGCATTCATGAGCGCACCGGGCAGTGCGTCTGAGCGTCCTGCACGGGGAGGGTTGATCCTTCTTGCACTGATCACGGGTGCGATTGTCGCCAACATCAACCTGTCGGTCGCCAATGTCGCGTTGCCCACGATCGGCAGTGATCTGTCGGCCACGCAGGACCAGCTGGACTCGATCGCTGACGCCTTCGCCCTGGGCCTTGCCTCGTCGGTGCTCTACCTGGGCGCTGTCGGTGATCGCTATGGCCGAAAGCGGTTGTTCATCCTCGGTGCGATCCTCACCGTGCCAACGGCCTGCATGTCGGCCTGGGCCCCCAACGCCGACTTCCTGGTGCTGGCCCGACTGGCCTCAGGGTTCGCCGCAGCGCTGCTGTTTCCCACGACGCTGTCGCTCATCTCCTCGCTGTTCCGCGGCGGGGCCAAGGTCAAGGCCATCGCACTGTGGTCGGGCCTGGGTGCTGGTGTCGCCGCCCTTGGCCCGCTCATCGGGGGCTGGCTGCTGGAGTACTTCTGGTGGGGGTCGGTGTTCCTCATCTCCGTGCCACTGGCCCTGTTCGCGCTGGTCATCGGCATCATCGTGATCCCCAATCACATTCCCGGTGACAAGGGACCCGTCGACCACGTCGGCGGTGTCGCGTCAGTGATCGGGGTGGGCGGACTCGTGATGCTCATCCAGAGCTTCCACGAGGGCACTGGTGCAAAGTGGTGGACGATCCTGCTCATCACCGCCGGTGCCTTCGTCGTGTTCTTCTGGGAGCAGGGCCGGGCCAGGCGACCACTGGTCTCACTGCCGCTGGCCAGGGCACGTACCTTCTGGGTCGCCTTCGTGGCGGGTGCCATCACCTTCGGTGCGCTCATCGGCGCGATGTTCATCGGCCAGCAGTTCGTGCAGAACGTGCTGGGCTACGACACCCTGTCGGCAGCCGCAGTTGCACTGCCTGCCGCCATCTGTGCTGCCCTGTTCGGCTCCCTCGCCGGCCACATCATCATCAGTCGTGGCGGGCGCTTCACCCTGAGCCTTGGACTGGCGTCAGTGGCGGTTGCCTTCGCGATCATGCTGTTCACCTGGCATGACCAGACGGCGTTGGCGTGGGTCCTGCTCGCCTATGCGTTCGTGGGCGCCGGAGTCGGTCTTGCTGCTACGCCTGCCTCGCGTGCCCTGATGTCATCTGTTCCGACAACCCATGCTGGCATGGGCTCGGCCTTCCTTGACCTCACTCGTGATTTCGGCGGGGCAGTCCTGCAGGCCGTGCTCGGCGGCATGCTCGCTGCGCAGTACCTCGCGAGGATGAACGCCGACATCAGCGGACTGCCACCGGCCCAGGCCTCGCAGGTGACCGATCAGATCGCCGAAGAGCTCACCGCGTCGTTCGCCGGCGCGGAGCATGTGGCCAGCCAGTACCCGCCCGATATCGGCCAGGAGATCATTCATGCGGCCTCGCAGGCCTTCACCGACGGCAAGAGCGCGGCCATGGGGGTCGCGCTGCTGCTGTCGCTCATCGGACTGCTGCTGGTGCTGCTGCGCTTCCCGAAGAAGCAGGCCGAGGAGGCCTACTACGCCAAGATCGCAGCCAACTGACCGGTCCAACGGCTGATTGACCGGTCAACTGTCGTCCGCCAAGGTGCATCGAAGTGACTGCGGTCGCTCACTTTGGCATTAGGGTCTGGGGCGATATCGGGAGTCCGCAGGACATTCAAAGGAAGGCCATTCGAGCAGTCATGACATCTCTTCGAAAGTTGAATGCCTCGACCGCGAGTTGGATTCTGGCCCTTTCCCTTCCCGCAATCGCTCTCGCAGATCTCCTAGCCCCTTCGCTCGAGCCTCTCCCGCTTGTCGTCGTACCTGTCGTCGCCTCAGCGGTCCTGGGCAATCCGCGCTTCACTGCGGTGCTCTTGGCTGCGGCCTTGGTGATCGTCGTATCCCTGGAGGCAATACAGGACCAACTGTCCGAGACTGGCACCTGGCTGCGTTCTTGCGCCATCCTGATCGTCGGACTGATCTCCGTCCTGATCTCTGCACAGATCCGGAGCCGTCGCCAGCTCCTGGCAGCCAGTGAGCAGAGATTCCGGCTCATGGCCGAGCATGCAACGGATGTCGTCTACCTGGCAAGCCTGGACAGGCGCATCACGTGGGTGTCGCCAAGCATCGAGCACACCTTGGGCTGGCCTCCACAGGACGTCGTCGATACGCAGATGGCTGATCTGGTGCATCCCGACGACCGGGAGGCAACCGAGTCCTTGCGGCAGAGGATCTATTCGGGGCGGGCCTTCGTGTCGCCGAAAGAGGGTTATCTCCTTCGTGTGCGGCACCGCGATGGTCGCTATCTGTGGATGACCAACAAGCTCACCTTCGTCACCAATGACCAAGGTGAGAATGTCGGCGTCGTGGGCGGGTTGACCCTGGTCGATGACCTCGTGGAGGCACGGGCACGAGCCCAGTTCGACGAGGAACTCCTGCGCGTCACGATTGACGGGGTCATCGATCCTGTCGTGCTGCTGCAGGCGGTGCGCGATGAGGACGACACCGTCGTCGATTTCATCTATCTGGATGTCAACGTGGCAGCCTGCGAATACCTGCTCATGCCCGCCAGTGCGCTCATCGGCGAGCTGGTGTCGGTCACCGTGCCGAATACGGTCAAGGCGGGGCTGTTCGCGAAGTACCTGCAGGTCGCCCAGACAGGTGAGTCATTGGTGTGCGACGCCTACCGGTATCAGACTGCCGAAGGCGGCCTTGGCCGGTATTTCGACGTGCGCGCCTCCCCAGTGTCACGGGATCGCATCACCGTGACCTGGCGTGAGGTGACAGGGCGCGCCGTAGCCGAAGGGCTGCTGCAGGAGTCCGAATCGCGGTTCCGGCTGCTTGCCGAGAATGTCTCGGATGTCGTCTTCCTGGCCGACCCGTCCATGAACCTCTCATGGGTGGGGGCATCCGCCCAGACGGCCGTGGGCTGGGCTGCCAATGACCTGATCGGCCGCAATGCCACTACGTTCATCCACCCAGATGATCTCGAAAGCGTGAAGAGCGCCATTGACTTCAGCAGGCGCACCGGGAAGCCTGCCCAGTTGCGCTTTCGATGGCAGCTGCCCGATGGGGATTTCACCTGGGTTGAGGCGCTGGGCAAGCCAGTCGATGACACGGGCCTTGGACAGCCTGGCCGCGTCATTTCGCTCCGCAATGTGGATGCGCAGGTGCGGGCCGAGCAGGAGCTGGATCGAAGTGAGGCGAACTACCGGCTGCTCGCCGAGAACTCCTCTGACGTGATCATGCGCATGGACCGCAGCGGCGTAGTGGAGTGGGTGTCACCTTCCGTCGATTCCGCGCTTGGGTGGGAGCCGCGTGACTGGGTTGGCCAGATGGCAACGTCGTTCGTGCACCCTGACGAGATTGCGA
>JBAYUM010000160.1:0-4817 GCA_041675125.1 Candidatus Nanopelagicales bacterium
CACACCCGTGTGTTCAATGTCGACGGCGTATGGATGGTCGAGGATCTCGGATCAACCAATGGCACATGGATTGACAGGACCCGCATCACGAGTCCAACTGCCCTGCCCGCAGGTGTTCCACTCCGGGTCGGTCGCACAACCCTGCAATTGCAGAAATAGTCGGTGGCCTGATGCAACTGCGCTACGCGGCACGTTCAGACGTCGGCCTCGTTCGCCCCGGCAATGAGGACTCCGGCTACGCAGGTCCTCGCCTGCTGGTCGTGGCGGACGGCATGGGTGGCCACGCTGCAGGCGAACTGGCTTCGGCCACCGCAGTGGCGATGCTCGCCGAGCTCGATGCGACTCCCCCCGCAGATCCCGTCACCGCACTGGCGGAGGTCGTCGATCGCATCGGCAGCACTCTCGTCGACCTCGTGCACGAGGACGGAGAGGTCGAGGGCATGGGCACCACGGTCACCGGCATCTACTGGCTCGGCGAGCGGATCGCAGTGGTTCATGTCGGCGACTCGCGCGCGTATTTGCTGCGTGATGGCGAACTCGTGCAACTCACGCATGACCACACCTATGTGCAGACCCTCGTCGATGCCGGCCAGATCTCCGAGGAGGAGGCCGCGATTCATCCACGTCGTTCGCTCCTCATGCGCGCACTCGACGGTGTCTCGCCTGTCGAGGCCGATCTCTCGGTCCGTGAGGCGCGCGCAGGAGACCGATTCCTGCTGTGCTCCGACGGATTGTCCGGAGTCCTCACCGGGCAGGAGATCCATGCCCTGCTGTCCTCGGGAGAGCCAACGGGATGCGTCACCCGACTGGTCGATCTTGCCCTCGAGCATGGCGCGCCCGACAACGTCACCGTGGTCGTCGCGGATGTCATTGACTTCGAACTGGATATCGAGGATTCACAGGTGCTGCCTGTCGTGGTCGGTGCAGCTGGGGAACTGCGAGTTCGCGAACGGCTTCCACGAGTGCAGTTTCCGCTTGATGCTCAGCCCGATCCAGAGAACGTTGCTGTGGCGCGCGAACGAGCGCGCGCAGCGACCCCTGAGAACGCCCTCGAAGTGCGCAAGCGCGAGGTCCGTCGCCGCCGATGGGTCCGAGCCCTGGTGAGCGTGGTCATTGTGGCCGCGGTGCTCCTCGTTGGAGTTGCCACAGGGCGCGCCTGGCTGCAGACCCAGTGGTTCGTCAGCGTGCTCGGTAATCCGGGTACTGGCACCGTTGCTGTCTACAACGGGGTTCCTGGCTCCCTCGTCGGGGTTTCGCTGTCATCGGTCACCAGCGACAGCCGCATTCCCGTCGGTGCCCTGCCACTCTTCGATCAGGAACTCGTCAGCAAGGGGATCCCGGCAGCCGACGCGCTCGATGCCGACCGGATCATTCACGAACTGTCGCAGCGCGCACTTGACTGCCAGACCGCTCCCACGACGGGCTGCCCGGGGGCGACGAGCTGATGGCCTTTCAATCTGTGCCGACCCGGCAGCCGACGCGACGCACTACCGAGCTCATGCTGACGATCGGCGCGTGGCTGCTCGGAGTGATGGGCACCGTTCAGATCGGCTGGGCAACTGGCGTGGGAATGACCACGCCCATGTGGGTCACCGTGGGCATCGTCGGTGCGCTGGCGATCGCGATGCACATGGTCATCCGCAGTCGCGCGCAGTACGCCGACCCCATCCTGCTTCCGGTGGCGACCCTGTTGACCATCCTCGGCCTGGTCATGATCTATCGCATCGATGTTGCCTCTGCCCAGCGTGCTGAGCGCAACAGCGCTCCCGCTCCCACCCCCGACGTGTACGCACAGCTCACCTGGTTCGCAGTTGCCGTCGTCCTGTTCATCGCGACCCTCATCCTGATCTCAGATCATCGCCGGCTGCAGCGCTTCACCTACACCTTCGGCTTCCTTGGTCTCGCCGGCCTGATCCTGCCGCTGCTTCCGGTCGTGGGCTCGACGATCAACGGCGCAACCCTCTGGGTGCACATCTTCGGCCTGTCGTTCCAGCCGGCTGAGGCGTCAAAGATCCTCCTCACGATCTTCTTCGCCGGCTACTTGGTCGTGAAGCGCGACTCCCTTGCACTCGTGCGCACCAAGGTCTTCGGGGTCGGCTTTCCGCGGCCCAAGGATGTAGGTCCGCTGTTGGTCGCCTGGATCGTTTCGCTCGGCGTTCTGATCTTCGAGCATGACCTCGGCACATCCTTGCTGTTCTTCGGGCTGTTCGTCCTGATGCTCTACATCGCGACCCAGCGACGCTCATGGCTGATCCTCGGAGCCGGGCTGTTCGTCATCGGCGCGACCATTGCCTACTTCGCTTTCGGGCATGTGCGCGTCCGAGTGGACATCTGGTGGGATCCCTGGGGTGATGCCAACAACACTGGCTACCAGTTGGTGCAATCGCTCTACGGCCTGGCCAGTGGTGGCATGTTCGGCAGCGGCCTGGGACAGGGCTACCCCGAGTTCGTCCCGTTTGCGAACACGGACTTCATCGTGGCAGCCATCGGCGAGGAGCTAGGCCTGACCGGCATGTGCGCACTACTCCTGCTGTTTGCCATATTGGTGCAACGGGGCCTGCGCACCGCGCTTGCCGTGCGCGACTCATTCGGGCAACTGCTCGCCGTGGGCCTGTCCATCGTGCTTGCCCTGCAGGTGTTCGTGATCATCGGCGGGGTGACCCGACTGATCCCGCTGACCGGCCTGACCACACCGTTCCTCTCCTATGGCGGATCCTCACTCGTTGCCAACTGGGTCATCATCGCGTTGTTGATCCGGATCTCCGACCGAGCCAGACGCCCCGATGTCTTCGTTCCCAGCGTTGATGAGGCCCTCACCCAGGTCGTGCGGCGCGTATGAACCGACCTATCCGTCGCGTCGGCATGGTGCTTGCGGTGCTGCTGCTCGCGCTGATCGCGAACGTCACCGTGATCCAGGTGTTCCGCGCCAGCGACTACCGCGAGCGCCCCGGCAATCAGCGTCAGCTCCTCGAGCAGTACGACCGTGAGCGCGGGCCCATACTCGTGGCCGCAGACCCGGCAGCGCGCTCGGTCGACACCGGTGACACCCTGCGCTACCAGCGGGTCTACTCCAATGGTCCCCTCTATGCGCCGATCACCGGCTTCTACTCGCTTGTCTATGGAGCCACAGGCCTCGAGCGAACTGAGAACAAGATCCTCAACGGCAGTTCCGACCTGCTCTTCGTCGATCGCACCAAGCAGTTGTTCGCAGGGCGTCAGATCCAGGGAGGTGCCGTCAGCACCACGATTGACCCCCTCGCTCAGGCGGCGGCATTCACTGGGCTGGGATCGAAGACCGGCTCAGTCGTCGCCATCGAGCCATCAACAGGAAGGATCCTGGCATCCGTTCAGTCGCCGTCATTCGATCCGAACCTGCTGTCGACCCACAAGCCCGCAGACATTCGCACGTACTACAGCAAGCTCACAGCCGATCCGAAGAAGCCCCTGCTCAATCGACCCATCGTCGCTTTGAATCCACCCGGTTCGACCTTCAAACTGGTCGTCACGGCTGCAGCCCTGGCTTCCGGCAAGTTCACCGCTGACTCGCTGCTCCCTGGGCCCAAGACCTATCAACTGCCCAATTCGAGCAAGCGCATCAACAACTGGACCCATCAGGCATGCAGTTCAAGCGGGCTCATCACCCTGCGCAATGCACTGGCCATCTCCTGCAATACGGCATTTGCCTGGCTGGGCAACCAGCTTGGGGCCGATGCGCTGCGCGAGCAGGCCGAGCTCATGGGCTTCGACACGCGGTTTGAGATTCCTCTGCGTGCCGCTCGATCGACTTTTCCTGCTGACCCCGACGCGCCACAGACCGCACTCAGCGCGATCGGTCAGTTCGATGTGCGGGCCACTGCCCTGCAGATGGCGATGGTCGGCGCAGCGATTGGCAACAAGGGAGTGCTGATGACCCCGTACATGGTGCAGGAGATTCGCGGTCCTGATCTGTCCGTGCTTCAGACGACGACCCCGATGATCTTCAAGCAGGCGATGACGGCAGCCAATGCCGCCAGCGAGACGGACATGATGGTCAATGTCGTGAAGAACGGCACCGGCTCCAATGCCCGGATATCTGGGGTTGACGTTGCAGGCAAGACCGGAACTGCGCAGACCGGCAATGCCCGGCCTTCAGTGGCGTGGTTTGTCGCGTTCGCGCCTGCACAGAACCCGAAGGTGGCGGTCGCGGTAAGCATCGAGGAAGCCGGCACCGCCGAAATCAGTGGCAATGGGCTGGCGGCTCCCATCGCACGGAAAGTGATCGAAGCCGTACTGCGCCAATCCTGAGCGCACCTGAGAGGATGTGGCCTTAACGTGATGGAGGAAGTGTGAGCGACGTGCGCATGCTCGGTGATCGCTATGAAATCGGCGAGGTCATTGGGCGGGGCGGCATGGCCGAGGTGCACGAGGCTCGGGATGTTCGGCTGGGCCGTCGGGTCGCCATCAAGATCCTGCGTCCCGATCTTGCCCGCGATCCTGATTTCCAGGTGCGGTTCCGACGCGAGGCGCAATCCGCTGCGGCACTGAACCATCCGAATATCGTCGCCGTCTACGACAGCGGTGAAGATCGCCTCGACGGCGCCGAGGGTGAGCCGCAGGTAGTGGTGCCGTACATCGTCATGGAGTATGTCGATGGCATGACTCTGCGCCAGTTGCTGGCCTCTGGTCGACGCCTGCTTCCCGAGCGAGCACTCGAGATCGCCTCCGGCGTGCTTTCGGCACTGGACTACGCACACCGCCATGGCATCGTGCACCGGGACATCAAGCCCGGCAATGTCATGCTCACGCGTTCCGGTGATGTCAAGGTGATGGATTTCGGC